>JBGQCL010000051.1:0-40171 GCA_041495365.1 Kofleriaceae bacterium | reverse complement strand
GCCGCTGCCTTCATGCTGGCGCGCGGCTTCGGCTTGCCGGGTTGTCTCGCGGCGCGCGACCTCGCGTCCTGATCGCGGCTCGCCGGCGATCTCCGCTCGGCGATCTCGACGAGCCGCAGCGTGTGGCCTCGAAGGCCGGTCGCGCTGAGCACGCCCACACCGGGCGCGATCGATAGCTGAACCGGTCCGGTCGGCCAGGTCTGGACCACGTCGTACACGACCGCGTTCTTGTGGTAACCGCGGACGCTGAGTCTCGCGAACCGGACATCGAGGACGCTGATCATGCAGAACGCGTTGGCGAAGCTCGTCCGCGGTCGCGCGCGCAGCCGGAGAAACAGATTCTCTGTCACCATCACGTCGCGCAGGTCATCGCCCGACGCCCGCAACCGCACCATCGGCGACTTCGGGTCGTCGAGGATCGCATAGTAGCGACCATCGCCACGGGTGAGCAGCCACAGCGCCGGCACCAGGGGTGGCAACGCACGCTCGAAGGCCCCCTCGAGCTTGACTGCCACGACACCGCCGGCGTGTTCCACGCGCTCGACCACGCGGATGCGATAGGAACCGGACGCATCGCTTGCATAGGTCCAGGTCGTCCCGAACGCGAGCGGCAGATCGACACCGTACGAGGCGACCTCCAGCCCCGGCTCGCTGGCCGGATCGTCGTCGATGAACTCCGGATCGACGTTGGGAACACTGGCCAGATCAACCTCGAGGTGAGTCGCACCGCGATCGCACTCGATGCCGATCGTGAACGATCCCCAGGCCACGAGATCGAGCACCGCGCGGCCCTTGCGCACCGGCACGTCGAGGATCGGCTCGACGAACGATTCATGAAGGTGAGCGCGAACCGGTCCGCGCAGCGCGGGTGCACCGGGTTGTGCCTCGACCTCGACCCGCACGTCGTACCAGTCGCCGGTCTCGTTGATGCGCGTCACCGTCGCGGTCGCGAGGCGGCCGTTTCTCTCGGGCAGCCCTCCCCAGTGCCCCTTCTGCGGGTCGTCCTGGGTCGGAAACGGGTTGAGCTCGGCGATCCAGCGGATCCTCGCACCGGCAAGCTCGGTGAGCGAGCCGGATCGCCATTGCTTGCCGAGCTGGCGATACACCGATGGCGATGCGCGGAACGTGAGCTTGTCCTTGTCCCCGGGAGAGCTCGCCAGGTCGACGTCGCCCGAGGTCAGCGTGCGCAGCGCACGTTCGAGCTCTTTTGCCCGGCTGGCGACCGGGCTGTCGAACGCGAACACCAGCTCGGTCGCGTCGTCTCGCAGGTAGGCGGTGCCCAGATAGGCGCGCCGGACGATCGCCTGCAAGGTCTGCGGCGCGAGCCGCGACAGCAGCGGCGCGATCGCGACCATGCCGCGGCGGATCGGCTCGAGCATGTCGAGGTCGTCGTGGCGCGACGACGTCGATCTGGGTCGACCCGCGTCGGCGCCGCGGCGCCGCAGGTACGCCTCGACGTGGTGCATCATCCGTCCGAGGAACTCGCCGACCGAGCGCAGCAACAGCGGCGGGCGCTCGAGGTCCTGCGGCAGATCAGCCGCGGCCGCGGTGACCGCGGCGGCCCGCGCGCCATCCGGCTCGTCGAGCCATGCCCGGAGCGCGGTGAGATAGTCCGCCAGGATGGCCTGGTGAGCCTCGGGGACCGTGCGCGGCAGCGTCTCGGCCACGACCCGCACGACCGCGGCGACCGCGGCGATCGGTCCCCACGGGACGAGCTCGGACAGCCACTTCCCGATGGTAGGAGACTCGTGGGCGGTCAACAGGTGCTCGCGGAACTGGACCTCGACCGGCAGCGACGGCAACGCCACGCACTCGAGGCCCCGACGCGGCGGCAGGTGCGGGAGCGAGCCGCCCCAGGTGACGATGTAGCGACCGCGGCTGGTCGACGCGAACAGATCGACGAAGTCCTGGAGATCGCGCAGCGCCTGCTCGCGCGACGCTGCGATCCGGTCGAATCGATCCAGGAGCACGCTGGCGTCCGCATCGGCCGTCGCGCGCGCGAGGTCCGCGAGCTCGGCACCGGCGGGCACGCTCAGCAGCTCGCCCGCGACCTGCCGCAGCGCAACATCATCCGATGGACCGTGGAACGACCACGCGATCGCCAGATCGGCGGGATAGCTGCGATACAGCCTGCGCGCGACGCTGAGCCGCGATGCACCGTCGATCCCCCCCGCCAGCACCAGCACACGGGTGTCGCCGCGCAGCGCCGCGCCGAGCCGGCCGATGCCGCGCGGATCGAGGAAGCTCGGCACGATGCTCACCGCCGACAGGTTTGTCCTCTCGCGCGGGCCCTCGATCGTCGCGAGCGCGTCGCGCAGCGCCGTGGCCCGGATCGCCAGGCGGTCGTCGCCCCAGGACCTCGACATCGTGCTGAGGATCCGGCGCGCACGGCGAGCCTCGCTGGCATCGATATCATCGGTCGCGATCAGCTGCTCGAGGCAGTAGATCGCGATCGCCCGCTCGATGGTGCGCGTTGCCTCGACCAGCTGATCGATGACGTGCGGCACCGCGCAACGCGACGGATGATGCATCCACCACAGCACCGCGGCGCTGCGCAGCTGCCCACCGCCGCGAGCGAGCTCGTCGACATAGCCGTGCGCCAGCTCGATCCCGCGCAGGATCGGCTCGGCGGCCAGCGCGAGCGCGGACCAGCTGGGTTCGGGCCTGACGGCGATTCCCCGTCCGATGTCGACCAGCGCGACCTCGTCGGCGCGCTGGCGCTCGCGTACGCGGTCGATCACTTCGATCGGCACGACGTTCCAGAACTGCAGTCCGCCGCGGGTCTCGTAGGCCAGCGGGGTCGACAGCATCCCCGTGACCCGACCGTCGGCGATGACCGGCATGCCCGGGTGTCCTTCGCGCAGCCGCAGCGCCGCCCGCGCGGTACGAAGATCGCGCGGCAATGTGGCCGGGTCCGCGGGCACGATGCGATGCGAGGCGCCGCGCAGCAGCACGGCGTACGTGCCGGTGGTCCGCGGTGCGTCGCGCACGGCGGCGGGGAACGGCTCGACCGGGGCATCGTCGGCCAGGTAGAGGAGCGCCACGCCGAGCTCGGCGTCGATCGCGGCGAGCTTGGCGTGCAGCATGACATCGCCGAGCACGAGCTTGATCGGTTCGATCGTGGTCGGATCGACTCCGACCGCGCTGACCACGACCCAGCGTCGGTCCGCGAGGTAGCCGTAGGCCGGCTCCCGGCTCGCAACCAGACGGGCCAGCGATGACCACGGTGCTGCGATCGGCACCTGCCGTGCGGCGACCGGCCGCAGCTCCCAGCCGCTGCCATCGATCGCATACACGACGAGCGGGCCGTCGGGCCACGCCACGTGGACCGGCTCGGCGTCCAGCGTGATCATCACCGGCTCGCCGTCGGCGCGGTAGACCTCGAGGATGACCGGCCGGGTGTCCGGCACCAGGAGGTCGAGGCCGGCGGACGACGTGCGCTCGGCGAGCTGGAACACCGCCTCCTCGCGCTCGCGCCGCACGCGCACCAGCCGCCGCGGCCCGCCGAGCTGGACCTGCGATCGCACGTCGTAGTGGACGCCACCGGCCGCCGCCTCGTCGACATCGGCGGCGCGCAGCAGCGACGCATCGCGCACGCCGGAACCGATCAGCGCAGGTCCCGACGGCGCCGCGGCCATGGCGAGGTGGAACGCCGCCGGGATCTCGGCGAGCTTGGCCTGTGGCCACCGGCCGAGCGTGTACTGCGCCCAGGCCCGCAGCGGGTTCGGCGTGCCGTGCGACCGCACCAGGGTGGCCGCGAGGCGCGCCAGCAGCCGCTTGACCTCGGCGTGCGCCCGAGCATCGGTCTGCATCACGCGCGCGGTCAGCCGCTCCTGCATCCGCACGACGAGCGAGGCACCCGTGTGCGCGCTCTCGATCGCCACGGCGACGTCGGCCAGCTGCGGATCACCGCGCCAGCTGTCGAGCAGCGCCCGGGTGACGTCGGGGCGCAGCCGGAGGCCACTGACCGAGCGGACCTCGACCAGGGGCGACGCCCACAGCTCGCCCTCGACCCAGGCCTCGACCGACGGCAAGAACCGCCGGCGCAACCGCCGGAGCAACGCCGGCTCACAGCGCGCGGTCAACGCGACCAGCCGGGCGAGCGCATAGCTCAGCGGATGAGCCGCCGCGAACCAGCCGAAGTCGTGGTCCGCACGGGCCAGCGGCAGCGCGGCGTCCGCGCGTGACGGCTCGCGCGCTCGGAGCCGGGCACTTGCGCTGGCGCGGAGCGACTCCGCGACGCCGCGGCGGACCTGCGCGGTGGCGCGGTCCCATTGCACCATCGTCGCCAGCCCGTCGAGCGCGCGCGGCCACCACCGCGGCGGGCACGGCGTCAGCACGACGAGCGGCGATCCGGTCCGCCCGAGCACCTCGGCCAGCCCCCGCCACGTCGCCGTCTCGCGCGAGGTCAGGCCGCCATTCGCGAGCCCGAGATCGGTGAGTGCGAGAACCGGCGTGAGCGGCGCCGGACAGTCGTACGCCGTCCACTGGCCGGCGCGTTGCACGAGCCTGGCGGGATCGTCGAGTTCACCGGCGCCCGGGATCGGTGCCCCGGCGCCGTGAAACCGCACGACGTCGACGCGCTCTGCGCCCACCACGCCCTTCACGCGGAGCTCGAGGTCCGCGGCGTCGCCGGCGAACGGCGCCATCCCGCTGCCATCATCGATCAGGAGCTGGGCGGCGAACCGGAGTGTCCGGCGGCGCCGGCGCGGCACCCGGCGCAGCGGTCGACCGCCGGCGATCACCGAGATCGCCGCCGCGAGATCGATCGGGCCCTCGAACACCGGGCGACCCAGCAGCGCGGCGATGATCGCACGCGCCAGCCCTGGCTCGATCATCGGCTCGAGCCACAGGCGCTCCGGGGGCGCGGGCGCGTCGATCACGAGCGAGTGCGCATTGCCCTCGACGCCGATCGGCGCAGCACTGGCTGCATCGCCGCTGGTGTAGGCGCGCACCGGGAGATCCCGCTTGGAGGCGATCTCGTCCCCCCGATCGAGCACATCGTCATCGAGCGCAGGCTTGACGGGCGAACGCGGCGGGCGCGCGGCGGGCCGCGGCGGACCCTGGCTCACCGGATCGCGCCGGCGCACGCCCTCGTCGCTCGCCGCGGGCGATGGCTTGCGCGCCGGTCCCGCGCCGAGACCCGGGATGACCAGGTCGACGATCGCGTGAGCGTCCTCGGACCGTCGGACCCGCAGCCGGTCGATCGCTCGCACCAGATCCGCAAATCCGACCTCGGGGCGCATCAGCTGACCGCGACCTCCGCCGGACGGTCCGGCCGCGGCTCGGGCCGGGGGGGCAGCGGCCCGTGCTTCCACAGCGTCGCCTCGATCGCAGCCTCCAGCGCCTTGTCGAGCTCGGCGCCGCGCGCGGCGTCCACCGCGTCGCCGGGTTCCGGCTCGGTCAGCTCGAGCCCGACGCACGCGCTCGCGGCGTCGAGGTACTCCGCCGTGCTCGGCGGCGGTACGCTCGCGTCGGTCGCGGCGGCCTCCAGGCGCATGAACACCTTGTCGATCCGATCGAGCAAGGCCTCCGAGATGCCCGGCCGGTGCAGGACCGCGATCGCGCGCCGGTGTTCCGATGAGTGGCGCGGCAGGTGCGCCACGATGCATCGCCTGGTGAACGCCCGCGGCAGCTCTCGCTCCTGGTTGCTGGTGATCAAGACCAGGATCTTGCGATCCCGCGCCGCGCTGACCGACTCGTCGAGATCCGAGCAGTGAAACCAGCGCTGGTCGAGCGTCACCAGGAGGTCGTTGGGGACATCGGGGTCCGCCTTGTCGATCTCGTCGAGCAACACGACCACGCCGTCGTCGCCGAAGTGCTCGCGATCCGGCTCGTCCCTGCCCGCCCGGTCGCGCACGCCGGCTCCGGCGTTCGCGGCAGCATCGCGGATTGCCCTGGCACCTTCGGGATCGAAGGCATCCCACAGCACGCCGGGCGTCACGAACTGGCGGTCGAATTCACCGCCGAGCTGGACCTGGCGGGCGAGCTCGTCGGCGTCGGTCCGCAGCGCCCGCGGCATCTGGGCAGCCTGCAACCGGCGCACGGCGTCGAACCGCCACTTGAGGTCGTCGGCGCTGGTCCGCGACGTGATCACGTGCTCCGCATAGTGGCGCCGCAGGCACCACGCGACGAACCGCGCGAGCGTCGACTTCCCGGTCCCCGACGCGCCCATCAGCAAGAGCGGACGATCGCAGACCAGGGCGATGTTGACCGCCAGCTCGAGCTCGGCGGTGGTCTGATATGGGCGCACGCTCGCCGGGCGAGGCCCCGCCGCTTGCTCCCTGGGATTGAATGGGCGTTTCATGGTCCTCCCATGGCGTGAAGGGTCGCCAGCTCCTTGAGCGCATCCTCGAACCTCTGAGCCTGCACGCGCGCCTCGGCCAGCGACGGCCCCTCGCTGAGCGGGAGGGCGCCCGCCCGGGCCGGCCCACACACGATGATGCCGAGCTCGGGAAACAAGCCGTGCACGGCTTCGATCGCATCGTCCGATGTGTACTCGAGCAGCGACACGAACACGCAGGCCGGACGGCGAACGTTGACCCTCTGCTCGGCCCAGCTCACCAGCGCCGTGGCGGCATCGCGGACCAGCGCCTCGTACTGCTGGGTCCGGGCCGGCTCCGCCGCGCTCGCCCAGCTCGCGAGCGCGCGTCCGGCATCCGTGGCGGTGAACCTGCCGCCGCCGAGCTTGACCAGCAGCTCGGTGGCGAGCTCCGCCACCAGCTCCTTGCAGGTCTGCCCGGGGGTCCACTGCAAGCGGATGTGGCCGTCGTGCCAGATCACGCTGCGCACGGCCTCGAAACCGGCGCGGCGGACGAACCGTGTGATCAGGTCGAGGTCGTCGGACTCGACAGACACCACACGGGACTGCGACCGCCCGAGCAGCCGGTCCGCCAGCGTCAGCGCCGCGCTCCGGGAGAACCATTGACACGCCGCGAACTCGACCACGCTGCGGGCCTCGGGGCGCGGCAGCGCCGCCTCGTCGGCGACGCGCAGCGCGCCGGGGAGCTGCTCGAGCAGCAGCCAGAGCGCGACCAGGCGCTCG
The DNA here is from genome assembly GCA_041495365.1 of Kofleriaceae bacterium. GTDB lineage: Bacteria > Myxococcota_A > Polyangia > Haliangiales > Haliangiaceae > JABFXX01. The sequence goes on along the minus strand of JBGQCL010000051.1, from coordinate 33,126 downwards.
ACCCGGGCGATGCTCTCGATCGGATCGCCCAGATCGAGCTCCCACACCGCGCGCGCCACGTCGGGCAGGCCCTTGCCACGGCTCACCTCCGAGCTGGTGCGCTCGCAGAACGCGGGCTCGCGGCCGATCCCCAGGTGGCCAACGGGCGCGGCAAGCTCGGTGAACGGTAGCGCGTAGAGACTCCCGGTCGTCGCGACCCCCCGGTCGTCTCGGTCGGCGCGGATGATAAGGCCAACGGCGTGCTCCTCGACCACGACGGGCGCGCCCGAGACCCCGCCGACCACGAGGCCGCGCAGCCGATCAGCGAACAGGTGCGGCCTCACGCCTCCCAGGGTCACGCGCCCGGACAGCGGCAGCCCGCGCTTCCAGGTCTCACCCGGCTCGGGCCCGGGAAAGCCGTACGTCGACCACGGGTGATCGAGATGCAGGTCGGCGTGCAGCAGCCGCAGCTGCTTCGCCCATCGGGGAAGCCCCTGCTTCGCGTCCACCTCGAGGATCGCCCAGTCCTCGCCGTCCCCGGCGTGGACGACGCGAGCGGTTGCCTTGTGGAACACCGCCGTGCCGGCCTCCGACTTCGGGTCGGGGAACTCGAGCTCCACCTGCTGGACGACCTGGCGGTTGCTGTCGACGACGCAGTGCCGCGCGGTGAGCAACCATCGCCGATCGTCCTTGACGACGAACGCGGTGCCGGTCGATCCGCCGTTGATGACGCGGGCCGCGGCGCACCGGGTCAGCTGAGAAGCCACGCGCACTTCCTCCTGGCACCGCTCATCCGGTGGTTACTCGCTGGGTCGAGACCGCGGGGACCGCGTCGGCCGCGTCGGCCTTCGGTCGAAACCTCCCCAGCAGCCCCTCGAGCGCCGAGTCAGATGTGAGGTCGGTGATGAAGCCGGCCGTGAAGATGCCCAGGATCTCGGGCACCGTCCCGACGAAGGCGCCGCCGTAGAGCGCGTACGCGATCGTCGAGGTCACGGCGGCGGCGAGGAGCCAGCGCGCGACGAGCACCCGGTGGAGCTCCCTGCGAATCACCACGCGCCTGCGGGGCACCGGACGCTCGACCGACGAGATCTCGGCTGCGACGATCACGGTGGCCGGTGCGGTCGGGCGGAGCTCCCCACGCGACGGCGACTCGACGAGCGGCGGCGGCGGCGGCACCTGTCCGGTGATCGGTGCGCCGCGCCCGCCGTCCGCGATGACGACCGGTCTGGGGACCTGCGCGGCGAACACCGCCGCGTAGTCGCCGCGCTCCATCGCGCGTGTGACCGTCTCGGGAACGGCCTGGCCGAACCGCGCCTGGACGCTGGTCTGGATCACCTCGGTCAGCGCGCGGCAAGACTCGACGGCCGCGGCGATCGCGTTCTCGGGGTGCTCGGCGGCGTATGGCGGAACGTCCGCCGCGGCGCGGACCGCGGCGGCTTGCTCGAGGGTGGCGGGGAGCGAGCGCTGGAAGCGCTCGAGTCCCTCGTAGAGCGTCCGTGCGAGCTCGGACGCGCGCCACCATGCTTCCTGCATGCTCGCCAGATATACCCGTGCGAAGTCCGGCCCGCGCCGGCCACCAGCAAGCGCTGGCTCGGCAGCCGCGTTCGCCGCAGGCGCGGGCGGCTGCGCCGGCGCTGGCTGGGGGGCCGCTGCCCCGGGCGGTGGGCTCGCCGCCGGCTGCTCGGCGGGCGCCCCCGATCCGGCCACCACCGCGTCGGCGTCGGCCAGCGCGGTGACGAGCCGCGCCGTCGCAGTCGCAACCGCCAGCCGCGCCGGACCCGGGCAGCCGGGGACACCACCTGCGAGCCCGCTCAGATCGCGGTCGAGCCTGGCGCACCAGGCGCGGCAGCGCTCGACCACGACGCTCACCGCGTTGTCACCCGCCCGGACATGGTCCACGGCATCGGCGAGTGCGCGCTCCTGCAGCTTGCTGAACGCCAGGCCGTAGCTCGCGGCAGCCTGCCCCAGCTCGAGGCCCAGCGGCAGCGCATGCTTCGCGCGCGTCACCTCGATCCCGGCGATGATCCTCGCCTGCAGCTCCTTGCTCCTCTCGTTGCGCCGATCGATGGCCTGCGTCAGCCCCGCTTCGGCGGGCCTGAGCGTGCTGCCGTTGCGTGGGTCGATCGCGTCCCGCGTCGCCTGCAGGTTCGTGACATCCGCGGCCCACTCGACGGGCTGCACCGCCAGCACTGCGTCGATCCGCATCGTGAGATCACTGGCTGCCAGCTCGCAAACGAGCCCGTCGCGTCGCTCGCGCAGCAGGGTCCGCCACACGAACCCGATCGCCGTGCCGATCGCGAACAGCACCAGGACGGACCACGGCGGCCGGTGCGTCCGGACCTCGATCGGGATCGTGATCGGTGCGGCCAGCTCGCGCGCGATGACCGACAGGTTGCCTTTCGCGACGCCCATGGGGAACACGCCGTCCAGCGACACCTGGCCGGTGCCCTGATCACCCGCATCGATGCGCAGCGGGCCCGAGATCTGGACCCGACCGCCGATCGGGTGATCGCCGCATACGAGTGAGCCATCCTGCGATACCGACAGCGTCACCGGTGCCAGATTTCCGGACTCGTGGAATTCGATGGTCGCCGGCCCGTCCACCGTGGAGATCCACGAGTCCTCGCGATCGATCACCACGCTCGGGATCGATCGCAGGGTGGCGGCCGGAACGGTGACCGTCAGTGTCAGCAGCTGCTCGTCGCGAGCCGGCGGGGAGGTCGGTGGACTCGGCGGCGTGGCGCTCGACGCGATCGAGACCATCAGCTGGTAGGTCCCGGGCGCGAACCGCTGGGCGAAGTCGACCACCACCAGCAGCGCCGGGCCACTGACCAGCGGGTCCACGTAGACCGCGATCGCCCCGCCGGGCAACATCTGCTGCGCGCCATCCCGCACGACGGCCACGAGGCGAGCGCGCAGGGCGCCGGGCTGTACGCCGGCCGCAACGGCGATCGGAACGGTGAACGTCACGCGGGTCTCGATCGCCTCCGCGCGCCGGAGGACGAGCTGGTTGCCGCCGGGGACGGTGATCAGCGCAGCCGGATCCCCCGCCGCGGTGGCCGACCCGGCCACTGCGATACACACCGCGACGACGGCCCCCGAGGCGACAAAGCGCAGAGTTCGCATACCCGCTGGCGACATTGGTCCCCTGCACCTCCCACTGCCCCCGGCGCAGTGACGTCTACATTACCGCAACGCTGCGCGGTCCTGGCAGTGCCACATATTGCTGCATGGCCTCCTCCTGAATTCCCGCACCGGCCGGAACCCAGCTACACGACCTGGTCGGCGCGCAGCGCGGCGATCGCCGCGGCATCGTAGCCCAGCTCACGCAGGATGTCGTCGGTGTGCTCGCCGAGCAGCGGCGCGCGCACGAGGGCGTCCACCGCCGCGCCCCCGAAGCGCACGGGGGTGTCGGTGACCGGGGCGGGGGTCGGCAGGCCGGGATAGTCGACGGCTCGCAGCATGCCGGTCGCGCGAATGTGAGGGTCCGCGAGCGCCTGGGCCGGCGACTGGACCGGACCGGCAGGGATCTGCGCACGCTCGAGCGCGGAGAGCACGTCGGCGGTCGTGCGCGCGGCGCACCAGCGCGCCATGCGCTCCGAGAGCTCCGCCCCGTGGGCACCGCGGGCGTTGTCGTCGGCAAACCGCGGATCCCCGACCAGCTCGGGCTCGCCGATCAGCGCCGCGAACCGCGCGAACAGCGGCTGCCCGACCACCTGGACGAGCACCCAGCCGTCGGCCGTCCGGAACGCGTCGGACGGCCCGGCGGTCTGTGCGCGGTTGCCGGTCGCGACCCGATCGAGCTTGCGCACCTGCTGCTCGATCAGCGGCGCGTTCGCCACGCTGACCGCGGTGTGCAGCAGCGACGCCTCGACGTGCCGGCCGAGCCCCGTGGTGCGCCGCTCGTACAGCGCCGCGACGGTCGCGAACGCGGCGAGCCCTGCGGTGCCGAAGTCCACCCACGGCACGTACGCCTTCATCGGCTCGCCCGGGTGACCCGAGAGGTACATCGCGCCCGACATCGCCTGACCGATGCCGTCGAAGCCGAGCCGCTCCTCGTACGGCCCGCCGCGGCCGAACGCGGAGATCGTCGTGAGCACCAGCGACGGCCGGAGCTGCGACACGGTCTCCCAGTCGAGGCCCAGCGCGCGCAGCCGCTGCGGCGGCAGGTTCGCGACCACGACGTCGGCCGTGGCGACCAGCCGCCGCACCACCTCGCGGCCGGCGGGCGTGGCCGGGTCGAGCGTCATGCCCTTCTTGTTGCGGTTGACCTGCAGGAACAGCGCGCCCTCGCCACCGTCGGCGACCGGACCGACGAAGCGGTCCTCGCTGCCGCCGCGCTTCTCGATCCGGATCACCTCGGCGCCGAGGTCACCGAGCAGCGTCGCGCACCACGGGCCCGCGACGTAGCGGCCGAAGTCGAGCACGCGGATTCCGCCGAAGATTGCCATCGCGGCATGATAGTCGCGAATCCCCCTCCTGGTTGCGGATGGTGAGTCGCTGCGGCAGGCTATCCGCGTGCGGCGCAGGGCACTCCGGAGGTCGATCGCGAGCGGGATCGGGGTCCTCGCGGTCTACGCGTACGGCGTGGTCGACGGGATCCTGGGATATCGCCGGCTCTCCAGCGAGCCGGCGGTCGAGCCGTTCGTCGCCGCTTCGCCGGACGGCGGCGAGGTCGGAATCAGGGTCCGGTTCTGACCGGCCAGCCTGCGACCGAGGTTGCCGTCACGCCGCGATCGGGGGGAGGATGCGGCCACCGCACGCCCGGAGGGCCGACGATGACGCAGCCGCGCCAGCTCAGCGAAGCCGACCTCGACACCCTGCGGCGCATCGAGCGCCTCCCGTTCGGCCGCTTCCAGTGGCGCCTGCTGTGGATGGGCGGCCTGGGCTACACCTTCGATGCGATGGACGGGGCGCTGATGGCGTTCATCCTCCCGGCGGTGACGGCGCTGTGGAAGCTGTCCACCGAGCAGACCGGCGTGGTGGGCAGCTCGGCGATGATCGGGTATCTGTTCGGGGCATTCTTCGCCGGCGCGCTCGGCGATCTGATCGGCCGGCGGACCGTGATGATGTACGGTCTGGCGATCTACAGCGTGGCGACGCTGATCGCCGCGTTCGCCTCGAGCTGGCAGGTGCTGTTCTGGTGGCGCGTCGTGGCCAGCGTCGGCACCGGCGCCGAGGCCGCGATCATCGCGCCGTTCCTCGCGGAGTTCGTCCAGAAGCAGCATCGCGGGCGGTTCATCGGCTCGCTCGCCGGCTTCTTCTCGTATGGCTTCGTGTTCGCGGCGCTGCTCGGATACCTCGTCATCCCGGCGTGGTCCGACGGCTGGCGGATCGTGCAGATGGTCAGCGCGCTGCCGATCGTCATGCTGCTGTGGTGGCGCCGTGCGCTCCCGGAGTCGCCGCGCTGGCTGCTCGAGCGCGGCCGGTCGGTGCAGGCGCGCGCCGAGGTCGAGCGCATCGAGGCCGAGCTGACGCGCGGAGGGCGCACGACCCTGCCCTCGCTCGACCGCGTCGAGGTCCCCGCGGTGAGCGCGCACCGCGGCGGCGGCCTGCTCGCCAACCTGGCCGCGCTGTGGAGTCGGCCCGTGCGGCGGACCACCGTCATGCTCTGGATCCTGTGGCTCACGATCACGTTCTCGTACTACGGCTTCTTCACGTGGATCCCGTCGCTGCTCGTCAAGCAGGGGATGACGATCACCAGGAGCTTCGGCTACAGCATCATCATCTATCTCGCCCAGATCCCCGGTTATTACTCGGCGGCGTTCCTCTCGGAGAAGCTCGACCGGAAATGGACCATCGTGGTGTACATGGTCCTGGGCGGCGTCTCGGCGTACCTCCTGTCGAGTGCCGGAACCGGCGCATCGATCACGACCGCCGGAGTCCTGCTGTCGTTCTTCATGAACGGGACGTACGCGGGGATCTACGCCTATACCCCGGAGCTCTATCCCACCGCGTTCCGCACGACCGGCATGGGCGTCGCCTCGGCGTTCGGACGGCTCGGTGGGCTGTCCGCTCCGATCGTCATCGGCCAGGCCTACGAGCAGATCGGGTTCGGCGGCGTGTTCGTGATGACCACGGTCGTCCTGGTGACCGGCGCGCTGGCGGTCAGCGTGCTCGGCATCGCCACCGCCGGCAAGAGCCTGGAGCAGATCACGGCGGAGACGCTGCATCCGCGCGAGCCATGACCTATCATCGGCGCGTGAAGCGACTCTCCCTGCTGGGCGTGATGTGTGCATGCGCGTCGTCGGCGAAGCACGAGCCCCCGGTCGCGCAGCGCGCCGTCGGCCCGGCCGGATCGCCCGCCGCCGCGGCGCTCGCCGATCCGACCGGGCCGGCGACGCGGATCGATGCGCGGCGGCCGGCGCCACCGCCCGCGGCCAAGCCCGATCCACTGCTCGAGCTGCTCGCCGGCGAGCTGCAGCGCTCGATGACCGAGCTCGCGCGGCACGGCGAGGCGCCGTACCACGCGTCGTACGAGGCCGGCGACGCGCGCAGCGTCAGCGTGTTCGCGTCGTTCGGTGCGGTCTCGCGCTCGTCCGACGTCCGCCACCGCTGGGTCGACATCGACGTGCGCGCCGGCGACCACAAGCTCGACAGCAGCCACCGCATGCGCGGGGCTCGCCCGGACCGCGGTCAGACCCGGTCGGCCGCGCTGCCGCTCGCCGACGACGAATACGCGATCCGCTCGATCCTCTGGCTCCAGACCGACGCGGCCTCCAAGGCGGCGGCCGAGCAGCTCAAGCGGGTGCAGGCCAGCGCAAAGGTCACGGTCAAGCAGGACGACGACTCCGACGACTTCTCGCACGAGACGCCGGCCGCGCACGTCGAGCCGCCGGCCGCGATGACGATCGATCGCGGCGCCTGGGAGGCGCGGCTGCGCCCACTGTCGCAGCTGTTCCGCGGCCACCCCGACATCCTCGACAGCTCGCTCACCCTGACCGCGACGTCCGAGACCGACTACTTCGTCAGCTCCGAGGGCGCGCGCTACCAGGTGCCGTTCGTTCACGCCCGGATCCGGATCCAGGCGTCGGCCCACACCGACGACGGCATGGAGCTGCACCGGTTCGAGACGTTCGACGTCGCGACGCCGGACCGGCTACCGGGCGACGCCGACATCCGCGCCCGGATCGAGCTCGTGATCGCGGACCTCGACCGGCTGCGGCGAGCGCCGATCGTCGAGCCCTACACCGGCCCGGCGATCCTCGAGGGCCAGGCCGCGGGCGTGTTCTTCCACGAGGTGTTCGGCCACCGCATCGAGGGCCACCGCCAGAAGGACGACAACGAGGGCCAGACGTTCGCCAAGAAGATCGGCCAGGCGATCACCGCGTCGTTCCTCGACGTCTACGACGATCCGACGATCGCGACGCTCAACGGCGTCGATCTCAACGGCCACTACCCGTTCGACGACGAGGGCGTACCCGGGCAGAAGGCCAGCCTGATCGAGGGCGGCGTGCTCAGGACATTCCTGCTCGGCCGGTCGCCGGCGCGCGGCTTCGTGCACTCCAACGGCCACGGCCGGCGCCAGGAGGGCCGCTCGGTGGTCGCGCGCCAGGGCAACCTGATCGTCACCGCCGCGCACACCGTCGACCGCGCGACCCTGCGGCGCATGCTGCTCGACGAGGTCCGGCGCCAGGGCAAGCCCTACGGCATGCTGTTCAAGGAGCTCGACGGCGGGTTCACGATGACCACGACGTTCTCGCCGCAGGCGTTCAAGCTGCTGCCGGTGATGGTCTACCGGATCTACCCCGACGGCCGCGAGGAGCTGGTGCGCGGCGCCGATCTCGAGGGCACGCCGCTGACCGCGCTCGGCGAAATCCGCGCCGCGGCCGACGATCTCGCGACCTTCAACGGTTACTGCGGCGCCGAATCCGGGTTCGTGCCGGTGTCGGCGTCGGCGCCGAGCCTGCTGGTCGCGCACGTCGAGGTCACCCGCAAGGCCAAGGGCCAGTCCAGACCCCCGGTGCTGCCTGCACCCCCGCCGGGAGGTGACCGATGAGACTCGCCGCGCTCGCCCTGTGCACCTGCGCGCTCGCCGCGCCCGATCGCACCGCGCACGCCGGGGGCCCGCCGCCCCCGCAGGCGGTGCGCGCGATGACCGACGAGCTCGCGCGCGCGATCGACAAGCTCGAGCTGCCGGGCATCGCCAAGCCGTACTACCTGGCCTATCAGCTGTGGGACGTGCGGATCGCGACCGTCGCCGCCAGCTTCGGCGCGCTGACGTTCAGCCTCGCCGGGCCGGAGCGCTCGGTCGACATCGACCTGCGGATCGGCGACCACGCGCTCGACAACTCCAACTTCGCCGACAGCTTCGAGCATCGCCAGGAATCCGCGCTCGGTGACGAGGACGACTACGATGCGGCCCGCCACGCGCTATGGCTCGCGACCGACCGCGCCTACAAGGCCGCCGGCGAGGCGCTCGATCGCAAGCAGGCCGTGATCAAGGAGGAGGCGAAGAACCCCGACGAGGCGCCGTCGTTCTCGAAGGACACGCCGGTCAAGCTGTCCGACACCGCGCCGCCCGCGACGCCCGAGCTGCCGCGGCTCGAGGCGCTCGCCAGCAAGCTGAGCGGCGTGTTCCGCGCCAACCCCGACGTCTACCGCAACACGGTGCGCGTGCGCGAGATGCGCGGCAACCGCTACTTCGTGTCGAGCGAGGGCGGGGCCGCCGCGGCCGCGCTCGGCGAGGTCCGCGTCACCGTCACCTGCGCGACCCAGGCCGACGACGGCATGCCGCTGCACGACTCGATCATGTTCGTCGCGCCGAGCTTCGACCAGCTGCCGCGCGAGGCCGACATGGTCGCGCAGGTCGAGGCGATGTCCAGGCAGCTGTCGGCCCTGCGCAAGGCGCCGATCGTCGACGACTACGCCGGGCCGGTGGTGTTCCGCGGCACCGCGGCCGGCCGGGTCGTACGCGCGCTGCTCGCCGACGACCTCGCCGGCACCCCGGCGCCCAAGGGCAGCCGCCCCGGCGCGCGCACGGCCGGCGACAGCGACCTCGCCGGCAAGGTCGGCCAGCACATCCTGCCGGCAGGCGTATCCGTCGTCGACGATCCGACGCTCGCCCGGTCCGCCGGCCAGCCGCTGACCGGCCACTTCGCGTTCGACGAGGAAGGCATCGCCGCGCGCCGGGTCTCGCTGGTCGAGGACGGCGTGTTCAAGCGGTTCCTGATGTCGCGCACGCCGCGCAAGGGCTTCGAGCACTCGACCGGGCACGGCCGGTCGTCGGCGACCTCGCCGGTGCGCGCCCACCCCGCAAACCTGATCGTCTCGGCGAGCCGCGGCGTCCCCGATCGCGAGCTCGTGCGGCACGCGCTCGCCGCCGCGAAGCAGCAGGGGCTGGCCTACGTGATGGTCGTCGACCGCATCACCACACCCGAGCAGGGCGACCTCGACCCCGGGATGCTGTCGGGCCCGGGCTCCGTGATCGGTCAGCCATCGCTCGTGAAGCGGGTCTACCCCGACGGCCGCGAGGAGCTCGTGCGCGGCACCGCGTTCGCGGCCGTGCCGCTGCGCGCGCTCAAGGACCTGCTCGACATCGGCAACTCCGGTGTGCCGTACCATTACGTCAGCGCGGGCAGCGGCCGGCCGTTCGATGCGCTGTTCGAGCCGCCGAGCGGCATCGCGATCTCGATCGTCGCGCCGTCGCTGGTGTTCCGCGACCTCGACCTCAAGAAGCCGCGCGGGGCCCAGCGCAAGCCGCCGATCGCGCCGCGCCCTGCGCCGTGATCGGCCCGCCTCGCCGGGGGTCGCGGTTCAGCCCTCCGGGCCGAAGAACGCGAACGCGCGCGCCTCGATGCTCTGGCGGGGCGGCGCGTCGGGCGGCGTCGTCGGATCGTCGAACGCCGTGTGCGCGGAGAACCGCGGGCGACCGTCGCGCTCCGAATCGTAGACCGTGAACACGACCGCCTCGTCGGGCCGCATCCGCGGGAAGTAGAACCAGGCGTGATCGGGATTGTAGCCGACGCGATAGACCTCACCGATCCGGTCCGGATAGCGGCGCTCGGAGGCGATCAGATCCCCGGGCGCGAGGCTGCGCGCGTCGGCGATCGCGAGCGGGTTGCGCTCGGCCGGTCGCCCGATCGGCCGCCACACCTGGATGATCGCGAAGCGGTGGCGCAGCAGCGCGTCCGCCCCGGCGGGCAGCACGTCGCGCACCCGCTGCGGGCCGGACCACTCGGTGTAGTCGTTGTGCACCACCCGCACCGGCTCCTGGAGCTGCTTGGCTCGCGCTCGGTCGCCCGCTGGTCAAACTCCGGGCCGCGATGCGGCCTTGGGGCTACTTGTCCGCGCCCGCTTCGCGCAGGCCGAGCATGAGGAGCCAGCTCGACAAGCCAAGCCCGGACCGCTCCACCGTTCCCGCATCTCGCTCGCAGAGCGTCCTTGCTCATGCGGTTCGCGTCCGCACGTCAGGGCGGTCCGTTCCTCCGGGTTGACGCTTTCGGCGCTGCCGGCCGGCGCGGTACGACTGAACCGTGACGATCCAGATCGGCGTCGACCTCGGCGGCTCGAACCTGCGCGCCGCGGCGTTCGGCGGCGCCGACGGCGCGACGCCGCTGCGGAGCCACCGGGAGCCGGTCGGCGACGATCGGGCGCCCGCGGCGATCGTCGAGCGCGTGGCGCGGACGGTCGAGCGGCTCGCCGGCGGCGCGCCCGGCCCGGTCGCGGTCGGCGTCGGGATCGCCGCGCTGCTGCGCGATCGGCGCGGCACGGTCGCGCAGTCGCCGCACCTGCGCTGGCGCGACGTGCCGTTCGGCGAGCTGCTCGGCCGCCGGCTGGGCGCGCGCTACCAGCTCGGCGTCTACAATGACGTCAACGCGATCACCTGGGGCGAAGCGGTGGCGGGCGCGGCCCGCGGCTGCCGCGACGTGCTCGCGGTCCACGTCGGCACCGGGATCGGCGGCGGCCTGATCGTCGGCGGCCAGCTGGTCGAGGGCGCGAGCAACTGCGCCGGCGAGATCGGCCACACCAAGGTCCGGTGGGACCGCGACGCCGCGCCGTGCATGTGCGGCGGGCGGGGCTGCATCGAGGCCTACGTCGGCGGCAGCTACCTGCTCGCCCGGATCCGCCGCGAGCTCGCGGACCCGCACGTGAAGACCACGGTGATCGAGCGCGCCGGCGGCTCGATCGACGCGGTCACCCCGGGCCACGTCGACGCCGCCGCGTTCGACCGCGACGCGTGGGCGGTCGGGCTGTGGACCGAGCTGGCGGAGCTGCTCTCGGTGACGCTCGGCAACGCGCTCGCCATCCTGAACTCCGAGCGGCTGGTCCTCGGCGGCGGCGTGCTCGGTCGCACCCCGGCGCTGCGCGCGATGACCGAGGCCGGCGTGATGGCGATCGCGCCACCGGCGAGCGTCGAGCCGCTGACCATCGCGGTCGCCGAGCTCGGGGACGACGCCGGGCTCGTCGGGGCCGCGCGGCTCGCGCGCGACGGGGTCTCGATCCTCGCGTAGCGGCCTCGCGTAGCGCCGAGGCGTCGGGTGCGGCCGCCGCTTGCAATCACCGATCGGGCTGGATACGGTCGCCATTCGAATCCCTTGCTCGCCTGGAGAACGCCCATGAAGAGACTGCTCGGGCTGGTCACGGTTACTTGTGTCCTCGGCGGTGTCGCCGGGCTCGCCGCGGTGGCGCACGCCGAGCCGGCCCGGTTCGTGCTGGTCAGCCACGCCCCGGACTCGGACTCGTGGTGGAACACGATCAAGAACGCGATCAAGCAGGCGGGAGAAGACTTCGGGGTCACCGTCGACTATCGCAACCCGCCGAGCGGCGATCTGGCGGACATGGCCCGGATCATCGAGCAGGCCGCGGCGCGCAACTACGCCGGCGTCATCACGTCGATCGCCGACATCGACGTCCTGAAGAAGCCGCTCGCGCAGGTCGTCGCCAAGAAGATCCCGCTCGTCACGATCAACTCCGGCACCACCGCACAGAGCGAGCAGCTCGGCGCGATCATGCACGTCGGACAGCCCGAGTACGACGCCGGCAAGGCGGCCGGCGAGCGCGCCAAGGCCGCCGGCGCGAAGTCGTTCCTGTGCGTGAACCACTACGCCACCAACCCGGCGTCGTTCGAGCGCTGCAAGGGCTTCGCCGACGCGCTCGGCGTCGACTACAAGCCGGCCACGCTCGACACCGGCAGCGACCCGACCACGGTCGAGAGCAAGGTCAGCGCCTACCTGCGCAAGAACCCGGGCACGTCGGCGGTGTTGACGCTCGGCCCGAACTCGGCACACCCGACGCTCAAGGCGATCGCCAAGCTCGGGCTCAAGGGCAAGATCTTCATGGCGACGTTCGACCTGTCGCCGGAGATCTCGGCCGGCATCAAGGACGGCACCGTGGCGTTCGCGATCGACCAGCAGCCGTACCTCCAGGGCTACATCCCGGTGGCCGTGCTGGCGATCATGACGCAGCAGAACACGCAGGATCTCGCCAAGGTCATGGCCGCGCTCAAGGCCAGCCCGAAGGCCAGGGCGCGGTTCGACGCGTACGGCCTCGCCCCGGTGTACGGAGCGCGGCACATCAGCTCCGGTCCCGGCTTCGTGACCAAGGACAACATCGGCAAGGTCGAGAAGTTCGCCGGGCAGTACCGCTGATCGGATGTCCCGCCCTTCCGACGACCGGGTGCGCACGCGGTCCGCGTTGCATCGGGTCATGGCGCGGCCCGAGGCGACCGCGATCGCCGGCACCGTCCTGGTGTTCGCGATCTTCGGGGTGACCGCGGGCGACTCGGGCATGTTCGCGCTCGACGGCGTGATCAGCTGGTCGGTGGTCTCGGGCTACCTCGGCATCCTCGCCGTCGGCGCCTGCCTGCTGATGATCGCCGGCGAGTTCGACCTGTCGATCGGCTCGATGGTCGGCTTCACCGGCATGGTCGCCGCCATCCCGCCGATCCACTTCGGCTGGCCGGTGTGGCTGGCGATGGCGGCGTCGCTCGCCTGCGCGCTCGTGCTCGGCTTCATCAACGGCCAGCTCGTCGTGCGCACCGGGCTGCCGTCGTTCATCGTGACGCTCGCGTTCCTGTTCGTGCTGCGCGGGCTGACGCTCGCGTTCTCGGTCATCGTCGCCGATCGCACGATCGTCAGCGGCATCGGCGACCTGGCCGAGCGCGATCCGGTCGCCGGCCTGCTGTTCTCGGGGACGTTCGGCGACGGCCTGTTCGGCTGGATGGCGCACCACCACTGGATCCGCACGCTCGACGATGGCACGCCGCTGGTGCGCGGCATCCCCAAGGTGCTGCTGTGGTGGGCCGCGGTCGCCGCGGCGGCTTCGTTCCAGCTCACCCGGACGCGGTTCGGCAACTGGATCTTCGCGGTCGGGGGCGACGCCGCCGCCGCCCAGAACATGGGGGTCCCGGTCCGGCGCGTGAAGGTCTCGCTGTTCCTGTTCACCGCGCTGTGCGCCTGGCTGTTCGCCATGCTGCAGATCTGCGACGTCGGCTCCGCGGCGGCGGACCGCGGCCTCCAGAAGGAGTTCGAGGCGGTCATCGCTGCGGTGATCGGCGGCAGCCTGCTCACCGGCGGGTACGGCTCGGTGATCGGCGCGTGCTTCGGCGCCGTGATCTTCGGCGTCGTGCAGATCGGCATCACCTACACCAACCTCGACTCGGAGTGGTTCCGCGTCTTCCTGGGCCTGATGCTGCTGCTCGCCGTGCTGTTCAACCACCAGGTGCGCCGGCGCGTCACGCAGGCGAGGTGATCATGGCCCCGGATCCAGCGCCGGACTACCTCCTCGAGCTAGACCGCGTCAGCAAGTTCTTCGGCACGGCGATCGCGCTGCAAGACGTCAGCGTGCGGCTCCGGCGCGGCGAGGTGCACTGCCTGCTCGGCGACAACGGCGCCGGCAAGTCCACCCTCATCAAGATCCTCGCCGGCGTCCACCCGCCGAGCCTCGGCACCTACCGGGTCGACGGCGCGCCCGCAGCGTTCGCAACACCTCGCGATGCGCTCGACCGCGGCATCGCCACCGTCTACCAGGACCTGGCGCTGGTCCCGCTGATGAGCGTGGGCCGGAACTTCTTCCTGGGCCGCGAGCCGACGCGCCGCTGGGGGATCTTCCGGGTGTTCGACCGCCGGCTCGCCGCCCGGATCGCGACCGAGCGGCTCGCCGACCTGGGGATCGTGGTGCGCGACGCCGAGCAGGCGGTCGGGACCATGTCGGGCGGCGAGCGCCAGTGCCTGGCGATCGCGCGCGCGATCCACTTCGGCGCACGCGTGCTCATCCTCGACGAACCCACCGCCGCCCTCGGCGTGAAGCAGAGCGCGAACGTGCTGCGGATCATCGCCCGGGCGCGGGACCGGGGGATCTCGGTCCTCTTCATCACGCACAACGTGCACCACGCCTACCCGGTGGGCGACCGCTTCACGCTGCTCGACCGCGGCCGGTCGATGGGCACGTTCGCGAAGGGCGCGATCTCGCGCGACGAGGTCCTGCACATGATGGCCGGCGGACAGGAGATGGCCGACCTGGTGTCCGGCGAGTAGCCGGAGCGGCGGCGCATCAACGGCGAACAAACGTGGCGATGGTGACGGTGGCTCCGATCACCTCCGAATCTCGTCGAAGAATCGCGACCGATGGTCAACGTGGAGGTCGACGATGGGCTCAACGTTCACGGCCACGTCAACCTCAACGACGGCCGTCAACGTCAAGGCCCAGGTCGACGTCCACCGGACGCTGGCGCACCTGTGGCAAGGCCCCAACCCTTTGATCGACACATCCTGACCGCGCGAGCCGCGGCGGAACTTCGCCCGCGCGGTGATCGTCAGCGCACCGGCGATCCGGTAGGCTCGGCCGGCGTGTCGCTCGCCGGCCAGTTGACCCACAGCTACCTGTGCGAGCTCGGCGACGCGTACCTGCGCGGCGCGACCTACTTCGACGAGGGCCGGGTGCAGGCGCTGGTGATCACGGCAGGCGCGATCGAGGGCACCGTGCTCGGCTCGGCGGCCTACCGCGCGCGGATCGAGCTGGTCGATGGCGCGCTGCGCAGCGTCTGCACGTGCCCGGTCGCGGGCGACTGCAAGCACACCGTCGCGCTCGGGCTGGCGTACCTGGCCGTCCCGGACGTCGCGGCGGGCCGCACGGCGCCGCGGTCGGACAGCCGCGAGGCGGTGGCGGCGTGGGCGATCGAGCACGGGGTCGCGCACGCGCTCGATCTCGCGGCGGAGACGCTGCACGCCTGGCTGCCGGCGGCGCGGGGCGTGCGGCTGCACGGGCTCGCCCTGCGCGACACCGGCGCGACGGACCGGACGGCGCGCTACTTCGGCCGCGCGGCGGCGGACGATCTCGCGGCGGCGACGCGCGCGCGGCTCGAGCACGAGGCGGAGCTCGTCGCCGAGGCGATCCGCGAGGAGCGGGCCCCGCGGGCCTGCCCTGGACCGGCGCTCGCGCAGCTCCACGCGGCGCTGGTCGGCCTGCGCGCCGAGCTGCGCGAGCGGGCGTCGCCGCGCCCGCGGCGGTGGCGCGAGCGGCAGAAGTGGGCGTTCGATCGCCGGGAGCGCGCGGTCACCTGGCAGGAGCTCGAGCCGCTCGTGACACCGCTCGGGGTTCGCCAGGCGCCGAGCGCGACGCTGACGATCCGCGGCGGCGCGCCGGTCCTCGATTGCACGTGCCGCACGCGCCCGGGCTGCGCGCACGGCCTCGCGCTGGTCGACGCCACGCTCGACGTGCTCGGGCGCTCCGAGCTGGCCGCCGAGCTGGCGGCCGAGCTGTACCGGCCGGCGTGGTCGCGCGCGCTGGCCGAGCTCGCCGCGTACACCGCGGCGGCCGAGCGCGAGCCCGCGGCGGTCGAGGTGTGGTGGGAGATCGAGGACGAGCTGCGGGTCCCGACGCTGACGGCGATCGTGAAGAAGCAGACCCGGCGCGGGCTCAGCGCGGGATCGCGGCGCCCCGCGCACGTGCTGCTGGCCGAGCACCGCGATCACCTGTCCGACCCCGATCGCGCGATCGCCGAGGCGCTGGTCGCCTGGCGCGCCGCGCCGCGCGCCGGCGCGAGCTACCCGGCGCAGGCATTCGCCGCCGCGGTCGGACACCCGCGCCTGCTCACCGAGGGCGGCGCGCCGATCGCGCTGGTCCGCATCGCGCTCGGCTTCGCGGCGGTGCCCGACGGCGACGGCGTGCGACTGCGGCCGACGATCGACGACGAGCCGGTCGACGAGCCGCTCGCCGGGGCGCTGCGCGCGGCGATGTCGTCCGGCGAGCCCGTGCTGGTCCACGAGCAAGCGCGCGGCCGGTTCGTGCTGGTCGAGCTGCCCGAGGGCGCGCGCCGGCTGTGGGGCGTGCTCCACCGGCACGGCGACCGGTTTCCGCCCGAGAGCCACGACGAGCTGCTCGCCCAGCTCGCGCGGCTCGAGGACCGGCTCGCGATCGCCGTCCCTCCCGCGCTGCGCGGCACCCTGGCGCGCGTCGCGACCCGACCGGTCGTGCGGCTGCGCCTGTTGCCGGACGCGACGCTCGAGCTCGAGCTGTGCGTGCGCGCGGCGCCGGGCACGCCGCTGTACGCGCCCGGCGCCGGGCCGCGCGACGTGATCTTCGTCGACGGCGGCGCCCGGGCGTACGCGCGGCGCGACCTGGCGGCCGAGCCGGCGCTGGCGCGCGCGGCGCTCGCGCGGCTGATCGGCGAGCCGGCGATCGCCGAGGAGGGTCCGCCCGGCTGCTTCCGGATCCGCGAGGTCGATGCCGCGCTGGCGCTGGTCGCCCGGCTTCCCGATCACGCGGCCGAGCTCGACGCCGAGTGGCTCGACGAGCCGCCGGTGGTGATCGGCACGTTCGGGCCGCCCGCGCTGCGGGTGAGCGTGCGGCGCGACCGCGACTGGTTCGGCATCGTCGGCGAGCTCAAGATCGAGCACGGCCGGATCGAGCTCGCGGTGCTGCTCGACGCCGCGCGCCGCCAGCAGCGCCACGTGCGCGTGGACTCCCGGCGGTGGGTCGCGCTGTCCGACGAGCTGCGCGAGGCGCTGCGCGCGGTGGCCGACCGGACGTTCGCATCGCGCCAGGGCCTGGAGCTGTCGCCCGGCGCCGCGCTGGCGATCGCCGCGCTGTCGGACGCCGGGGCCGCGGTCGACGCCGCGGCACCCTGGGCCCAGCTCACCGAGCGGCTGGCCGCGGCGACCCGGCTGCGCCCGCGCCCGCCGGCGACGCTGCGCACCACGCTGCGCGACTACCAGATCGAGGGCCACGCCTGGCTGTCGCGGATGGCCGCGTGGGGCGCCGGCGCGTGCCTGGCGGACGACATGGGCCTGGGCAAGACCGTGCAGGCGATCGCGCTGCTGCTCGACCGGGCGCGGCTCGGCCCGGCGCTGGTCGTCGCGCCGACCTCGGTGTGCTTCAACTGGGTCGACGAGCTCGCGCGGTTCGCGCCGGGGCTGCGCCCGATCGTGTACGCCGAGGCCACCGATCGCGCGGCGTGCGTGGCCGCGCTGGGCAAGAAGGACGTCCTGATCGCGACCTACAGCCTGGTGGCGCGTGACCTCGAGCAGCTGCGCGGGCCGACGTTCGCCACCCTGGTGCTCGACGAGGCACAGGCGGTCAAGAACGTCCACACCCGGCGCGCCCGGGCCGCGCGCGCGCTGCGCGCGGACTTCCGGGTCGCGCTGTCCGGCACGCCGCTCGAGAACCACCTCGGCGAGCTGTGGAGCCTGTTCGCGGTCGTGTTCCCGGGCCTGCTCGGCAGCTGGGACCAGTTTCGCGACCGCTTCGCATCGCCGATCGAGCGGAGCCAGGATCGCGAGGCGCAGGCGGCGCTCGCGCGCGTGATCCAGCCGTTCCTGCTCCGCCGGACCAAGCAGCAGGTCGCGCGCGAGCTGCCGTCGCGCACCGAGATCGTGGTGCCGATCGCGCTGTCGGAGCCCGAGCGCGCGCTGTACGAGGACGCCCGGCTCGCGGCGGTCGCCGAGCTCGCCGACCGGAAGGGCGTGCGCGACGAGCAGCGCCGGTTCCAGGTCCTGGCCGCGCTGACCCGGCTCCGGCTGCTCGCGTCGCACCCGCGGCTGCACGATCGCTCGTCGGTGGCGTCGTCGAAGCTGCGCCGGCTGATCGAGCTGGTCGGCGAGCTGCGCGCCGAGGGTCACCGCGCCCTGGTGTTCAGCCAGTTCACGTCGCACCTCGCGCTGGTCCGCGATGAGCTGGCCGAGCTCGCGATCCCGGCGCTGTACCTCGATGGCGAGACACCGGCCGCGCAGCGCAAGCTCCGGGTCCAGGCGTTCCAGGCCGGCGAGGCCGACGTGTTCCTGATCTCGCTGACCGCGGGCGGCACCGGCCTCAACCTGACCGCCGCCGACTACGTGTTCCACCTCGATCCGTGGTGGAACCCGGCGGTCGAGGACCAGGCCACCGATCGCGCGCACCGGATCGGCCAGGACCGGCCGGTCACGGTCTACCGCCTGATCGCGCGCGGCACGATCGAGGACAAGATCCTCGCGCTGCACGCCGACAAGCGCGCCCTGATCGCCGGCGTGCTCGAGGGCACTGGCGCGGCCGCGCGGCTCACCACGCGCGACCTGCTCGCGCTGATCTCGAGCGGCCCGGCCCCGCGCGCGGCCGAGCCGCACGACGACCCGCCCGCGCCGCGCCCCGTACCGCACCTGCGACTGGTACCGTGATCGGAACACGGTGAGACACTCCCGATCAGCGCGACAGTCATTCCGCCGCCGACTACGTGACGTGACGGGCGTCAGCGATGTGTCACACCGGCATCGTTTGACAGTGCGCCCTCCGGGTGCAACGCTATCATCACGTGGCGGGCAGACGGTCGGTGTGGAAGGCTGGAGGGTACATGGCGGAGCACATCGATCTGGCGTCGTGGGAACCGGCATATACTGGCAATCCATATCCGTTCTTTGCCGGGTTGCGCGAGCAAGGACCAGTCACCCAGGTGGTCGTCGAGGGTCTCGCGGTCTGGCTGGTCACGCGCCACGAGGATATCCGCGAGGGACTGTCCGATCCGCGGCTGAGCAACGATCCCGATCCCGAGCTCGGGGACGCGGTGACCCGCGCGGTGCCGTGGGTCGGCGCGTCGGTCGCCACCGGCCGCCACCTGCTCCGGCTCGACCCGCCCGATCATCCGCGGCTGCGGCGGCTGGTCGCGCGGGCCCCGGGGCGCGCCTGCGTTCGCCGGCGGATGCGGAGCGAGCGCAACGGGGGTGTCCTGTGGTGATGTCTCCGGCGCGGAGCGGCGGGGCGTACTGTCCCATGGGACGGGAGTCCAGTGTCGCGTTCAGTGTTCCGGGCGAAGCACACTGCCATCGACCATGACGCTGGAATATCCACGATCTCGTCTTCGTCCGTGCAGCCTGCTCGCCTGTTGCGTCCTCGCGGCCTGTGCTCTGTGCAGCTCGACAGACTGGCGCGTTCTGAAATCAACATTATCTTGCTCCTCATGTTGAAATCACCAAAGAATCACACGTCCCGCAAGCAATCCAAGCTCAACCTCAACCATCAGACACTACGCATCCTCGGTACCCAGGACTTGACCGAGGTCATCGGCGGCATCTCCGGTGGCCATACCCAGGGGCCTACCCAGACCGCGGATCTCGCCTGCTGCTCGTTCTAGGTTCTGCTGACGTTGCCGTGAGCGCAGGGCCGGCGCCCGCGTCGCCAGTCGGCGGCGCGCGGCGCCGACCCGCTGCGCGAGCTCACGCCCCGAGGTCGGGGGCAGTGCCGATCGCGCGGCGCCGGCGTCGAGCTTGCGCTGCGTCGCCTGGACCACCTGGTCGGCGAGCAGCACGGCGATGAACACCCTGGCCGCATCGAACGCGACCTGGCGCCGATCGTCGGCGCTCTGGGCGCGCTGGCCCGCCAGCTCGTGCCGGGCCCGATCGGGCGCCGAGTTCGACGATGCCAGGCGCGATCCGACGTCGGACAGCGCGCGGCGCGGTCGAGCGAGGCGCCTTTCGTGGGCGCCGCGCTGCCCGCGTGCCGGCGCCTCGTCAGATCACTGGCAAGCGACGCCGTTGATCGCGAAGCTGGTGGGGACTCCGACGGTCCCGTTGGCGGTGAGGCCGGCGTCGTTGTAGCTGGCGCCGGGGGCGATGCTCGCGTTGTACGACAGGTTGCCCACCGTGACCGTGGTGCCGGCCTGCGTCATGGCCCCGTTCCACAGCTGCGAGACCTGCTGGCTACCGGGGAAGGTCCAGGTGAGCGTCCAGCCGTTCAGCGCCGCCGTGCCGGTGTTCTGGATGCTGAGCGCCGCCTGGAATCCGCCGGGCCACGAGTTCACGACGTTGAAGCCGACGTGGCAGGTGCCGGTACCACCGCCCCCGGTGCCCGGCTGCGTGGTCGCCTGGGCGCGGGTCGGCGCCGCTGACCCGGCTGTGTCGTCCGCCACAACGGCGAAGAAGTAGGTCGTCGAGGCGGCCAGGCCGGTGATCGCCCTCGAGGTGGTGGTGAGACCGTTCGTCACCAGCGTGGCGGGGGACGGCGTGAAGTTGGCGGTGGTGCTGAAGTGGACGCTGTAAGTCACCGCGCAGTTCGTCGGCGGCGTCATCGCGGCCCAGGTCAGGGTGATCTGGCTCGACGAGTTCGCGGTCGCCTGCAGGTTGGTGACCGTCGCGGGCGCGGTGTTGCAGGTGGGGCCGGTGCCGGTGGGCGTGGTGGCCTGGGCCCGGGCGGTCACCGTCCCGGCGCCGTCGACGACCTCGAGGACGTAGAAGTACGTCGTCGAGGCCGCGCGGCCCATGTCGGAGAACGAGGTGGTGGTCAGCGCCGACGCGATCTGCGTGGTGGCCGACGGCGTGAAGCCCGAGGTGGTGCTGCGATGCACGTTGTAGGTGATCGAGCAGTTTGTCGGCGGCGTCACGGCGGCCCAGCTCAGGTTGATCTGGCTCGGCGAGATGGCGGTCGCACTGAACGTCGCCGGCGCCGCCGGCGCGGTCGTGCAGGCCGGGGGCGGGGTCGTTCCGCCGACCGCCGGGGACGCGTTCTGGACCAGCTGGACGAACTGGGCGTGGAACCAGTGGCCGGACAGAGGTGCATTGGGCAGGGCGTTGCTGAGCACGTTGTACTGGGTGAGGAACGTCGGATCGCACATCCGATCGAAGCCCTTGCCCTCGTCGTTGGGGATCAGCGAGCTCGCGCCGTCGGAGTCCCCGGGTGGCTTGACCCACACGAACGCGTCGAGGTGCGACGCCGGGAAGCCGGGCGGCGCGGCCTGCGGCGGCGCACCGAGGCCGGCCCCGCTCTGGTTGCACCACAGGCCGCGGTGCGGCCGGGTATCGATCTTGCTCGCGTTGACGAAGGTGTTGACGTCGGTGCTGGGGCTGGCGGTGGTCGGCCGGCCGGGGCCACCCCAGCCGTTGCGCGAGGTGTCGGTCAGGAACCCGAGGGTGGTCGGCCAGCCCGCCTGGGTGAACCGCGCCCACAGGTCGGCAGTGTAGGTGGCCTCGTCGATGTCGGGGTCGAACTGGAAGAAGTTGGCCGAGATCAGCTGCTGGTTGTTGATCGTCTGGGTCCCGGTCATGAACGGCTCCTTGAACGGGATGTCATTCGCGGTGTCGGAGACGAAGCCGTCGACGCTGGCGAGCCGGGCGGTGGTGCCGTTCGCGACGTTCGTGAACATGGTCACCGCAGGTCCGGCGTTGCTCGGCCAGCCCAGCCACCCGGAGTGGCCGATGTCCAGGTAGGTGTAGACGTTGGGGATCGCATGCAGCTTGTTGAGCGCGTACTGGGTCGCCTGCACGTAGATCCCGGTCGAGTTCGCGTTGGCGCAGGCCTGGAGGTTGAGGTTGGTGACCAGGTTCGGCAGGCTGTCGGGCTCGACCACCAGCACGATGCGGATACCCGCGTACTTCGCCTGGCTCATGATGCCCGCGATCACATCGATGTACTGGGTCTTGTACGTGTTCAGCCCATCCGCGGTGAGCGGGATCTCGCCGTTCGAGGCCAGGGCGGCGCAATCGCGGCCCGGCATGTCGTAGACCACGAACTGCGCGACGATCGGCGTCCCTGCCTGCTGCTGCGCGAGGGCATTGTCGAGGTGCGCCTGCAGGCCGGTCGAGGTGGCGCTGCTCGGGATCGCCGCCATCCGGTCGAGCCAGACGAACGTGGGCGTCTGCGCCACGATCTGCATCTTGGTGCGCAGCCCCGTGTCCGTGGTCTGGGCGATCGACGTCTGGACCTTGGCGGCGTAGTCGGGGTTCTTGTATACCGTGGCCCCGACGAACGGATTGTCGACGTGAGTCTGGGCGAATGCTGCCGCCGGCATGACCATGCCGACAAGGACGGCGAGCATCCAGAGTGTGGGTCTCGTGAAGATCTTCATGATTGAGCCTCCGTTTATTGCATCAGCCGTTGGAGCAGCAGCAGCTTGCCGTTGTCCCATGTCAGCCAGTCATCGAGAAGGACGCCACCGGTGTCTCCCGAGTTCGGGTTGACAGCCCAGTAGAAGTTGTTCTTCATGCCCTTGTTGATCAGATACGTGACGTAGGAGTCCTGCCAGAGCTTGTCGTTCTGCGCCGGCGTCGAGCTCGTGGTGTAGTGGCCGCCGAACTCCCCCGGCACGAGGGTGAAGCCCTGGCCGATCAGGTGGCCGAACAGCGTGTCCCAGATGCCGGGCATGTTCGCTGGATAGCTGGGATCGGAGAAGTAGCTCTGCGCGGCCACGCTCGGACCGTAGGAGTGCGGGCTGAACACGAGGCGGTTCGCCGGGATGCCCGGGATGGCAGCGGCCTCGAACAGGTTCTGGCCCCAGTTGGCACCCAGCCCGCCCGACGCCGACGCGTTGCCGACGCCCTCGACCCAGATCTGGATGTTGGGATTCACCGCGAGCACCGCCTGCCCACCCTGCGACGCCAGGCTGGACCACTGCGCCCAGGTCGCGCCGTGCGGCTCGTTCGCCAGGTCGATCCCGATCACGTTCGTGAACGTCTTCGACAGCGTGGCCAGCGTGCGCAGGTCCGCGAGCCACCTGGCGAGCGAGTACCCCGGGCACTGGGTCGGGTCATTCGGCTCGCCGGCGCCGATCATCGTGGGGCTACAGGTATGAAAGTCGATCAGGACGAACATGCCCGCGGCCTGGGTGTGCGAGAGCGTGTACTCGAGCGCGACTCGCCCGTCCTTGCCGCCGAGCGCGGAGAAGTCGGGGCCGTTACCCGGTCCTCCGGTGATCGCAAATCCCGGATTGATGGTCTCGGGCGACACCGGGAGGCGCAGTGCGGTGAACCCCTTGCTCTTGAAGCCGGCCAGGAAGTCGTCGAGCCCGCGGCCGGTCCACAGTCCGTGGAGGACGTGATTGCTGGTCTCGAGCCCGAACCAGTTCAGTCCGAACAGCTTGATCTCGCTCCCGTCCTTGAACAGCCTCTGGCCCGCCACGGTATATCCGGTCCCGGCGCCCCCGGTTCCGATGTTGACCGTCACCGACACCGGCGCCGAGGTCGTCGCGTTGCCGGCGGCATCGAACGCCTTCGCGGTGTACGTGTGCGTGCCGTTGTTGGCCGAGGTCAGCGCCACCGAGGCCGAGTACGGCGCCGAGGTGTCGGTGCTCATCAGGGTGGTGCCGTCGCGGAACTCGACCCGGACGACGCCGACGTTGTCCCCCGCCGTCGCGCTCAAGTTGATCGTCCCTGCGCTGGTGACGTTGGTGCTCGACGAGCTCAGCGACACGGTGGGCGGCGTGGTGTCACCACCACCGCCGCTGCCGCTGCCGCCACCACCGATCGCGATCGACGTGCCGTTGATCTTCACGCTGACCACCGTCGAGCTCACGAACGTTCCGGAGCCGGGGAACCCGACGTCCCAGGTCTGTCCCGCGGTGATCGGCTGGTTCACCAGCCAGCTCGGCTGGGTCGCCGTGCGCGCGCCGCTGGCATCCGGCGCGGCGATGTTTCCATTCCATGGTGTCCCCGAGATCGATGCGCTCCCGCCCAGCTGGAACACGATCTCGAACGAGGTGATGGGAGACGGGAAGGTATTGTTGGTGATCCGCACGGCGCCGTTGAACCCGCCTTGCCAGGCGTTCGTGGTGAGGACGTCGACGGTGACGCCACCGCCGGACACCGCGACCTCGGCCGCCGAGGCGCCGGTGATGTCCTGGCCAGCGCAGGCCGCCGTGCCCAGAGCCAGTGCGAGCGCCAGCAGTGGCCAGCGCCGACAACTTGTCATTGATCGAAGCATGCAGGTCTCCTTTTTCGCGATCGAGACAGCCGGGCGATGCGCGCCGATCCTGGCTCGCTACCCGGCCTCGGTGCCCATGGGTGGTTTCCCCAGCAGCACCATGAAGTTGGTAGATTCATGGCGCACCAGGTGATGCGCCACGAGAGCGCTCTCATCACAGCCTTCGAGAGCGCTCTCACTCGCGGCCTTGAGAGCGCTCTCATTGCGCGTACGTAAGTGCGACGACCCGCCCCCCTCGCCAGACCGGAGGGCGCGGAGCTCGCCGTGGCCCGCGGTGCCGTCGCAACCATCGCCGGCGATGGGGCAAGCCGCCACGGCCCGGCCGCGGTGGTGCCGCGTCGGGACCGCGAGCGACACGAGCCAGCGGTTCGGCGAACGCATGGGGTCTTCGATGTGAGCAGAGGCCAATCGATGCATTGGGGTGCGCGTCTTCGAGCCCGACGCTCGAGCTCAGCTGACATTCGATCTCCGTTGCCGCGAATGCAAGTTATTTTTGCGACCATCCATAATCAGGAGGTGCCGCAAATCAGGGCTGCTACACTGTCATGAACAATCGCAGTACCAGCACTGTCATTCTTGCGAATCGATGTGTCAGGGCGCGCACCCTGACGTATTGGCGGC
This sequence comes from Kofleriaceae bacterium, assembly GCA_041495365.1. GTDB lineage: Bacteria > Myxococcota_A > Polyangia > Haliangiales > Haliangiaceae > JABFXX01. Next base: position 8,430 of record JBGQCL010000051.1, on the reverse strand, counting down.
AGCTACGCACATTCTGCGCTATTGAAATCCGGTCAATGCATGAAGCAGTGCGGCATTCGATGCGCGGAGTCTGAGCCGGCGAAATATGTAATCGCGCCAACCATGACAGCGCCGAGTATGAACCGATCGGCGGATTATTACGCTCACGCCAGTTTCGGATTGCGTGATTCACTGTGGCCATTTTCTGGCCACTGTGTCCCAGCAGGCGGCCACTCCCGTCGATTACGCACTGAGTCAGTCAGCGTTCAAGCTCGGGAGCAGGACGGAAAGATCCTGGGGCCGAGGACGCACCGACGGTCCATCACGCAGACGATCGGACCACCAGCTCGGTCGGCAGGATGACCGACTCCGGGTCGCCGTCGGGGTCCGCCAGCCGGTGCAGGAGCAAGCGCACCATCTCCTGCCCGAGCAGCTCGACCGGCTGTCGGATGGTGGTCAGCGGCGGGTCGGCGTACGCGGCGAGCGGGAGGTCATCGTGGCCCACGACCGCCACGTCCTCCGGGACCCGCCGGCCGAGGTCGTGCAGCGCACGCAGCGCTCCGATGCCCATCAGGTCGGAGGCAACGAACACGCCATCGATCTCCGGCGTCTGCTCGAGCAGGGCCTTCATCTCGCGGTAGCCGGCCGTCTCGGTGAAGTCGCCGTGCGCGACCCGGATGGCCGCGTCGTGGAGCCCGCCGGCGCGCGTCGCGTCGACGTAGCCGCGCAGGCGGTCGACGCCTGGGCTCATGTCCATCGGACCTGCCACGGTTGCCAGGCAGCGGCGGCCCGCGGCGACGAGGTGTCGCACCGCCTCACGGCCGCCACCCACGTTGTCGGCGTCCACGTAATCGACGCGCCGTCCCGAAGGCGGGCGCCCCATGGCCACCATCGGTATCCCGGCTGCCGTGATCGCGGTGGGCATCGGGTCGTCGCCGTGCACCGAGATCAGCAGAGCGCCATCGACGTGTCCGTTGCACACGTAGCGCAGCGCACGCTCGCGCTGCTGGTCGCCACGCGCGTGGAGCAGCACGAGCTGCAGGTCGGTGCTGGACAGCGCGGCATTCACGCCCCGCAACACGTTGGCGAAGAACGGGTCCTCGAAGACGGTGTCCGGCCGCTCGTGCATGATCAGCACGATCGTGTCCGTGCGCCGGGTCACCAGGGTCCGGGCCGCCCGGTTCGGCACGTAGCCGAGCGCGCTGATCGCCTTGTTGACCGCGGCAACCACCTCCGGCGAGACCTTCGGCGACCGGTTCACGACCCGCGACACGGTCGCACGCGATACCCCCGCCAGCTCTGCCACGATCTCGAGCGTGGGTAAGCGACGAGGCCTTCCGTCCGGCGTGCCGGGCTGCTCCGGGGTCGTCACGGCAGGCCTCCTGCGTTGCGATGCGCCCGCATGAGGTCAGAGTACCACCGGGCGCTGGACTTGAGCGTGCGACGCTGCGTGGCGAAGTCGACGTGCACGATTCCAAACCGCATCCGGTAGCCTTCGGCCCACTCGAAGTTGTCCAGGAGCGACCACGCGAAGTATCCGCGCACGTCCACCCCATCACATACGGCCGCACGCACCGCGTCGATGTGGCGGGCGATGTACCTGCAGCGGTCCGGATCGTCGATGGTTCCATCCGTGGACACGGTGTCGTGGAAGGCGGCCCCGTTCTCGTGCACGTACAGCGGCACCTCGGGATAGTCGCGGTGCAGCCGGCGCAGCAGCGCGGCGAAGCTGTGCGGGCGCACCGGCCAGCCCAGCGCGGTGACGTTCTCGCTCTGCCCCACGTGCCTGATGGCATCGCCGGGAATGAACGAGGAACGGCGGCCTGGGTCCGGCCCGGGTGCGACGATGCTTGGCGAATAGTAGTTGACGCCGATCCAGTCGATCGGCGCTGCGATGAGCCGGGCATCATCGCCGACGATCGGCAGCTGGGCGCCGGCGCGCGCGAAGTCGCCCACCACGTCGTCCGGGTAGCGGCCACGCAGCAGCGGATCGAGGAACACCCGGTTCTGCTGGCCGTCGACCAGCCGGGCAGCATCGTGTGCGCCGGGCGAGTCGTCCGCCGGTTCCGCCGGGATGAGGTTCAAGGTGATGCCGACATCCGTCGCGCCACGCGACCTGAGCGCGGCGGTGGCCAGACCGTGGCCGAGCAGGAGGTGGTGCACGGTGCGCACCGCGATCACCGGCGACTGGATGCCCGGGGCGTGCCGGCCGGACATGTGCCCTTCGTACGCGCTGCAGAACGGTTCGTTCAAGGTCGACCAGTGCCGTACCCGGTCGGCCAGCGCCTCGGCCACCCGGTCCGCGTAGTCCGCGAAGCGAAACGCGGTGTCGCGTTCTGACCAGCCACCCTGATCCTGCAGATCCTGGGGCAAGTCCCAGTGGTACAGCGTCGGCCAGGGATCGATACCGGCCGCAAGGAGCTCGTCGACCAGCCGATCATAGAAGTCGATGCCAGCCGCGTTCGCTGCCCCCCGCCCGGTCGGCACGACGCGCGGCCATGCCACCGAGAACCGGTAGGCCCCCAGACCGAGCTCGCCCATCAGGGCCACGTCATCGACGTAGCGGTGGTAGTGGTCGCAGGCCGGATCGCCGGACTCGCCGCGCCACGTCTTGCCGGGCGTCGCCGAGAACGTGTCCCAGATGCACGGCCGTCGCCCGTCGGCGGCAATGGCGCCCTCGATCTGGTAGGCCGAGGTTGCAGCTCCCCACACGAAGCCGGCGGGAAGCTCCGCGGCGGCCCGCGCGGCCAGGGCATCGGGGTCGGTTTCATCTCCGCCCTGCGTGGCTTGCCGGGTGGGCTCCCCGGCGATCTGAGCGAGGCTGATCGTCATCATCCTTTCACTGCACCTTCCATGACTCCGCCGATGATCCTTCGGCCGAACAGACCGAAAACGACGAGGATCGGCAGGGTCGCGAGCGCCGTACCGGCGAGCACGAGTGTGTAGTCCATGTACTGTCCAGCGGCGAGCGTGCTGATCGCCACCTGCACGGTGGGGTTCTGCGGGCTGAGTACGATGACCGGCCACATGAAGTCGTTCCATGCCTGCATGAAGGTGAGCAGGCCCAGCACCGCCATCGCCGGCCGCAGGGCCGGAAGCACGATGTACCAGTACAGGCCCCAGCTGGTGCAGCCGTCCATCCGGCCGGCTTCCAGGAGCTCGTCCGGCACGGCCTGCACCGTGTATTGCCGCATGAACACGACCCCGAAGCCGGTCACCGCGGTCGGAACGATGACGGCGAGGAGGTGCTGCGCCCAGCCGAGCGCCTGCATCTCGATGTAGAGCGGGATGACGCCCAGCTGCACCGGACACATCATCGTGGCGATGACCACCAGCAACAGCGCGTTGCGCCCGCGAAACCGCAGCTTGGCGAACGCAAAGCCGGCCATCGAGCAGAACAGCAGCGTGCTGGCCGTGATCGAGCCGGCGACGATGAACGAGTTGGCGAGCGCCTTCGCGAAGTCGACGGTATCGAACACCCGCCGGGCGTTGGCCAGGAAGTGTCCGCCCGGCAAGAACGGCGGCGGGGTCTGACCGATCGCCTCGTTGGTCTGCGAGGCGATCGTGAACGTCCAGTACACGGGAAACGACGACAGCAGGACGATCAAGACCAGGACCGGGTAGCGGGTCAACAGGCCGCTCGGCTCGCCGGCAGCACCGCCTGCGACATGACGCCGCCGGTGCGCTCGCAGCCGGCCGAGGCCGGCCAGCGAGCCCTGCGCCACGTCGGTCATGCGGCCGCCCCCGCGGTTCCGACGGCTCGCCGGGTGACGGCGTAACCGATGCCGGCCAGCACGAAGGTCATGAGGATCATCAGCCACGCGACCGCGGCGCCATACCCCAGGTGGCCGAGGCGGAACCCCTCCTCGTACATGAACAGCGCCATGGTCTGGAACTGCCTGGCCGAGCCACCACTCACGCTTCCCGGCGAGGTGTCGAACAGCAGCGGCTCGGTGAACAGCTGGGTCTGGCCGATGAGCGAGACCAGCGCGGTGAACGCGATCGTGGGCCGCAGCGCCGGGAGCGTGATGTGCCATAGCTGCCGCCAGGTGCCGGCGCGATCCAGCGCGGCGGCCTCGAACAGCTCCTTCGGGATCGCCTGCATCGCCCCGAGATAGATGAGGGCGTTGTAGCCGGTCCATCGCCAGACCACCATGACCGCGATGGCGGACCTGGACGTCCAGTCCCCGCTCTGCCAGGTGATCGGATCGACCCCGACGACTCCGAGCACCCAGTTGACGACGCCGAAGTCGCGGCTGAAGATCTGAGCGAACACGAGGGCCACGGCCACGATCGACGTGACGTTGGGCAGGAGCACGCCCATGCGGAGCACGGTGCGAAACCGCAGCCTGGTGTTGAGGATGTGCGCCAGGACGAGCGCCAGCACGAGCTGCGGCACCGCGCACATCCCCATCAACAGGAAGGTGTTCTTGACCGTGTTCCAGAAGTAGTCGTCGCCGACGAGCTCGCGGTAGTTCGCCAGGCCGGTGTAGGTCTCGAACCCGGGCCTCAACAGATCTCGGTTGGTCAGCGAGACGTATCCGGTATAGAGGATCGGAAACAGCCCGAACCCGATGAACAGCAGAAAGAACGGCGCCACATAGATGTACGGGGAGAACCTCCCGTCGGCGCGCCACAGCAGGCGCCGCACGGCGCTCGTGCGGTTCGGCTGCAGCGCCGGATGAAGCCGCGCCGCGGGGTCCTGGCGACCGGGACCGGCCATGGTCAGCGCGTCTCCCGCCGCGGACGCTGTCGTCGGTGCGGCGACCACGCCGGGCGATTGCGTAGCGCCACCGGGCGAGGAGTCGGCGCCATCGTCACCTCAGCGGGCGGCCCGTGCGGCGTCCTTGATCGCCTGCGCGAATGATTCGTCCGGCTTCTGGCGGCCCTGCTCGACGCGCGTGATGCCGTCCTCGACCGCCTTCCTGATCGGACCGTGCTTCTCGCCCTGGAACTGCGGTTTCAGGTTGACGGCGGATTCGCCGAAGATCTTCCCGGTCGGGGCGTTGTTGAAGAACGGGTCCTTGAAGTCTGCGATGCTCGCGTCTTGCATCGCCGGGATTGCCGACGGGAAGTTTCCGACCGCCTTGAAGACTCGCACCTGCTGGGCGGGCGCGGTCAAGAACGCCGCCAGCTCGTAGGCTTCCTTCTGGTGCTTGCCCTGCGCCGGGATCGTGAGCCAGGAGCCGCCCCAGTTTCCGGCGGCACCGGGAACCGCGGCGATGTTCCACTTCCCCGCCGTGCCCGGAGCGTGCTCCTTGATGTATCCCTGCATCCAGGCCGGGCAGGTGATGGTTGCGAAGCTACCCTTCTGAAACGCGGTCACCCAGTCTGGCTGCCACGCGACCAGCTTGCCGGACAGTCCCTGCGCGATCGCTTTCATCGTCAGGTCCCAGGCCGCCTTGACACCCGGGTTCTTGTCGACGATGACGTCGCTGGTGCCCGGCTCGTAGTAGCTCTTCTCGAGCTGGAAGACCTGGCCGTTATAGAGATTGGTGGCAGCGTCGAAGAACGCCGCGCCGGTCTTGGCCGCCTTGAACTTGATGCCGGTCTCGACGTACTTGTCCCAGGTCGGCCACAGCGCGCTCACCGCGGTGGGATCGGTGGGCAGCTTGGCCTTTTCGAACAGATCGGTGCGGTAGCACATCGCCAGGCCGCCGACGTCGGTGCCAAGCCCGATCTGCTTCTTGCCGTCCGCCGACAGCGAGCCATTCCACTTGAACGCAGCGTAGTTCTTTTCGAGCTCGCCGGCGCCGAAGTCGAGCAGGTTGGCGAACTGCTCGGGCCTGGCCTTGAGCTGCGCCATGAAGCCCTCGTCGATCGCCTCGATGTCGGCGGCGCCGCCGCCGGCCGCCAGGTGGTTGATCAGGTTGCTGTGATGGGTGTTGTACTCGTTGACGCTCTCGACGATCTCGATATTCGGGTGACTCTGCTGGTACTCGGCATAGAGTGGCTTGTAGCCGAAGACCCCAAAATCATTGATCGTGAGCTTGATTTTTTCGGGCGGCGGGGGCGCCGGCTCGGCCTTCGGGGCCGTGGTTTTTGGCGCGACGGCTCCCTTGTCCGAGCTCTGGTCCGCGGAGGACCCGCCGGTCTTGCTGCACCCGGCGCCCGCAAACGCCACGGCCAGGGCGAGGCCGAACGCCACGGCCATGAAATTTTTCCTGGGTGCATCCATGAACATGATTCCCCTTTATTTTACGCTATTTGGGAGCGGTGGGAGCGCTCTCACAAGAGCGTTCTCATGCTGCCACCGCGGCCGAGACGAAGTCAAGTTGATTTCGTCTTGATTTCCTCTCCACCATCGAGCCTCGCGGAATCACGGTCGCTTGCGACATCAGATCCGGTACTCGTGCCCGTCGCCCGGTCACCACTGCGTCCGCCGTGGAGCCCGAATGTGACGCGGAGTGACTGTTTGTGTTGGTGTATATGCCGTCCAGGTCGATGCCAGTGACGCGCGGCAGCGTTCCAGAAAGCGCGCGCGGTGAACGCGTGCAGCTGCGGTCGGGCCAGATCCCTTGCCGGCAGGGATTGCGCGCGCCACGCCGATCGCGAACGCGTTGCGGCGATCGCCGGCGGCCGGCTGGACCGTATCGGAGCCGGCACCGAACGCCAGCGGCGCATCCTGGTGGATGGCGCAGCTCGGGTCGCCGCCGCCCGAGATCCTGGTCGGGTCCCACCACCCTCAGTGCGCTCTCAGTCAAAGACAGCCGTGACCTGCCCGCCGATCTCCGGGGCGGGAAGGCAACGTTCTCGAGCAAGCGCACGAAATTCGAGCCGGTTGGGGGTTGCGAGCGAGCCGACGACGCGGTTGGATGAGCGAGCGGGGCTGCGGTTCTGGCGCAGCGCGTGTACGGATTGCGTCGCCGTCCGCGTGAAATGACAACGATGTCAAATGTACCGAGCCGAACCTCGGTCACCGAATCCTGTAACCGAGATTGCATCCATCGCACGCCCCCCGCGGTACGGAACACGTGGTCAGCGCTGTACGGCGACAATCCCCCCAGATAGATCAGGACTCGGAATCGGAGTGTCGCACAACACCCCTGTTCAGCTTGCTCACGGTGATACAGTCAAGGCAGAATCGCAACGGAAACCACACGGAATCCATACCTCCATTTCTCGAACAGAAGGGCTAAAGCATGAGATCCAATAGACTTCGTGGCTGTCTGGTGGTAGCGGCACTCTTCGCAGGGACCTCGAGTGCTTCCGCCCAGGATAACAACACCGACGAGAAGACCGACGAGAAGGCCGACCAGAACACCGACCAGAAGGCCGACGAGAAGACTGAAAAAACCGCGCCGCCCGACCGGGTCGCCCAGGCGGAGCCGTCGCCGCCCCCCGGCCCCGATCAGCCGGGCTCATCTGGACCGGCCACCCCAGGGGTGCGCGAGCCGGCGCCAGGATCCGAGGAGCGGCTGCGCAAGATGGTCGAGGAGCAGGTCACAAAGATGATGCCCAAGGGTCCGTCGCTCGAGTTCGCGGGCTACGCCCGCGCCGGGGTTGGCCTGAACATCCGGGGCGGCAAGCAGGTCTGCTTCGTCCTCAACGGCGCGGATGCGAAGTGGCGCCTCGGCAACGAGTGCGACTACGTCATCGAGCCGCAGTTCACGGGCCGGCTCGTCAAGCGCGATGACGGCTCGAACTGGGGCGTCGTGGTGATGCCCGGCCTCTACCGGACGTGGGACAGTCCCGGCCCGGCGTTCAACGACGTCCCGACCGTATTCCGGCAGATCTACTTCTTCGGCGAGAACATCCCCGAGCTCGCGCACGGTCGAGTGTGGGGCGGGCGTCGCTACTACGACCGTCTGCACCTCGACATCAACGATCAGTTTCTCGAGATCCATGACAGTGACGGCGCCGGCATCGAGGACATGAAGGTCGGGCCGGGCAAGCTGTCGGTCGCCTTCCTCATGAACCCGAACAGCGAATCGAACTCGCCAGCCGTTACGAACGCGATGGGCGTCGCGATCCCGTCCAGAAACTTTGCCGCGTTCTCGCTGGCCGCCCGGTACACCGACATCCCGACGGTCCCCGAGGGCGCCCTGCAGATCTGGGCGGCGGTCGACCCCAGCTCGACCAGTGCGGACCAGAAGCCCGACGAAGCTGGCGCCATCGTCCCGAACCCCGACACCCATGTCCGGGTCGGCGTCTATCACACGCTCGGCAAGGTCCTCGGCGGCTCGAACCTCGTCGGCGCCAAGGTGGATTTCTTCGGGTCGAACGAATTGATCTGGCGCCTCGTCACGCAGCAGCAGATGCAGTTCAACAACGGGCACACGGGCCTCGACGTCATCGCCGAGTTCCGCTCCGACAGGAAGAAGGATGCCAGCGACAATACCGCGACGAACAACTGGCTATCGGTCGGCGGTCGCATCGACACCCAGATCGCCGGGCCGTTCCGCTTCCTGTTCGAGGCGGGCATCGACCACGTCTTCGCCGCCGCGGGCG
>JBGQCL010000050.1:0-40499 GCA_041495365.1 Kofleriaceae bacterium | reverse complement strand
GCTCGAGAGCGTCGAGACGGAAGGGGGGGGCCCCGACGGCCGGGCGGGGGGCGGAGCCCCCCGTGGGATCGACGTCGCGGACCTGGTCAGCGAGATCGTGCCGCTCGATCGCGGCGTGGAGGCGCTGGCGCGCGCGGCGGCGCCTGGCGTGCTGAAGGCGCCGGACATCCCGGCGACGCTGCCGCTCTCGCTGTACTGTCGACGCCGGCCTCGCCGCGGCGGACATCGACCTCGTGATCGCGAGCCAGTACCCGCGCGGCTTCGGCCTCCTGGTCACCCGCCGGCTCGGCATCCCGACCGTCCGGCTGCCCGCGGTCCCGCCCGCGTTCGCCGCCGCCCACACCGCCGGCCCGATCGCGGCGCTGGAGACCGCGATCACCACCGGCCGGTTCGCCCGCGCTCGCCACACCCTGTTCATCACCGCCGGTGCCGGCCTCACGATCGGCCTGGTGCTCTACCGCAGCTGAGCCGGCGCCGGCCTCACCATCGGCCGGGCGCTCTATCGCCGCTGAGCCGGATTCCGTCGTCGGCGCTGCTGGAGCGCGGACACGTCGGTCTCGAGCCGCTTCACGCGGTCGGGGAGCCCGGCGTACTTCTCATCGATCACCGAGATCTGCGCGGACATCGACTCGGCGTTCGCGTGGCTGTGACGCGCGAGCTCGGCAAGCAGGCGTTGCTCCATGCCAATCATGCGCTGGTCCATGGCAAGCAATCGCTCGTCCGTGGCGTTCATGCGGAACAGCAGTGCGCCTGTCAGGTTCTCGAGGTCCGCCTTGGTCGCCAGGTGCATGCGCTCCATCTTCGCGGCCAGGTTCTCGAGTTCCGCCCTGGTGGCCAGGTTCTCGAGCTCCGCCTTGGTGGCCAGGTGCTCGAGCTTCTGCTCGAGTTTTTGTTCGAGTTTTTGTTCGAGTTTTTGCTCGAGCTTCTGCTCGAGCCGGGTCTCGAACTCCGCGAGCTCTGCCCGCAGCTCGCCGCGTGTCACTGGGGTCGACATATCAGGTGCGTCGAACATCACCCTACCTCCGTGGAAGCGGGAGCGAGAAGCTGCTCCCGTGGAGATCGAACGGCGCCGCGGCGGTCGTGCATGGGGCTCTCGCGAGAGCGATTGCTTCGCCCGGAGTGGTGGAACGCGCCGGGTGGGTATGTGGAACGAGATCGAACAGGATCTTGCAAATGGGACATTCCCGCAGACGCAGCAATCTGCTTGCCGACGCACGCCCGCGTGATGTTGCAGAGTTGGCGGGTCGCGTGGCCGGCATCCGGCCGGTGCGTCCGAGATCCGGCCGGACACGGGACAAGGACGAGGCAAGAATCGTCCCCCGGGGGCGGTACCAGTTCGTGCTACGCACGCTGACGACATGGCCGCCGACCCAGGCGATCGCCAAGGACGACCAGCGGCTTGCTCGGGCAACGGGTGCTCGGCAGGGTCGCCCGCACGCTGCAGATCAGCGCGGGCCGACGGCAGCGGCGGCCGCGTCCGCGGTCTGCCATACTCGCGGCTGTGAGAGCGCTGCGCGTCGGTGATGGAGCCGCGTCGCTGGTCGAGATCGAGCCGCCCGAGCCGCGCGGCGAGGCGAGGCGAGGCGATCGTGCGGGTCACCCTGTCGTGCTCTCGATCAAATCCGAGTGCCTGAGCAAGCTGGTGCCACTTGGTGAAAGCCACCTGCGGCGTGCGGTGTCGGAGCACGTCGTGCACTATCACCGCGAGCGCAACCATCAGGGCGTGGGTAACCGGCTGCTCACGCCAGCCGAACAGGCGGTGCGACCGGCCAACAGCAACGCGCCGGTTGCGCGCCGCGAACGGCTTGGCAGGCTGCTCAACTTCTACTACCGGCGCGCCGCATGAGTCCGCGATCCACTTCTGGCACACGACGCGAAGCCGCGAGCCGCGAGTTCGACCACGAGCACAGCCGCCGCCGGCGGCTGCCGCCACGTGTTACGTCGCGGGCCATGAGGCAGTGAAATCGGGGGCTCGTTGCACGACGGTTGGCAGGAGCTGACGCGGGGATCGTGAGCACGAGCGGCGAGGCCACACGCCACCGCTCGGCGACGGTGGCCGACAAAAGGCGTGAGGGCATTTTCCGGACGGTGCCTCGGTCACGGTGGCATCCCGTACACGCCGTTCACCGCGGACGAGCAGCGGCCGTACTTGTGGGCCGAGGGTGGGTCCGCGAACGATACACTCGAGCCCGGTCGCGCGCTCAACGGGTTCCACCTGCTGGAGCTGGACGGGCCGCAGCTGACCGAGCGGTTCATCGACGAGGTCGGCCGGCAGCGCTGGAGCTCGGCCGGCCCAGCGTGAGCGGTTCCGCTGCGCCCCGTCGACGGCGGTGGTAGAGTGCTGAGTGCATGGTCGCACCGTCGCGCCACTACACGTTCGAGGACTACCTGAGCGTCGAGGAGATGAGCGCCGTCCGTCACGAATTCCTCAACGGCGAGATCTTCGCGATGGCAGGCGGGACGCCGGCGCATGCGGCCTTGTCGGCAGCCGCCGTGATCGTTCTCGGGCGCCGGCTCGAAGGCCGGCCGTGCCGGCCCTACAGCGCCGATCTGCGGATCCGTGTGGTCGCGACGGGCCTCGCGACCTACGCGGACGCGGCGGTGATCTGTGGGGATCCGATCCGCGATCCGGCGTCACCGACCCACGTGACGAACCCGATCGTCGTCGTCGAGGTGCTCCGCCAGAGCACGGAAGCCTACGCCAGAGCACGGAAGCCTACGATCGAGGGCAGAAGCGCGAGCACTACCAGCAGATCGCATCGCTCCGCGAGTACGTTCTGGTCGCGCAGGACAAGCGCGAGATCGAGGTCTACACGCGTCCCACGGGTGGCATCTGGCAGCGTTCCGTTCACCGAGCCGGGCAGATCGTGGACCTCCCGTCGCTCGGGATCCAGTTCACCGTCGACGAGCTGTACAACGCCGCTAGCGTACCATAGAGGCGGTTGCCCACTTGCCACCCGCGCGGCCAACCACGAGTCGCGTCGCCCGGCAGTGGTCGCGGCCTGGGCACCATGGAGGGCCCGGTGGTCGCTGCACGGCGCGGGCGCAAGCACAGGATCCCGCGTGGCTTGATCCAGCATGGAGGTCACGAGCTCCGCGCCGGCTCGCCGGGGCGCGCACGGCTCGAGATCAAGCCGTGCAAGCAGAACGCGGCGACCACGGCGAGGCCGGCGATCGCGACCAGCGCGATCCGTTTCGGGATGAGGCGAGCAAGCATGTCGATCCAACACGCGGGACCTCCGTCGTGTTGCACCGGGATGTGGCGAGCGTGACGCCAGCAACGTCGCCACGTCGACCGCCGGGATCACGCGTTGCACCGCCGAATCCCGATCGCATCCCTCCGCCGCGCGGGCGGTCAAGCTGCCGGCGCGACGCGGATCCCAGCAACATAGTTCCGGACGGAGCCCGAACAAAGAATTCCGCGGCGGCGCGGGGTACCGGCTAGCCGGTCGGAGCGCGATCGCCTATGTTGGTTTCGACGACGACGTCACTGTGCTCGGAGGAACCGATGGATGGCCCCGTGGTCCCAGTCTCACATGTCCGGGCCGCCGGACAGCGCGATCGGCTGCGGCTGGCGTTGACTGTCAACGGCGAGGATCGCGATCTGGTCGTCGCGTCGTACAAGACGCTGCTCGAGGTGCTGCGCGAGGATCTCGCGCTGACCGGGACCAAGCATGGCTGCGAGCTCGGCGAGTGCGGCGCGTGCGCGGTGCTGCTCGACGGCGAGCTCGTGCTGTCGTGCCTGGTCGCGGCGGTCGAGTGCGAGGGCCGCAGCGTGACCAGCGTCGAGGGGCTGCGCGAGGGGCCGCGGCTGCATGCGCTGCAGACCGCGTTCGCCGATCACGGCGCGGCGCAGTGCGGCTACTGCACGCCGGGCATGCTGCTCGCGGCCAAGTCGCTGCTCGATCGCAACGCCGATCCGAGCCGCGACCAGATCGCCGAGGCGCTGTCGGGGCAGATCTGCCGCTGCACGGGGTACCTGCAGATCTTCGAGGCGGTCGAGGCGGCGGGCTGCGCGCTGCGCGGCGAGCGGCCGCCGGCGCCGCAGTTGCCCCGCGTGCGAGGTGACCATGGCGAAGGGTGATCGCGAGTTCGGGGTGCTCGGCAAGCCGCTGCGCCGGGTCGACGCGGTCGGCAAGGTGACCGGCGAGACCCGGTTCGCCGATGACCTGGCGATGCCGGGCATGCTGCACATGAAGCTGGTGCGCTCGCCGCTGCCGCACGCGAAGATCCGCGGGATCGACGCGCGCAAGGCGCTCGCGGTGGACGGCGTGCGCGCGGTGCTGACCGGCGAGATGTTCCCGATCCCGTTCGGCATCCTGCCGGTGTCGCAGGACGAGCACGCGCTGTGCCCCGACAAGGTGCGATTCGTCGGCGATCCGGTGGCGGCGGTGGTCGCGACCGAGGAGCTGATCGCCGAGGAGGCGGCGCGGCTGGTCGAGGTCGACTACGAGCCGCTGGCGACGATCGGCTCGCCCGAGGAGGCGCTCGCGCACGCCGAGCCGCGGATCCAGGATCACGGCGACGCCGGCAACATCCACAAGATGGTCGCGCTCGACTTCGGCGACGTGCCGGCGGCGATCGCCGGCGCCGACCTGGTGGTCGAGGACTGCTTCTTCTACCAGGGCAACACCCACCTGGCGCTCGAGCAGCACGCGACGCTGGCGTACCTGGGCACCGACGGCCGGCTGACGATCGCGTCGAGCACGCAGACGCCGCACTACCTGCACCGCGCGGCGGCGAAAGTCCTGGGCTGGCCGGCGTCCCGGATCCGGATCATCGCGCCGCCGCAGGGCGGCGGGTTCGGCGGCAAGACCGATCCGTTCAACCACGAGATCGTCGCGGCCAAGGCGGTGCTGATCACCGGGCGGCCGGTCAAGATCGCGTTGACGCGGGAAGAAGTGTTCTACTGCCACCGGGGCCGGCACCCGGTGCTGATGCGGATGCGGACCGGGGTGACGAAGGAGGGCCGGATCGTCGGCCACTCGGTCGAGACCCTGCTCGACGGCGGCGCGTACGGCAGCTACGGCGTGGCGTCGACGTTCTACACCGGCGCGCTCGAGACCGTGACCTACAAGATCGACCGCTACCAGTTCCGCGGCTGCCGCACGTTCACCAACAAGCCGCCGTGCGGGCCCAAGCGCGGCCACGGCACGCCGCAGCCGCGGTTCGGCTTCGAGGTCCAGATCGACAAGTTCTGCGACCGGCTCGGGCTGGATCCGGCGCAGTGGCGGATCGACCAGGCGGTGCCGGCGGACAGCCTGACCGCGAACTGGCTCAAGGTCCGCACGATCGGCCTGGTGCCCTGCGTGGAGGCCGTCGTCGAGGCGTCGGGCTGGAAGTCGCGGTTCCGCAAGCTGCCGCGCGGCCGCGGGCTCGGCATCGCGGCGTCGTCGTACCTGTGCGGCGCGGGGCTGCCGATCTACTGGAACGAGATGCCGCACAGCGGCGTGCAGCTGCTGCTCGACCGCAGCGGCGGGGTCACCGCGTTCTGCGGGGCCTCGGAGGTCGGCCAGGGCTCGGACAACGTGCTCGCGGTGTGCGTCGCCGAGGTGCTCGGCATCGATATCCTCGACGTCAAGGTCGTCACGGGCGACACGTCGCTCGGGCCGGTCGATCTCGGCAGCTACAGCTCGCGCGTGACGCTGATGATGGGCAACGCCGCGGTCGAGGCCGCCCAGCGCGCGCGCGACCGGCTCGCCGAGGCGGTCGGCAAGCGGCTCGACCTCGCGATCGAGCGGGTCGGGTTCGCCGGCGGCCGGGTGTTCGACGTCGGCGACCCGGATCGCGGCATGGCGTTCGCGGACGCGGTCCAGCTCGCCGAGACGGCCGGCGGCACGGTCGGCACGGTCGGCAGCTACACGCCGCCGCGCGCGCCGGGCAAGTTCAAGGGCGCCGGGGTCGGGCCGTCGCCGTCGTACTCGTACTCGGCCGCGGTGGTCGAGGTCGCGGTCGACGAGGCGACCGGCGTCGTCGACGTCGTGAAGATCTGGGTCGCGCACGACATCGGCCGCGCGCTCAACCCGGTGCTGGTGCGCGGCCAGGTCGAGGGCTCGGTGTACATGGGCCTGGGCGAGGCGCTGATGGAGGAGCAGGCGTTCCGCCGGCTGCCGCCGCGGCTGTCGCGCGCGCTGGTCCACCAGACGCCGTCGATGCTCGAGTACAAGAGCCTCGCGTCGCGCGACATGCCCGAGATCGAGAGCATCCTGATCGAGAACCCCGAGCCCAACGGCCCGTTCGGCGCCAAGGAGGTCGGGCAGGGGCCGCTGCTGCCGATCCCGCCGGCCGTGGCCAACGCGGTGTACGACGCGGTCCGGGTGCGGGTCGACGAGGTGCCGATCACGCCGGACAAGGTGCTGGCGGCGCTGCGCGCGGCGTCGAAGCGGGTCGGGCCCGACGCGTTCCCGGCGGTGCCGTGGCCCGAGCCGCTGATCGTGCCGCCGCCCTGGGAAGGCGGTGACGGCAACGCGATCAACGAGCCGCGGCGCCGCGACAAGTCCGCCGGTGGGCCACAGAGAGGCGCTGCGCCGGAGGGGCGTGATCGGCGCGCCGAGGGCCGGGATCGCCCCGAGGAGGCCGCCAAGCCATGATGCGCCTGCCGCGCTTCCAGTACGTCGCGCCGGCGTCGCTCGCCGAGGCCGCGCGCGCGCTCGCCGACGCGGGGCCGTCCGCCATGGTGCTCGCCGGCGGGACCGATCTGTTCCCCAACATGAAGCGGCGGCAGCAGACGCCGGGCACGGTGATCGGCCTGCGCGGCATCGCAGCGCTGCGCGCCCGCACGGCCGAGCCGGGTCGCGGCATCGCGCTCGGTGCGCTGACCCGGCTGTCGGCGATCGAGCACGATCCTGCGATCGCCGCGGCGTGGCCGGCGCTGGCGCGCGCGGCGTCGCTGGTCGCCACGCCACCGATCCGCAACATGGCGACGCTGGGCGGCAACCTGTGCCTGGACACCCGCTGCAGCTACTACGATCAGACCCAGGAGTGGCGCGCGGCGATCGGCTACTGCATGAAGCGCGAGGGCGACACCTGCTGGGTCGCGCCCGGCTCGGATCGGTGCTGGGCGGTGTCGTCGTCGGACACCGCGCCCGTGCTGTGCGCGCTCGGCGCCGAGATCGTGCTGGCGTCGGCGGCCGGCGAGCGCCGGATCGCGGCCAGCGAGCTGTTCGCCGACGACGGCATCCAGCACCTGACCCGCCGGCCCGACGAGATCCTCACCGAGATCCATGTCCCGGCGCCGGCCGAGGGCGAGCGCTCGGCGTACGTCAAGCTGCGCCGCCGCGGCTCGTTCGACTTCCCGGTGCTCGGCGTCGCGGTGCGCGCCCGGCTCGGGGCCGGCGGGGCGGTCTCGGCGGCGCGGATCTTCGTCGGCGCCGCCGGGTCGCGGCCGCAGGAGGCGCGCGCGGCCGCCGACAGGCTGATCGGCCGCGTGCTCGACGAGGACGCGATCCGCGAGGTCGCGGGGCTGATCGCGCGCGTCGCCAAGCCGATGCAGAACACCGATTTCTCGCTGAGCTGGCGCAAGTCGGTCGCCAGCGCCTACGCGGCGCGCGCGCTGCGCGAGCTGGTGGGGGGCCCGGCCAGCGGTCTGGAGGCGTCGTAGCCGCATGGAGCTGCCGCGCCTGACCGTCGACCGCTCGCGGTCGCCCTCGGTCCTGCAGTTCGCGCCCGGCTTCAACGCCGCCGCGCCGTTCATCGACCGCCACGTCGCGGAGGGCCGCGGCGGCAAGATCGCGATCCGCTGCCAGGCGGGCGACGTGACCTACGCCGAGCTCGCCGAGCGGGTCAACCGCTGCGGCAACGCGCTGATCGAGCTCGGCCTCGCGCCCGGTCAGCGCATGCTGATGGTGCTGCGGGACTGCCCGGAGTTCTTCTACCTGTTCTGGGGCGCGATCAAGGCCGGCATCGTGCCGGTGCCGCTCAACGCGATCCTGCGCGCCGCCGATTACCGCATCATGATCGAGGACTCGGGCTGCGCGGCGGTGGTCTACTCGCCCGAGCTCGCCGGCGAGGTCGAGCCCGCCCTGGCGCCCGGCCGCCCGCCGCTCGCGCTGCCGGTCGACGGCGCGGCGCGTAGCCTGCGCGCGCTGCTCGCCGGTGCGTCGCCGCGGCTCGACCCGGTGCCGGCCGACGCCACCGCGCCATGCTTCTGGCTCTACACCTCGGGCTCGACCGGCCGGCCCAAGGGCGCCGTCCACCGCCACCGCGACATGGTGGTGACCAGCGAGCTGTTCGGCCGCGGCGTGCTCGGCATCGCCGAGACCGACGTCATCTTCTCCGCCGCCAAGTTATTCTTCGCCTACGGCCTGGGCAACGCGATGACGTTCCCGCTGTGGGCCGGCGCGACCACCACGCTGCTCGACGCGCGGCCGACCCCGCGCAACACGCTCGAGCACATCGCGCGGTTCCGCCCGACGCTGTACTTCGGCGTGCCGACGCTGTACGCCTCGCAGCTCGCGGAGCTCGACGCCGCCGACTCCGATCTTGGCTCGCACGATCTCGGCTCGCTGCGGCTGTGCGTCTCCGCCGGCGAGCCGCTGCCGGCCGAGCTGTTCCGGCGCTGGCAGCAGCGCACCGGGCTCACGATCCTCGACGGTCTGGGCTCGACCGAGGCGCTCAACACGTTCCTGTCCAACCGCCCCGACGACGTGCGCCCGGGGACCAGCGGCCGCCCGGTCCCCGGCTACCAGGTCCGGATCGTCGGTCCCGACGGCCGCGAGCTGCCGCCCGGCGAGCAAGGCCGGCTCCAGGTCAAGGGCGACTCGACCGCGGCCGGTTACTGGAACAACCCCGAGAAGACCGCCCAGGCGATGCAGGGCGACTGGCTCGACACCGGCGATACCTACGTCGGCGACGGCGACGGCTACTACCGCCACTGCGGCCGGAGCGACGACATGCTCAAGGTCGGCGGCCTGTGGTGCTCGCCGACCGAGATCGAGTCACGGCTGATCGACCACCCGGCGGTGCTCGAGGCCGCGGTCGCCGGCATCCCCGACGGCAGCGGCAACATCAAGCCCGAGGCCTGGATCGTGCTGCGCACCGGCCACGCGGCGTCGGACGCGCTCGCCGACGCGCTGATGCTGCACTGCAAGCAGCACCTCGCGCCCTACAAGTTCCCGCGCCGGATCCACTTCGTCGCCGACCTGCCCCGGACCGCCACCGGCAAGATCCAGCGCTACCTGCTGCGCACCTCCGCGTCGCCGTAGCGAGCGAGCCCGGGCTCACCCGCGGCGCCACGATGGCAACCGGCTACCGCGGCGGGACGTACAGCTTGATCTCGACCCGGCGGTTGGCCAGGCGGCCGCGCGGCTTGCTGTCGTCGGCGACCGGCTCGTCGGCGCCCTTGCCGTCGACGATGATCCGCCGCGCCGGGATGCCGTCGGCGACCAGCGCGTTCTTGACCGCCTCGGCGCGCGCCCGCGACAGGTCGGCGGCGAGCGCGTCGAGGTCGGCGGGCTGACCGGGGTCACCGAGCTGCTTGGCCTCGCGATCGTCGGTGTGGCCGATCAGCACGACGCGGATGTTGGGGTGGGCCGTCATCGTCCTGGCGATCTTGCGGACGCTGGGCAGCGCCGAGTCGCGCACGACGGTCTCGCCCTCGGCGTAGATCAGGCCCTCGATCGTGCCGCGCAGCGCGTCGACGTCGGGCGGCACGGTGTCGGGGCAGCCGTCCTCGTCCTCGTAGCCGTTGTAGGTCTCGGGGACGTTGGGGCACTTGTCGGCGATGTCCAGCACGCGATCCATGTCGTTGTCGATGTCGGGGCAGCCGTCGCTGTCCTCGAATCCGTCGAAGTCCTCCGGGCGATCGGGGCAGGCGTCCTGGTCGTCGGGGATGCCGTCGCCGTCGCGGTCGGGCGGCGGCGGCTGGGCGATCCGGGCCTCGTCGGCCCCGGACGCGCGCGGCTCGCCGACGTGGAACTCGATGCCGATGCCGAAGTCGAGCTCGGGGGTCAGCCCGAATCCGGCGCCGGGCTGCGACGGCAGGAACGCGATCCGGGCGTCGAACCGGAAGTCGAAGCCCTTGTGCGTCGCGAACCGCACGCCGCCGCCGAGGTAGCCGTCCCCGGTGATCGACGTCCCGTAGGTCTTGCTGGCGGCCGACAGCGACACCGGCGAGCCGCCCCCGACGAGGACGAACGGCTGGAGCCGGCGGCCCTGCCACAGCTCGAACCGGAGGTGGATCCGCGGCTCGAACCACAGCACGCTGGCCGCCCTGGCGCCGCCGACGGCGTTGGTGCTGGTCGGCACGAGCGAGAGCTCGAGCTCGGGGACCAGCCAGGGCAGGAACGGGCGCGCGACGCGGCCGCCGAACGCGATGCCGTTCTGCAGCACGGGGTGGGCCGGCGCATCGTCGAGGTAGCCGAGCCCCGAGCTCGCGGAGAACACGCGGGGACCGAACCAGCCGCCGATCTCGGTGGGGTCCGCCGCGGCCGCCGACGACGCGATCGCGATCGTCGCCAGCGCAACCCACCACAGGCGATGCATCGCGCTCCAGTATACGCATCGCGGCATCCTGGTTCGACCGGGACGCTCGGGGGAGCCGCTCGATCCCGAGGCGCCGGCTGAGGTTAGTCACGTGAGGATCATCTTATGCACCACGGATACCGCCGCCCTACATGAACGCCAGGACCGGCCGATTGCCACGTCCGATTCCTCCCCTGGGGAGGGGGAACGCGATGGCCCTCCAGTTGCTGATTGCAGACGACAACCCCGACGATGCCCGGCTCATCGCGTTCGCGATGAAGCGCGCGGGGTACCCCGTCGAGTGGCTGCGGGTCGAGGACGAGGCCGGCTTCGGCTGCGAGCTGCCGGGCGCGGACATCGTGATCTGCGACTACTCGATGCCGAGGTTCTCGCCGGTCCGGGCGCTGGAGATGATCCGCGACAGCGGGCGAGCGACGCCGCTGCTGCTGGTGTCGGGCGCCGTCTCGGCGGAGATCGCCAACCAGATCGTGGCGCTCGGCGCCGCCGTGTACCTTCTCAAGGATCGCCTCGATGGGCTGGGGCCGGCGGTGCGCGACGCGCTCGCCCGGAGCCCGGCCCGCCCTCGGTGACCGGCGGCGCGGGTCGCGTCACCGGACGCCGCTCGGTGCGTCGGATATCCTGTCCGGGATGCCGTCGGACACCGCGCCCCCGCCGGACCCCCGCGGCGGCCGAGATCGCCGCGACCTCCGGGCGGACTGCGCGCGCTGCTTCGGGTTGTGCTGCGTCGCGCCCGCGTTCGCGAGGTCGGCGGACTTCGCGATCGACAAGCCGGGGGGACAGGCCTGCCCGGACCTGCAGGTGAGCTTCCGCTGTGCGATTCATCCCAGGCTCCGGCAGCTCGGCTTCCCGGGCTGCACGGTCTACGACTGCTTCGGAGCCGGCCAGCATGTGTCCCAGGTCACGTTCGAGGGCCAGGACTGGCGGCGCGCGCCGCACACGGCGCAGCGGATGTTCGACGTGTTCGCGATCATGCGTCCGCTCCACGCGCTGCTCTGGTACCTGCGCGAGGCGCTGGCGCTGGCCGCGGCGCGTCCGCTCCACGCCGCGCTCGGCGATGCGTGCGACGCGACCGAGCGGCTGACCCGGCTCTCGCCCGACGAGCTGCTCGGCCTCAGCGCCGCGGCCAGGCCGGACGTGGCGGCGCATCGCCGCGACACCGGCGAGCTGCTGGCGCGCGCGAGCGAGCTGGTGCGCGCCGGGGCGCGGCCGGCCTCGATCTCTCACCGGGGCGCCGATCTGATCGGCGCCGACCTGCGGCGCGCCGACCTGCGAGCCGCCAGCTTGCGCGGCGCCCTGCTCGTCGGCGCCGACCTGCGCGGCGCGGACCTGCGGCTCGCCGACCTGATCGGCGCCGACCTGCGCGGCGCAAGGCTCGCCGGCGCCGACCTGCGCGACAGCCTGTTCGTGGTGCAGTCGCAGCTCGACGCCGCGATCGGCGATCGCCGCACGCGTCTGCCGCGCGCGCTGGCCCGGCCGGCGCACTGGGCATAGCGGCCGCGCTACGCGATCGCGCGGATCAGCACGACCATCGCATAGATCACCAGGCCGATCACGGCAGCGAACGCGGCCGCGGCGCCCCCGACGGCGAGCCAGTCGCGCGCGGTCGGACGGCCAGTCGCGCGGCGGTCGACCAGCAGGGCGAGGTTGCGCTCGTTGGCCTTGTACGCGAAGTCGGCGATGTCGCCGATCAGCGGGATCGCGCCGAGCACGGCGTCGAGCGCCAGGTGGAGCAACATGCGCGCGACGATCACCGGCGACATCCGGCGCCGCACGGCGATCGCAACCAGGTACAGGCCGAGCAGTGAGCCGATCAGGTCGCCGGCCCCGGGCAGGAGCAGGCCGAGCAGCGGATCGACCAGGTAGTGGTCGAGCACGCGGGTCAGCGTGCGGGCTCGCGCGATCTCCATCGGCATCGGCTCCCCCGGCACCGGGACATCGCTCGCGGTGCTCGGATCACCGCGGCGGCGCGCTGCGAAACGTCCTGGGTCGGCCATCTACCGAGGTGGAGCATGCGCCGTGCCAGCTCGCCGCCTACAGGCGGTCCCAGACATAGGCCAGCTCGACCACGGGAAACCCCGACACCGACGACGCCACGCGCTGGCCGGCCCGCCCGCCCATCGCCTCGTAGAACCGCCGGGCGTGGTGGTTGTTGTCGAGCACCCAGATGACCAGCGACCGGAACCCGCGAGCGCGCAGCCAGGCGGTGACCTGCTCGAACATCTCGCGACCCAGGCCGTGGCGCCGGGCATGGTGCTCCAGGTACATGCGGTAGACCTCGCCCATTTCCGGGTCGCGGCGGCTCGCACCGGCGTCGCACAGTCCGACGATGTCCTGGTGGGTGACGTCGTATGCCACCAGGGTCAGCCTCGATCGATCCTGGAGCGTGTGGCGCCAGCTCGCCGTACGCTGGTCGACGTGGATCTGCGCGAGCACCGCCTCGGGCAGGATGCCGCGGTAGCTGGTGCGCCAGCTCGCCGTGTGGGCGCGGGCGATGCCCTCGGCGTCGCCGAGCCCGCCCTCTCGGATCGCGAACCGCACCCGGCGAGTGTAGCCGCCCCGCCGACGCGCGGGCCTGCATGTTCGGGCAGGTGAGCGGCCCACGGAGCCTCGGCGTTGAACTGCTTCGCACAGGGATCAGAACCGCCACAACGCGTGGAGAAGGGTCACCACGGCAGATCGCGAGCGGGGAACCGGCCGGTCGTGGTCGAGCACGAGTACGTCCGCAAGGGCGCACTCAACTTGTTCGCTGCGTTCGATACCCGCACTGGGCGGGTCCTTGGGATCCTTCGCAGGCGCAAACGACAGGTCGAGTTCATCGAGTTGCTTCGCTCAAGCGCGCGCGGCGAGATCGATAGGTGTTGCCCGGCTTGAGGTCGCGCCGGCGCAGAGACAGCTCACGGGAAGCTCACGACGTTGACCGGGACGGTCCCCGAGGGCGTGGTCGCGCCGGTGTTGTTGATCACGTGGGTGATGACGCCTTTGAAGTTGAGCGACACGCTCAAGATGTCGTGGAACAGCACGCCGGCGGCGGTCGGAACCTCGAATGCGTGGGAGGCGCTCACCGCGGGGTTGGTGTTGAAGAAGCAATAGGCGCCCAGGCCCCAGCCCTCGTGGCTGGTGACGCCGGTGCCTACCTTGTATGCGGCGAAGCCGTTGACGCCGGGGGCGCTGTTCCACGATGCCTGATCCGGCACGTCGTACGGCATCTCGTTCTGGAAGAAGATGGTCCTTCCATGCTGGCCGTTCCAGACCACCTGGAACTTCTGGTAATGCTCGACGAACAGGCCGGTCGCGAGGACGTTGTTGCCGTTGACCAGCACGCCGGTGTCCGCCGTGTTGATCGTCCAGCCGACGGTGCCGGCGTTGCCGTGATCGGCGCGCCAGGCCCAGGTGTGATCGATGATGACGTCATTGCTGTTGACGACCAGGCTGTTGGTCGCCTTGCCCACGGTCGCGCCGCCGATCCGGAAGAACACGTCCTGGACCGTCGTCGGGTTGGCGGTGTGGCTCGCGGCCGCACCGGATGGGCCGACGGTCAGCAGCGCGGTCGAGTTCGTCGTGCCGGCGTCGAACAAGAGGCCCTTGATCCGGATGCCGTCGACGTCGGCGACCTGCATGGCGTTGACGCCGCTGTCCGGGACCACGGTCGGGTAGCCGATGCCGAGGATGACGGTGCCGGCCCGGGTCACGTTGAGCGTCTGGTTGACGTGGTAGATCCCCGGCGTGAAGAACAGGTTGCAGCCGGAGGCCAGCGCGGAGTTGATGGTCGACGCGGTGTCGCTGGCCTTGACGACGTAGAACTGGCTCATCGGCAGCGACGTGCCGGGCGTGCTGCCGCTCGCCCAGCTCGGGCCGGAGGCGTTGGTGCGCAGCGACGGCAGGAACACCCGGTACTTGCCCGTGCTGTCGATGAACAGGTACGGCACGTCGCGCGAGACCGGCGTGGTGGCGAGCGTGGTCTCCGGCGGGCTGGGGAACGTGTTCGAGGGAGCGCCGCCGACCCCCGAGAACACCATGTTCCACACGCCGCCGGCCCAGCTGCCGAGGCTCGAGTCTCGCGTGTACCACTGCTGCTGCGAGACCGACGAGGCCTGGGCGGAGACCTTGGTGTCGGCGATGTAGCCGCCGCTGGCGAAGCCAAAGCTCGCCGGGAACAGCAGCAGGTTGCCGTGCACGTCGATGCGGCGGAACGGCGCGGCCTGCGCCACGGCCCAGCGATCGGAGCCGCTGCTCGGGTTGATCGCGAGGTTCTCGGCGGATCGCCAGAAGTTCTGCAGCGCCACGCCCTGGTCCGATGCATTGAAGGCGTCGACGGTCACGTCCCCGTTGATGGTCACGTCGTCGGGGTTCTGCCCCAGACCGGCGACCGAGGTGTAGAAGCCGACGTTGTCGTGGACGCTGTAGGAGCCCGGCTTGAACAGGTGCGCGATCCGCCCGGTGCCCATCTGGGCGGTCTGGGTGTCCTTCTGGGCGTTGAAGTCGGCGTCGAGCTGCGCCTGGATGGTCGTGGTGGCCATGCCGGGATCGAAGATCCGGACGTTGGGGCCGAAGTTCGGGATGTCGGCCTGGATCGGACACCCCGCGGGGACGCCGATCGTGTAGGTCGCGCTGGCCACCGCGGAGTTCGCCAGCCCGCTCGCCACCCCGATCGCCCGGATCGTCTCCGACGACGCAACGCTGATCGGCCCGGTGAACAGCGGCGAGCTCGCGGTGGGCGTGGAACCATCGACGGTGAAGTGGATGCTCGCGCCGGCGGTCGCGGTGGTGATCGTCACCGACTGCGCCGACGAGAACGTGCCGCCGGCCGGGCTGAACGTCGGGGTCGCGACCGTGCCGGCGCCACCGCCGCCCACGGTGAACGTGAGGTGCGGCGAGTCGAATGCGGCACCGTTCTTGGTGTAGGTGAACCAGTACTCCAGCACGAAGCCGCTGGTCAGCCCGCCGATGGTGAACTGCCACGTCCCCGCGTTGTTGGTCATCCGGACGTTCTGCTGACCGATGGGCGGCGTGGGCGGCGGCAGGTAGTGGATGTCGACGAACGTCGCCGGCGTGGTCGGCATGAACGAGACCTGGACCTGCGACGCGCTGAGCTGGGTGACGGTCTGGGTGAAGTCGGTCGCGGCCGTCGCCGGCATGCTGCAGGCGATGACGACCAGCAAGACCCGCGACACGGCGCGTGCAATCCTGGCGGGATGGGAAGATAGCTTCATGCAATGAAGTAAGCTCAACGAGGAAATCAAATCAATAGTATTGCGCTGTCGCGCACCGGTGGCAGGAGGCGGTTGAGTCAGCGCACGATCGATTCACCGTAAGAACCATCAAGTCGCCATAAGAACCATCATTCACCGGGTCAGGGCCGAAGATCCGCCGACGTGGATGCGGGACGAGTGAATCACATCTCGGCGCGGGCCCGCGGCGGGTCGCGCGACCGATCGGGCGGCGATCCTCGTCCGGAGCAGTGGCTTCGGGTCGGACATCCACCTGCCGGGGTTCGAGACGTATCACCGCTGACAGGCTGCAACCGCAGTGATCGGTGGTCGGATGTCGGGATCCGTGCTTGCGCCCCGGCCGCGGTGATGACGTGGCGCGACATGCAGCTGTGTCTTAACGCTGTGGCCGCGGAACGCGGTTGACGCGGTGCTTTCCGCCCAGGCACCTTCTCGCGGCTCGAGGCCCGCCCTGCAGAAGGAGTTCGTGTGAGCACTCTTGGTCGATACCGTACTGGCTGTCTGATTGCTGTCGTCGCCATCGCAGCTTCCTTCGGCTGGCACCGGGACGCGCCCGGACGCGCAGCGGACCGCGACGACGACGGGGACCGCGACCGCGACGAGGCCGAAGATCCGGGCGCCAACGACTACCTCTATCTTCAGCGCCGGCTGCCCGACGGCCGGATCGGCCTGCAGGCGCACGCGCGCGCGCTGGCTCACGCCAGGCTGAAGCGGGCGCAGCTGATGGCGACCTCCGGCCTCGACGCGGCGGGAGTCTGGCAGCTGCGCGGGCCGATCAACGTCGGTGGACGCGTGACCGACGTGGTCGCCGATCCCGCCAACACGAACAAGTTCTACGTCGCGTCCGCGAGCGGCGGCGTGTGGAAGACCACCGATGGCGGCACGACGTTCACCGCGATCTTCGATGGTCTGGGCACGCTCTCGATCGGCGCGCTCGCGCTCGACCCCCGCGATTCGAACATCCTCTACGTCGGCACCGGCGAGGCCAACCCGGGCGGTGGCAGCACCACCCAGCCGGGCGACGGCGTGTGGAAGACCACCGACGGCGGCGCGACCTGGCAGCACCTCGGGCTCGACAACACGTTCGAGATCGGCCGCATCGTGGTCGACCCCAAGAATCCCAGCAACGTGTTCGTCGCCGCGATGGGCGCCCTGTTCTTCCACAACGTCGATCGCGGCGTCTATCGATCGCAGGACGGCGGTTTGACCTGGACCAAGGTGCTGTTCGTGTCCGACGGCGCGGGCGCGATCGATCTCGCGATCGATCCGGTCACGCCGACCCGCGTGTTCGCCGCGACCTGGGAGCGCCAGCGCACGCCGTCGGCGCGGATCTACGGCGGCACGGGCAGCGGCCTGTGGCGCTCGACCGACGGCGGCACGACGTGGACAAGGCTGGCCGGCGGGCTACCGGCCTCGTCGACCAGCCCGAGCCGGATCGGCGTCGTCGTCGCGCCGTCGTCGCCGACCACGGTCTACACGATCTTCTCCAAGACCGACTTTTCGCTCGACGGTGTGTTCCGCTCGACCGACAGCGGGACGACCTGGACCCGGCAGACGGTCACCAGCCTGGCCTCGATCATCGGCGCGCAGGGCTACTGGTCCGGCCGGATGTTCGTCCATCCGACGAACGCCAACGACCTGTGGGTCGATGGGGTCGGGCTCGCACACTCGACCAACGGCGGGGGGAGCTTCACGTCGATCAGCGGCCTGCACGCCGATCAGCACGCGCAGTGGTTCTCGCCCGCCAACCCCGCCGTGATCCTGAAGGGCAACGACGGCGGGGTGTATCGCTCGACCAACGGCGGCTCGACCTGGACCCACTTCAACAACCTCCCGATCTCGCAGTTCTACACGGTCGAGGCGCACCCCCTGCAGCCGGCCGGGATCTACGGCGGCCTGCAGGACAACGGCGTCCAGCGCACGACCACCGGGCAGACCAACGACTGGTCGAGCATCGTCGGCGGCGACGGCCTGGAGGTCCACGTCGACCCGCTGAGCACCCAGGTGATCTACGCCGAATCGCAGTTCGGCGCGCTGCGCCGCTCGACCAACGGCGGCACATCGTTCAGCAGCGCGACCGCCGGACTGACCGGCCGGCTGGGCTGGAAGACGCCGATCGCGATCGATCCGGCGAGCACCGGCACCGGCACCACCAGCACGCTCTACCTCGGCTCGAGCATGCTGTTCCGGTCGACCAACTCGGCGCAGTCGTGGACCCCGATCAGCGCCGATCTGACCAATGGCAATCAGGGCGTGGGTACCATCGTATTTGGCACGATCACGACCGTGGCGGTCGCGCCGTCGAACAAGAACACGATCTACATCGGCACCGACGACGGCAACCTGTGGGTCACGCAGAACGCCGGCACGAGCTACACCCGGATCAACGCCGGCCTGCCCGTCCTGTGGGTCACCCGGGTCGCGGTGGATCCCGGCAACGACGCGATCGCCTACGCGACGTTCTCCGGGTTCCGGGTCGACCAGCCGCTGGCCCACGTGTTCCGCACCACCGATCACGGCGCGACGTGGAGCGACATCAGCAGCGACCTGCCCGACGCGCCGGTCAACGCGATCGTCGTCGATCCCCGCCAGGGCTCGACCCTGTACGTCGGCAGCGACGTCGGCGCGTTCGTCTCGACCGACCTCGGCGCGAGCTGGGCGCCGCTCGGCACCGGGCTGCCCGACGCACCGGTCTCCGACCTCAAGTTCCTCCCCGGCCCGCCGGCCACGCTCCTCGCGGCGACCTACGGCCGCTCGATCCACTCGATCGACGTGCCGGCTACCACGCCCGCCACCACGGTGATCGATGCGCACTTCGACGTCGACGCCGACGGATTCACCTACGCCGACGACGCGTTCCGCGGCACCGCGCAGCCCGCCTATGAGAGCGGGACGCGGATCGCCACCGGCGGGTTCTCCGGCGGTGCCCTGCGCGTGGCGCTGGGCGGCATCGACAACGCCGTGATCACCAACATGTCCGGCGGCTGGTCCCGGACGTTCGACTTGCCGCAGTCCGGCCGGGTGCAGATCTCGCTGCGCATGCAGGTGACCCAGACCTCGGAGTACGAGTCCAACGAGCTGAGCCAGGGACTGGTGAGCATCGACGGCACGCTGGTCGGCGTCGCGCCGAACGACTTCGTCTCCCAGATCGCCGGCGACGGGAACGGCGGCGCGCCGCGGACCACCGGCTTTCAGCTGGTCACGCTGGACCTCGGGACCCGGGCCGCGGGCAGCCACCGGATCACGCTCGGCGGATTCAACAACCAGAAGACGCTCAACGACGAGTCCACCGAGATCCTGGTCGACGACGTCGTGGTGACCGTGCAGTGAGCGCGGCCTGACCGCCGGTGTCGAGCGGCGCGGCTCACGGGCGCTGCGCGAACAGCTTGTACAGCAGGCCGCCGAGCCAGCCGACCAGCGGCGGCACGAGCACGCCGGGGACCAGCCGGGCCAGGGTCAGCGGCCAGCCCAGCACCGGCGCCTCGTAGGTCAGCATGCGGATCGGACTGACCAGCGTCTTGGCCGCGATCAGGGTCAGCAGCGCCGCGGGCGCCGCGCCCTGGCGGAACAGCGCCGCGGCGATCGGGAAGAACACGTACGGGCCACCCGGGATGACCAGGCCCACGATCCAGCCGATCAGGATGCCGCGCCCCGTCGACTCGGCGCCCAGCCAGCGGACCATGGTCGCCGAGGGAATGAGCACGTCGACCAGCCCGGCGAGCGCGAAGCCGAGCACGAGCTCGGGGGCGACGGAGCGCAACAGCCGCCCGCCGGTGAGCAGGCCTTCGCCGGCCAGCGCCGGGCGGCGCGCGTAGGCGACGATCAGCGCGGCCACCGTCAGCGCGAGCAGGATCCAGGTGTTCACGTCCATCATGCGGCGCCTCCTCGGTGGTGGCTTCGCGTCCGTCATCGTGGGTCGTCCGGCGTCACCGCGCGACGCGCAGCCGGCGCAGGGTCAGCGGCGGGGCCGCCTCCGCCGCGGCCGCACGCGCCGCGACGACCAGATCGTGGCGCGGCGACAGCTCGCACACCGGATCGGCGGAGGTCGCGTCGCCGGTCAACAGGAACGCCTGGCAGCGGCAGCCGCCATGGTCGATCTCGCGCCGCTCGCACGACCGGCAGGGCTCGCGCAGGTAGTCGGTGCCGCGGTACTTCTGGAACGCCTCCGAGTCGCGCCACGCGGTCACCAGCGATTGCGTGCGCAGGTCGGGGAACGCGAGCGGCAGGATGTGCGCCGCGTGGCACGGCATGGCGCGTCCGTCGGGCGTGACCACGACGTAGCGCTCGCCCCAGCCGTTCATGCACGTGCGCGGGCGGTCGCCGTGGTAATCCGGCAGCACGAACAGGAGCTCCATGCGGCCGCGCAGGCGATCGCGCGCGGCGGCGACCACCGCGCGCGCGGCGTCGAGCTGGGCGAGGCTCGGCATCAGCGCGGCGCGGTTCTGGTAGGCCCACCCGAGGTACTGCGTGTTGGCGAGCTCGAGCCGCTCGGCGCCGAGCTCCTCGGCGAGCGCGATGATCCGGTCGACCTCGTCGAGGTTTCCGCGGTGCAGCACGACGTTCACGGTCAGCGGCAGATCGAGCTCGCGCACCCACGCCGCGACCTCGCGCTTGGGCTCGAACGCATCGACCCCGGCGATCTCGGCCGACGGTCCCGGGCGCGCGGCCTGGAACGACAGCTGCACGGCGCACAGCCCGGCGGCCTTGAGCCCTGCGAGGCGCTCGCGGGTGAGCGGCAGGCCGCTCGTGATCAAGTTCGAGTACAGCTCGAGCTGCGCGGCGCGCGCGACCAGCGGCTCGAGATCGTCGCGCAGCAGCGGCTCGCCGCCGGTGAAGTGGACCTGCACGACGCCGAGCTCGCTGGCCTCGTCGAGCACGCGCCGCCAGTCGGCGGTGGCAAGCGCCGGGCGGTCCTCGACCTGGGTCGGATTCGAGCAATACGCGCAGCGCAGCGGGCAGCGGTAGGTCAGCTCGGCGACGAGGACATAGGGCCGCGGGCCGGGGCTCACGTGCGCACCAGGCCGCGCTCGCTCAGCGTCGCCAGGAAGTCGAGCACGTCGGCGAGCGGCGCGTCGAGCTCGGCGGCGATGTCGCCCGCGGAGCGGCCGTCGCACAGGCGCAGGATCGCGGCGGCCGACGCGTTCAGCACCAGGCCGTGCTCGGGGTACAGCAGCAGCGTATCGCCGGTCAGCCGGTCGGTGCGCAGGCGCGCCTTGCGGGCGAGCTGCGGCCGGCTGTCCGCCGAGAGCGCCGCGGACATCACGCCGCTCCTGGACCCGCGCCGGCGTTCTGCACCGAATCGAGCAGGTGCCACAGGATCTCGGTCTTGCGCACCAGCGCGGCGACGCAGCGGTCCTGCAGCTCGGCGGTGCGCGCGTGCGCGGTCACGAACGCGATCGCCTGCTCGGAGTCGCGCCGGCCCTGGGTGACCCGGCCCTTGAAGTAGTCCAGGCCGGCGCGGTCGACCCACGGATAGTGCTTCTCCCACGCCGCGATGCGCTTGACCATGAGATCGGGCGCGAAGAACTCGGTCAGCGATGACGCCACCGCCTCGACCAGCGACGCGTCGCGCACGAAGTGCACGTAGGCGTCGCACGCGAACCGCACGCCGGGCAGCACGCTGCCGCACGCGATCAGCTCGCCGCGATCCAGGCCGACCGCGTCGCCCAGCCGCTGCCAGCGCACCAGGCCGCCCTCGTCGGCGGTGGTGCCGTCGTGATCGTGAATCCGCTGGATCCACATCCGGCGAAACCCGGGGTCCTCGGACTTGGCGAGGATCAGCGCGTCCTTGATCGGAATCCGCGTCTGGTAATAGTAGCGGTTCGCGACCCAGCGCTGGAGATCGGCGCGGCCGAGCGCGCCGTCGTGCATGCGGCGGTGGAACGGATGCTCGTCGTGGTAGCGCCGCGCGCCCTCGGTGCGCAGCCGATCGAGGAAGCCCGCCTCGGACAGCGGCGCGGTCACAGCTCGACCTCCAGCCCGTCGTGGGCCGGCTCGACGCCGGCGGCGATCAGCTCGTCGCGCTCGGGCGCGCCGTCGCGCAGGATCGGGTTGGTGTTGTTGATGTGGGTCAGGATCTTGCGCCGGCACGGCAGCTGCGCCAGCCAGCGCAGGCTGCCCTCGGGCCCGCCGAGCGGCCAGTGCGCCATGTCGCGCGCGGTGCGCGTGGTCAGGCCGAGCGAGGTCAGCTCGTCGTCGCGGAAGAACGTGCCGTCGAACAGCACCACGTCGGCGCGGCGCGCGCGGTCCTCGAGCAGCGGCGTGCACGCAGCGACGGTCGGCGCGTACAGCGCGCTGCGGCCGTGCGCGTCGCGCAGCACGAACGCGAGGTTGTCCTCCGGCGACGGCGCCGTGAGGCCCTTGAGGTGGAGCGGCACGGTGCCCGGCACGGGCACGGGCTCGATCGTGAGCCCGCTCGGCCCGGCCGCACCGACCAGCGGCACGACCTCGCCGGCGCGCAGCCGACTCCAGATCAGCTGTCCGGGGCTGCGCTCCAGCGTGCGGGTGAGCGCGTTGTGCTCGCGCAGCCCGCGCTCGACTGCCTCGCTCGCGTAGACCACGAGCGGCTGGTCCTCGCGCAGGATGAACAGGCCGAGGCACGCGTCGACGTCGCCGTTGCTGAGCACGATCCCGCCGATCGGCGTGTCGCGCAGCCGGCGCGGGTGCAGGGCAGGGAACGACTCGATCTGCGCGCGGATGTCCGGCGACGCGTTGAGCAGGAACCACTGGTGGCCGTCGCCGCTGACCGCCGCAGAGGCCTGCGTGCGCGGCCGGATCGACGCGTGCCCGGTGCGCACGTCGGCGCAGTTGGCGCAGCCGCAGTTCCACTGCGGCGAGCCACCGCCCGCCGCCGAGCCGAGCACGCGCAGGTGCAAACTAGATCGCCTTCTCGTCGCGCTCGGTCTCGACCTCCGTCCGCGCCGGCGGCACGTTACCGCGACCGCCAAAGTCCTCCTGGTACGAACCGATCTCGGCGTTCATCGACACTTCCGTGAAGCTGGGCTTCTGCCACGTGGTCATTGGGTAGCCTCCTTGTGCGGGTCATGATGCACTCGCGACGCCATCAGGGCGAGTGGAAAAGCCACATTGTCTGCAGATCCGGAGTCTGGCATGCGGCGTCCGGCGTGGCGTCGTGTCCAGCGGCGACCCGTGATCGCTGCGTAAGTTGAATTACCCAAAATCGATACCGTCGCGACTCCGAGCGCACACGGCTGACGCGTCGCACTGTATCACCTCCGGGCCGGTGCTCGGGTGCGCGCGGCCACGCTGGGAACGCGACATCCACCACGCGCCGCACGGCGCGGTGGACCACGTAGGCCGCACCCGGTGCCTCCGTGCACGTGCGACGGACGGGCAGGGCACGGCTGCGCGCGCGGTCCGGCGGTCGGCGCCGCGCTTCGTCGGGCGGCTCGTCGCGCGATGCCGGCCACCCACCTGCACGGGCGGGACGGCCCCGGCGCGGCGCCGCGGTCGCGGGGTGATGCGGCGGATCGCGACACCCCGCGCTTCCCGTCTGGCCGCAGGTATCGCCGCGACCCCACGAGCTTTTCGGCCGGCGGCGGCCGCGTCGCTATGACGGACAGCGCCCGCCGCGGTCGACGATAACGGACGGCTCCCTCGGCGCCGGGGAGGGACGGCGTTGACGATGAGAGTGGGCTCTGCGTAGGCTACGCCCATGGCTCGCGAGCTGCTCACGCTCGAGACCGCGAACGTGTCATGGCGCGACCGTGTCGCGCTGTGGTCCGACGCGCTGACCGCAGTCTGTGGTCCGCTCCAGACCGATCCGCTCGGATCGACGCTCGACGGCACGATGACGTTCGGGAGCCTCGGATGACTCCAGATCGGCCACATCCACGTGTCGCGCCACCGCGTCGGGCTCACCCCGGCGATGGCGCGCGCCGAGCACCACTCCGTCGCCAAGGTCATCGTCCAGACCGCCGGTGAGTCGGTGTACGAGCAGCGCGGCGAGTGCGTCACGCTGACGCCGGGCGACGGGCTGGTCTACGACGTCGCGCAGCCGCACGCGATCACCAGCACCGAGACCACCGAGCACTTCGTCGTCACCGTCCCGCACGACCTGGTGGCGGGACGCGGGATCCGGCTCGACCGGCTGAGCGCACAGCGGTTCTCCGCGCGCACCGGGGTCGGCCGGCTCGCCGCCGACCTGATCCACTCGACGTTCTCCGAGCTCGAGACGATCTCGCCGGCCTGCGAGGACGACCTCGCGGCGTCGCTGCTCGGCGTGATGTTCCTGTCGCTGCCGAGCGAGGCGGGGCACGCCGGCGAGGCGCTGCGCCACCGCATCGAGGGCTATATCCGGGACCAGATCCGCGATCCCGAGCTGTCGATCGACAAGATCGCGAGTGCGCTGCGGTGCAGCAAGCGCTACCTCCACATGGCCTTTGCGGCGTGCGACCGCTCGATCACGGACCACATCTGGGCGACGCGGCTCGACGGCTGCCGCGGCGATCTCGCGCGCCAGTCCGAGCGCACGATCTCCGAGATCGCGTTTGCCTGGGGGTTCTCGAGCTCGGCGCATTTCAGCCGGGCGTTTCGCAAGCGGTTCGGCGTGACCCCGACGGCGTTCCGCCACGGTGACCGCGGGTCGTCTATCCCGTCTCGGGCGGGCTGAGCTTCGCTCGCGGTCAACCCGCCGTGCGCGGTGAGACAAGCCAAACGGGCCCGGGGAGGGGCAATGTTTCCGCAGCGAGGAGGCCACATGTCCGTTGGGATCCATCCGTCCATCGATTCCGGGCTCAAGCCCGGCAATAGCAAGTTCGCCGGAGGCACGCTGTCGTGTCGCTGCGCGACGCAGCCCGTGACGGTCGCGATCCAATCGGGGATCGCGCACAACCACGCGTGCGGTTGCACGAAGTGCTGGAAGCCGGCCGGCGCGACGTTCTCGATCGTCGCCGTCGTTCCGAGCGACAAGGTCGCGGTGACCGCGAACGCCAACAAGCTCGCGGTCGTCGACCCGTCGGCGCTGATCCAGCGCTTCGCGTGCACCGCGTGCGGCACGCACATGTACGGGCCGGTCGAGCGCGAGCACGCGTTCAAGGGCCTGACGTTCATCCATCCCGAGCTGTTCACCGAGCCCGGCGCGCCACCCCCCGAGTTCGCGGCGTTCGTGTCGTCGGTGATCGAGGCCGGCGTCGATCCCGCGCAGATGTCGGCGGTGCGCGCCCGGATCAAGGAGCTCGGGCTCGAGCCGTACGACTGCCTGAGCCCGCCGCTGATGGACTTCCTGGCCACGTACGCGGCCAAGGCCAAGGCCAAGGCCAAGGGGGCGGGCGCATGAAGACCCGCGCCGCGATCGCGTTCGAGGTCGGCAAGCCGCTGGTGATCGAGCAGGTCGACCTCGACGGCCCCAAGGCCGGCGAGGTGCTGGTCGAGCTCAAGGCGACCGGCGTGTGCCACACCGACGAGTTCACGCGGTCGGGCGCGGATCCTGAAGGCCTGTTCCCGGTGATCTTCGGCCACGAAGGCGCCGGCGTGGTGCTCGAGGTCGGCGCGGGCGTTGCGTCGGTCGCGCCGGGCGACCACGTGATCCCGCTCTACACGCCGGAGTGCCGCGCCTGCAAGTCGTGTCTGTCGCGCAAGACCAACCTGTGCACGGCGATCCGCGCCACCCAGGGCAAGGGCCTGATGCCCGACGGGACCAGCCGGTTCTCGTACAAGGGCCAGAAGCTCCACCACTACATGGGGTGCTCGACGTTCGCGAACCACACCGTGCTTCCCGAGATCGCGCTCGCCAAGGTCCGCAAGGACGCGCCGTTCGCGTCGATCTGCAACCTCGGCTGCGGCGTGACCACCAGCGTCGGCGCGGTGCTGTGGACGGCCAAGGTCGAGGCCGGCGCCAACGTCGTGGTGTTCGGGCTCGGCGGCATCGGGCTCAACGTGATTCAGGGCGCGCGGCTGGTCGGCGCCGACAAGATCATCGGCGTCGACATCAACCCCGCGCGCGAGGCGATCGGCCGCAAGTTCGGGATGACCCACTTCGTCAACCCCAAGGCGATCCAGGGCGATCTCGTGGCCCACCTCGTCGAGCTCACCGGCGGCGGCGCCGACTACAGCTTCGAGTGCGTCGGCAACGTCGGGCTGATGCGCCAGGCGCTGGAGTGCTGTCACCGCGGCTGGGGCGTCAGCGTGATCATCGGCGTCGCCGGCTCCGGCCAGGAGATCGCGACGCGGCCGTTCCAGCTCGTCACCGGTCGGGTGTGGAAGGGCTCGGCGTTCGGCGGCGCGCGCGGCCGCAGCGACGTGCCCCGGCTGGTCGACTGGTACATGGACAAGAAGATCGAGATCGACTCGCTGATCACCCACAAGCTGCCGCTCGACCGGATCAACGAGGCGTTCGACCTCATGCACGCCGGCGCGTCGATCCGGACGGTGGTCGAGTTCTGATGACGGAGCTCGTCGTCCGCAGTGAGCAGCGCTGCCACGGCGGTACGATGGGCTTTTACTCCCACGCTTCGACCTCGACCGGCACCGAGATGCGGTTCGCGGTCTACCTGCCGCCCGGCGCCGACAGCGGGCGGCTGCCCGTGCTGTATTACCTCGCCGGGCTGACCTGCACCGAGGACACGTTCATGATCAAGGCGGGCGCGCTGCCGCTCGCCGCCGGCGCCGGGATCATCCTGGTCGCGCCCGACACCAGCCCGCGCGGCGTCGAGCTGCCGGGCGACCGCGAGCACTGGGACTTCGGGATCGGCGCGGGGTTCTACGTCGACGCCACCGAGGCGCCGTGGGCGAAGCACTACCGGATGTACAGCTACGTGGTCGACGAGCTGCCGGCGATCATCGAGGCCCGGTTCCCGGCCGGGGCGCGCCGCGGCATCTTCGGGCACTCGATGGGCGGCCACGGTGCGCTGGTCGTCGCGCTGCGCAACCGGGCGCGCTACCAGTCGGTGTCGGCGTTCGCGCCGATCGCCAACCCGATGGCCGTGCCGTGGGGCCAGAAGGCGTTCGGCCGCTACCTCGGCGCCGACCGCACGCGCTGGGAAGCCTACGACGCGAGCGTGTTGCTGCGGAGCGCGCCGGGCGACTGCG
This sequence comes from Kofleriaceae bacterium, assembly GCA_041495365.1. Classification (GTDB taxonomy): domain Bacteria; phylum Myxococcota_A; class Polyangia; order Haliangiales; family Haliangiaceae; genus JABFXX01. The sequence goes on along the minus strand of JBGQCL010000050.1, from coordinate 13,740 downwards.
AGATCCTCGTCGACCAGGGGATGTCCGACCAGTTCCTCGAGCGCGAGCTGCACCCCGAGGCGCTGGAGGCCGCGGCCCGCGCATCCGGCGGCCGCGTGACCGTCCGCCGCCACCCCGGCTACGACCACTCGTACTGGTTCATCCACACGTTCGTCGCGGATCACATCGCGTGGCACCGCGAGCGCCTGCACGACGCCGGCACCGCGCCGCGCGCATCCCGCGGAAGCGCCTCATGACCAGACGGCCGGCCACTGCACTCGCCGGCTCGCCCGGCGGACGCTCACCGGATGGCGAGGCCCCACGGCGACCCGCCCACCGCGATGTGGCGCGTCACCGTGCCGGTGGCGAGGTCGATCACCGAGACGTCGCCGCCGGAGCCGTTGGCGGTGTACAGCCGGTCGCCCTTCGTGGTCACGACGATCCCCCACGGCCGCGCGCCGACGCTGGCGATCGTGCTCTTGACCTGCGGCGCCGCGCCGTCGAGCGCGATCACGTGCACGGTCTTGCCGCGGCCCCCGGAGGCGTAGAGCGTGCGGCCGTCCGGCGAGATCACCAGGCCCATCGGGCGCACCCCGTCGCCCGGCAGCTCGAGGTCGCCGGTGCGGGTGTGGGTCCGCGCGTCGATCACGGTCAACAGATGCGCGTTCTCGCACGACACGAACGCGCGCGCCCCGTCCTGCGTGAACACGACCGAGCGGGGACGGGCGCCGGTGGCGATCTGTGCCACCGACTGGCCGCTCTCGATGTCGAGCACCGACACCGAGTTGTCGGCCTCGTTGGTCACATAGACCACCTTGCCGCCCGGGTGGATGCCGACGCCCTCCGGCTCCTTGCCGACCGGCGCACGCTTCACGACCTGGCCGGCGTCGACGTCGACCAGCGACGCCTCGGCGGTGTCCTCGTTCGAGACCCACAGCCGCTTGCCGTCGCTGGTGACGTCGAACAGCTCGGGATCCTTGCCGGCCGAGATCGTGCGCAGCAGCTTGAGCTGCGCGAGGTCGACGATGCCGATGCCGTCGGCGCTGGGGTCGGCGGGCGGCAGCTTGCTCTCGTCGACCCCGGGGCCCGCCTTGGGCAGCCCCGACAGCGCGACGAACAGCCGGGCGCCGTCCGGGGACACCCGCAGGCCGCGCGGTCGCTTGCCCACCGCGATGCGCGCGATCACCGCGTCGCTGGCGGTGTCGATGACGACGACGTTCCCGCCGTCCTCATCGGAGACGTAGACCCGCTCTGCCCGGGCGGGAGCCTGGACCGGCTCTGCCTTCTTGCTGCAACCGGCGAGGCCGCCGGCCGGAGCAAGCGCCGCAGAAGCCGCGAAAAGTACGAGAGATCGCATGGGCAAGCTGTAGTACAGCACAAGCGGTTTCGCCAGGTCCCAACGGCCGGGGCATTCTGCGCGAGCCCGGCCGGGTCGCGGTCGCGATCCGGCGCGACGAAATCTGCACTGCATTGTAAGTCTGAGGTTGCCAGGCTGTAATTCTTGGCATACTGTCCGTTCACAATCATCGTCATTCGTTTTTCTTGCGTGATGAATGTGATGTCGATGTGAAGAAAGATGGGAGGCTACCCATGAGAATAAAGAGTCTCGTCATTGGAGTCATTGCCGCCGCTCTCCCCGTCGCAGCGTACGGGCAGGCACCCGCCGATGACCCGGCGTCGCTCCAGGGCGACGACGCCCAATGGGTCTTGCCGGCAAAGAACTATGCATCCACTCGCTTCAGCACGCTGGACAAGATCACCCCGGGCAACGTGAAGAACCTCAAGGTCGCGTGGTCGATGTCGACCGGCACCAACCAGGGCCACGAGGGCGCGCCGCTGGTGGTCGGCTCGACGATGTACGTGATCAGCTCGTACCCCAACATCGTCTACGCCATCGACATGGCGAAGGACGGCGTGATCAAGTGGAAGTACGCGCCGAAGCAGGACGCCAGGGCGGTGCCGGTCGCGTGCTGCGACCTGGTGCACCGCGGGATGAACTACTCGCACGGCAAGATCCTGTTCTCCACGCTCGATGCCCAGGTGATCGCGCTCGACGCGAACTCCGGCAAGGAGCTGTGGAAGGCCAAGAACGGTGATCCCAGCAAGGGCGAGACCATCACCGCCGCCGGCCTGGTCATCAGGGACAAGTACATCGTCGGGATCTCGGGCGGTGAGTTTGGCGTCCGCGGCCACGTGACCGCATACGACATCAACAGCGGCAAGCAGGTCTGGCGAGCCTACAGCACGGGGCCCGACGAGGAGCTCATGCTCGCCCCGGACTTCAACGCGGCCAACCCGCACTACGGGCAGAAGGGCCAGGGCACCAGCACCTGGCAGGGCGACGCCTGGAAGCACGGCGGCGGCACTACCTGGGGCTGGTACTCCTACGATGCGGCGCTGAACTTGTTCTACTACTCGACCGGCAACCCCGGGACCTGGAACCCCGACCAGCGGCTCGGCGACAACAAGTGGTCGATGACGATCTGGGCGCGCAATCCCGACACCGGCGTGGCGAAGTGGGGCTACCAGATGACGCCGCACGACGCGTGGGACTACGACGGCGTCAACGAGAGCATCCTCGCGGACCTCACGATCGGCGGCAAGAAGACCCCGGTGCTCGTCCACTTCGACCGCAACGGGTTCGGCTACACGCTGGATCGCACCAACGGCACGCTGCTGGTCGCCGAGCCGTTCGTGCACGTCAACTGGGCCAAGAGCATCGACAAGAAGACCGGGCGACCGGTCGAGGACTCGTCCAAGCGGACCAAGCAGGGCCAGGTGACCAAGGACATCTGCCCGAACGCCATGGGTGGCAAGGACCAGCAACCGGCCGCGTTCTCGCCGGTCACCGGGCTGTTCTACGTCCCGACCAACAACATGTGCATGGACTACGAGGCCACCGAGGTCAAGTACACCGCCGGCGCGCCGTACGTCGGCGCGAACGTGCTGATGAAGCCGGGCCCCGGCGACGGCAGCCTCGGCGAGCTCATCGCGTGGGACGCGACCACCGGCAAGAAGGTGTGGGGCATCAAGGAGAAGCAGCCGTGCTGGGGCGGCGTGCTGGCCACCAAGACCGGCGTGGTGTTCTACGGAACGATGGACGGCTGGTTCAAGGCGATCGACGCCAAGAGCGGAAAGCTGCTGTGGAAGCACAAGGTCGGCTCGGGCATCATCGGCTCCCCGATGACCTTCCAGGGCCCGGACAAGAAGCAGTATGTCGCGGTGTACTCCGGCGTCAGCGGCTGGTACGGCGCGGCGGTGTCCCTGGACCTGCCGCCCAACGATCCGTACGCGGCGCTCGGCGAGGTCGGCATCGCGTACAAGAGCGGCCTCGACAAGGCCACGACCAAGGGCGGCGAGGTCTACGTGTTCGGGCTGGAATGACCGCTGGCGCCGTGCCACGGTGACCCGATGACGAACCAAGCCCTGACGATGCGGCTGGCCGTCGCGCTGGTCCTGGCCGGCGCGCCGTTCGGCCGTGCGCTGGCCGACCACGCGGCGGCCGCCGATGCCAAGCAGCTCCGGGTGTGCGGCGATCCGAACAACCTGCCGTTCTCGAACGAGAAGCTCGAGGGCGTCGAGAACAAGATCGCCGCCGTGCTCGCCAAGGAGCTCGGGGAGACCGTGGTGTACTTCTGGTGGCCGCACCAGCGCGGGGTGGTCAAGCGGGTACTGAACGCCAAGCACTGCGATGTCATGCTCGGCATCCCCAAGGGCTACGATCCGGTGCTGTGGACCAGGCCGTACTACCGGACCGGCTACGTCATGGTCTATCGCAAGGATCGCAAGCTCAAGCTGCGCTCGCTCGACGACCCGGCGCTCAAGACGCTCAAGATCGGAGTCCAGGTCAACACGCCGCCGCACGATGCGCTCGGGCGGCGCGGCATCGCCGACAACGTCGTCGGCTACCAGCTCATGTTCGACTCCAACTTCCACCCCGAGGAGAACCCCGCCAAGGTGATCGAGGACGTGCTGGCCGGCAGCGTGGACGTCGCGATGGTGTGGGGGCCGATCGCCGGTTACTTCGCGAAGAAGAAGGGCGCGCCGCTGGAGATCGTGCCGATCGATGATCCGTCCGACCCCGGGGCCCGGTTCACGTTCGACGTCTCGATGGGCGTGCGCAAGGGTGACAAGGAGCTCAAGCAACAGCTCGAAGGCGCGCTCGCCCGACGCCACGACGACATCGTCCATGTCCTGGAGGACTTCGGTGTGCCGCTCCTTCCTGCCGCCGCGGAGCCGGCTCACGACAAGGGCGGGCGCTGATCGCCGGCGGCCAGAGGTAGGTCGATGACACGCAGTTATCTGGTTTGCGCGGTGGTGGTCGCCGCCGCCTGCGAGGGCTCTGCGCACAAGGACGACGGCGCGAAGGCCAAAGCGGACCCGCTCGAGGCGGTCCCCGACCGGTCATTGCCGGGCAATCCGTTCGCCAAGAGCGCCCCGGCCGTGGTGCTGGGCAAGAAGCTGTACATGAAGAACGGCTGTCCGGGATGTCACGGGGTCGGCGGGGGTGGTGGCATGGGCAAGCCGCTGATCGACGACGTGTGGCGGTTCGGCAGCGACGACGCGACGCTGCTCAAGCTGATCCGCGGCCAGATCCCCGACCAGACCATGCCGAAGGCCTTCGGAGCGACGCTGACCGAGGACGAGGTCTGGAAGATCCTGACCTACGTCCGCTCGCTCTACGCGGGCGAGCCGGGCAAGATCGACTGGACCCCACCGCCGCCGGTGCCGCCGGAGCTGCTCGCCTTGGCCAACGCGCCGACCGGCGATCCGATCGCCGCCGGCAAGCAGACCTTCATGACGATCTGCATGACGTGTCACGGCCCCGAGGGCAAGGGCGACGGACCGGCCAGCGCGACCCTCAACCCCAAGCCGAGGAACCTGACCGACGCGACCTACATGGCGACGGTGAACGACCGCTACCTGTTCGAGCTGATCAGCCGCGGCGGGGTCGCGGTCGGCAGGTCTCCGCTCATGCCGTCGCAGCCCACGCTGACCGCGGAGGACCTCAACAGCGTCATCGCGTACGTGCGGTCGCTGTCCGGGACCTCCACCGGGGGCGGCAACACCGAGGGCACCGGCCGGGTCAGCGCCGGGCACTGAGGGACCCGGCATCCGGGAGGTCCCGGGGGCTCGGCGCCGCGCCTGCCCGCCGGTGGGTCCGCGGCGGTCGGACCGTCGTCACAGCTGATCGTGGCCGGCTCGGCGGTGCTCGCCGTGCTGCCGTTCTTCCACATCTACGGCATCATGGCGTTCCTGACGTTCGGCCTGATGCGCGGCGCCCGGCTGGTCACGATCCCGCGGTTCGACCTCGAGCAGTACGTCCAGCTCGCGCGGCGCCACGCAGGTCGCCCCGGCCGAGCTCGAGGCCGTGCTGCTGCAGCACCCGGCGGTCGCCGACTGCGCGGTGTATCCCCAGCCTGACACCGAGGCCGGTGAGATCCCGAAGGCCGCGGTCGTGCTCAAGCGCGGCGCCAGCGCGACCGCCGACGAGCTCATGCAGTTCGTGGCCGCGCGCGTGTCGCCGCACAAGCGGGTGCGCGCGCTGCGCATCATCGACGCGATCCCGAAGTCGGCCTCGGGCAAGATCCTGCGCCGCGTGCTGGTCGCGCAGGACCGCGGCTGAATCGAGCGGCGCGCTGGTCCGAAAACCAGACGAGCCCGGTTGCGGCCGGGCTCGTCTGGTGCTGGTGGCTCGATGGGCGAGCCACCAATGGGGCGATGGCGATGGTGATGGCGATCGTGGATGGTGATGGCGATGGCGATGGCGATGGCGATGGCGATCTAGCGGCGCCGGCGCCGGCGCGCGGGGCGCGGGGCGACGGCAGCAGCCTCGAGCTCCTCGAGGTGCTCGAGCATGCTGATCATCGTGTTGCGCGTCGCCGGGTGCGGCTCGTTGGTGATCGCGCGACCGAGGCTGATGCGCAGCTCGGCGCGGAGCTCGGACTCGATCAGGCGGTACGTGCGCAGCGCTTCCTCGGGATCATAGTGGCCGAGGTCCGCCTCGCATCCGGTCGCCGCAATCCACACGGCGGCGAGTGCGGCCGCACGCCGACCCGGCTGCGAGATCGCGAACTCCTTGACCGAGCTGCGAAGCCGCTGCCGGACCAGAGGTACCGGCGGCAGGGCAACCAGACCATCATTGTCGTCGTCGGGCCGACGTAGGACAGGGCGTGTCATTGACTTGTCGGTTTCCATGGATTTTTTGTCCTGAAAATCGCAGCGGGTCCCGCTGGCTTCCCCCAAGACAGCTGCGCTGCGATGGACCGCGACCTTGCCTGATCACGTCCAAAAAGGCGATGAAATTCTTCGCGATCCCCCGCGAAAAAACGCTGCATACCCCCCTGCCGCGACGCGTGCTCAGGGAGCCACGGACAGGGCCTTCGCAGGCCGAGAAGCGAACGCCTCACTGAGGTCTGATGTACCTCGCTTCGCTCAGTCCGTCGAAGCGGATCTGTCGTTTCCTCCGCCGGAGACCACGGCCGGGCCTCGGGCGTCGCTGCCCGCGTCGGGCCCGGCCGCCCCGACCCGGTCGACCCGGCGGGCGAGGAAGTCGCGCACCGTGAAGTTGACGAGATGTGGGTGCTCGATCGGGGCGGTATGGGATGCGTTCGGGATCTCCAGGAGCTCTGCTTCCGGGATCGCCCCGGCGATCGCCCGGGACCGCTCCGGCGGGGTGAACCCGTCCCGCGCCCCCGCGATGACCAATGTAGGCACCCGCACGGAGGGGAGCAGGTCCTCCGCGCTGTGGCGCCCCGCCGCGGCCAGCATCGCGACAAACAGTCGCGCATCGATACGCGCCATTCCTTCCAGGTACGGCATGAAGTCTGCCGGCTCGATGAGCTCGCGGCGGATCTCCATGCGGCTGGCGACCTCGTAGGCGAGCCGCGTGGGAAGCATCGTGCGCGTCACCCGGTTGATCACGCCGGGCAGCCTTTGAATCCACTTCTGGATCGTGGGGAGCCAATCCTCGAGCGCGGCCGAGCCACGGAAGGTTCGCAACGGATGCGATGGCGCGCCGCACATCAGCACCAGTCCCGCAACACGCCCACTGTGCCGCCGGTAGGTCTCCAGCGAAACCTGAACGCCCATCGAGTGTCCGATCAGGACCGCACGGTCGATGAGCGCATCATCGAGCACGCACGCCATGTCGTCCGCGAGATCTTCGATGGTCACGCGCGCCGGATCGCACGGCAGCGCCGTACGTCCGTGGCCCCGGTAATGCGAATGGACACAGTGGCGGTCAGCCAGGTCATGACGCAGATGACGCCAGACGTAACCATCGCAACCGATTCCGTCGCACAGGAGCACCGGCGTCGCATGGCCTCGCTCCCCCCACGACTCGTAAAACAGGGGGCTGCCATCGCTCGGAGCGACGGCGTATGCCCACGCCGTCGACATCCTGTATCTCTACGCGATCTCTTTCTCGTCTTCTTCGCCCGGGAACTCGTTGACCGACGGGTATTTCATGATCTCCTTCCGGGCGATCTTCCAAGCCTTCTGGACGATCCACGACAGGGACCGATCCTGCCGGGTCGCTTCGTCTTGGATTTCCTTGAGCATGTCTTCAGGAAAGTACAGGGACTGCTTGCGTTTATCCGAGCCGGCCATACGCGAGCTAGTTTCGAGGACCGCCTACACGGTGTCAAGACATCCGCCTCTGTATGGGAGCCCGATCTACCAAATTCTCCAGCTAGCTCCACCGCCTAGGCCCCCCGATCCCGCTCCGCCGACCGGGCCCGGCATCCGTTTTCTGAGATGCTTCGTTCGTGGTCTGGGGGGTTGTCATACTCCTCGCTCGTTACTATCCTATCGCGCTTTTCAACGCTCCGGCGTCTGGCCGCAGCGGGGGCAAAGACCATGACCACCATGACGACCACCTCTTCATCGTCCAAGCAGCTCACCAAGAAGGAGTTGAAGAAGTTTCAGGAGCTCCTCGAGGAGAAGCGGAAGGCGGTCCTCGATCGCGCGCGCGAGATGCTGTCGGTGGAGAACATGGCGCTCGACACCAACGACCTGCCGGACGAGATGGACCTGGCGTCGAGCGAGTACCTGCAGTCGTTCGAGTTCCGGCTGCGCGGCCGGGAGAAGAGCCTGCTGTCCAAGCTGGATCTCGCGCTCAAGAAGATCACCGACGGCACCTTCGGGATCTGCGAGATCTGCGAGGAGCAGATCGGCAAGAAGCGGCTGGAGGCGCGCCCCGAGACCACGCTCTGCATCAAGTGCAAGGAAGACCAGGAGCGCGAAGAGCGCACGATGGGATGACGCCGGTGCCGGCGAGCTGACCGTCGATCGCGCCGGAGGTGAGGGTCGGTTGCAGGTTCGTTCCAGCTCCGGGCCGCGCCGCCTCGCGTGAGCGCCGCCCGCCGCGAGGCGCCCCGTGCTGCGCTTTGCTGCCCCGGTTCGGGATGGACTGCGCAGCCCGCGCGGTCGCCATGACGCACCCGGCAGCTCGCCGAAAGTGGGCGGGATGGATCCGGAGCGCTGTAACGCGGACACGAGGGTTCACCTCCAATGATCCAGCACGGATTTCGACTACCTACGGCCACAAGCGACGGGCCGAGCGGCGTGAGGAATCGCCGGCGCCCCGGCCACGGGCCGCCGGTGACCTCTGCTACCGTCGCCGCATGCCTGATGAGGATCGCAGGAAGTTCCTGAAGGTCGCCACCTGCGCGATCGGAGGTAGCGTCGGCCTCGCGGTCGCCGGCCCCGCGCTGACCCTCCTCGCCAGCCCGGCGGGCAAGATCACCGTCACCACGCCCACCACGCCGCTCGACCTCGGGCTGGCCGAGCAATTTCGCGCGGGTGACCCGCCTCGCAAGGTGGACATCGTCGCGCCCGTCATCAAGGATGCCTGGGCCGCGGCGCGCGACGTTGTCCTGGGCGCGGCGTGGGTTCGCCGCACCGCACCAGACAAGCTGCTCGCGCTGTCCGCGGTCTGCCCGCACCTCGGCTGCGGGATCGGCTGGGAGCCCATCACCGGGAACTTCCTGTGCCCGTGCCACGACAGCCGGTTCAGCCCCGACGGAGGCAAGCTCACCGGGCCCTCGGAGCGCGGCATGGACGCGCTGCCTCTGGAGATCAAGGACGGCCGCGTCCAGCTGACCTGGATTCGGTACAAGCTCGGCCTGACCACGCCGGAGCCGGCATGAAGGACGCGATCCGGACGTACTTCCGCGAGCGCGGCCTCACCAGCGCCGGCGCTCCGGCGACCATCGGGGGAGCGTCGTTCGCGTACGTGTTCGGCGCGGTGCTGGCGTTCCTGCTGGTGCTTCAGGCGGTCACCGGGGTCGCCCTCGCGGCGTTCTACTCGCCGTCGTCGACCGACGCCTGGGCCTCGGTGGCGTACGTCCAGGACCAGGTCCCGCTGGGCTGGTTCGTGCGCGGCGTCCACTTCCACGGCGCCTCGGCGCTGATGATCGTGGCCGGGCTGCACCTGGTGCAGACCGCGCTGATCGGCGCGTACCGCAAGCCGCGCGAGCTGGTGTGGTGGCTCGGCATCCTGCTCATGGTCCTGCTCCTGGCGTGGGCGGTGACCGGGTACGTGCTGCGCTGGGATCAGGCCGGGTTCTACGCCAACAAGGTCGAGATGGAGATCACCGCGGCGACGCCGGTGGTCGGCGGCCTGGTCAAGAAGCTCGCGCTCGGCGGCAACGACTACGGGAACCTCACGCTGACCCGGTTCTACGGCCTCCACGTCCTGGTCCTGCCGGCGATCGTGGGCGCGGTGACCTGGGGCCACGTCGCGCTCGCGCGCAAGCTCGGCGCGACGCCGCTCCGCGCCCGCGAGCGACCGAGCATCCCGCGCTGGCCGGAGCAGACGCTGCGCAACGCGATCGCGATCGCCATGGTGCTCACCGTGCTGCTGGTCTACGTGGTCGCGGTGCACGGCGTCGAGCTCACCGCGCCGGCCGATCCGTCGCAGTCGTACGACGCGCGGCCGCTGTGGTACTTCCGCTGGCTGTTCGAGCTCCGCGAGCTGTCCGGCCGGGCCGAGAAGATCGTCGCGCTCGTCGTGCCGGCGATCGTCGCCGGCGCGCTGGTGGCGCTGCCGCTGGTCGACCGCGATCCGACCCGCGCGCTGCGCCGCCGGTTGCCGTACCTCGGCGGGCTCGCCGGGCTGCTCGCGGTGATCGCCGGGCTCACCGCGGCGTCGCTCGTGGCGGACGCGCGCAACGGCAAGCTCGCCGAGCGCGTGGCCGCGGCGGACAAGCGCGCCCAGCTCGCGCGCAAGCTCGCCCGCGAAAACGGCGTGCCGGCGACCGGCGCCGCCGACGTGTTCATGACCGCGCCGATGGCCCGCGGCCGCGCGCTGTTCGCGAAGCGGTGCAAGAACTGCCACGACCTCGAAGGCATGGAGCGCAAGGGCCCGGCGATCGCGCCCGGCCACGGCAGCCGCGAGTGGATCCGGGCGTTCGTCAAGAACCCCAACGGGCAGCTGTTCTGGGGGCTGACCAAGCTGGCCAAGACCGACGCGGCGATGAAGTCGTTCTCGCAGATGCCGCAGGCCGATCTGGACGGCATCGTCGAGCTGGTCTACAGCGAGTCGGGCGCCAGCGACGTCGACACCGACCGCCGCAAGCACGGCCTCGACGTGTTCGAGATCGCGTGCAGCGACTGCCACAACCGCGAGGACGGCATGCCCGGCTCGTCGGCGCCCGGCCTGGCCGGGGTCGGCACCCGCGCGTACTACCGCAGCTTCATCTCCAACCCCAAGTCGGCGTTCCACATGGGCAAGGACAAGAGCCAGATGCCGCGGTTCGACAAGGAGCTCAGCCTGACCGACGTCGATGCGCTCGCCGAGTACCTGGTGTGGCTGCGCACGGCGACCCGGGGCGACCTCGACAGGCTCGATCCGCTGGATCGCTAGGCACGCGGGAGGTCGTGGCGGTGGTCGGCGATCCGGCACCGGCGATCCGTACTAGGCTCCCCGCCATGCCGACGTTCGCGTTCCAGGACATCCTCGAGGCGGGCCACCACGACGCCACGCCGTATCGCAAGCTCACCGGCGACCTCGTCCAGCCGCTCACCGCCGGCGGCCGCCGCTTCCTGGAGGTCGCGCCCGAGGCGCTGACCCTGCTGACCGCGACGGCGATGCGCGACATCGCGCACCTGCTCCGGCCCGGCCACCTCGCGCAGCTGCGCGCGATCCTCGACGACAAGGACGCCTCGCCCAACGACCACTTTGTCGCGCTCGAGCTGCTCAGGAACGCCAGCATCGCCGCCGGCGGTGTGCTGCCCGGCTGCCAGGACACCGGCACCGCGATCGTGATGGGCAAGCGCGGCCAGCTCGTGCTGACCGCCGGCAACGACGAGGCCGCGATCGCGCGCGGCGTGTTCGACACCTACGCCGAGGCCAACCTGCGCTACTCGCAGGTCGCGCCGCTCGACATGTTCGAGGAGCGCAACACCGGCAACAACCTGCCGGCGCAGATCGAGCTGTACGCTGCCTCCGGCGACGAGTACCACTTCCTGTTCATGGCCAAGGGCGGCGGCTCGGCCAACAAGAGCCTGCTGTTCCAGGAGACCAAGGCGCTGCTCAACCCGGCGAGCCTGACCGCCTTCCTCGACCAGAAGCTGCGCTCGCTGGGCACCGCGGCGTGCCCGCCGTACCACCTCGCGATCGTGATCGGCGGGACCAGCGCCGAGCTCGCGCTCAAGACTGCCAAGCTCGCCTCGGCGCGCTACCTCGACGACCTGCCGACCTCCGGCAACGCGCTCGGCCGCGCGTTCCGCGATCTGGAGTGGGAGGCCCGGGTCGTCGAGCTCGCGCGCGCGACCGGGATCGGCGCCCAGTTCGGCGGCAAGTACTTCTGCCACGACGCCCGCGTGATCCGCCTGCCGCGCCACGGCGCGAGCTGCCCGGTCGCGATCGCGGTGTCGTGCTCGGCCGACCGCCAGGCGCTCGGCAAGATCACGCGCGACGGGGTGTTCCTCGAGGAGCTCGAGCGCGATCCCGCGAAGTACCTCCCCGAGGTCGCGCCCGGCGACATCGCCGGCGACGAGATCCGGATCGACCTCCACCGCCCGATGGCCGAGATCCGCCAGACCCTGTCGCGCTACCCGATCAAGACCCGGCTGCAGCTGACCGGCCCGATGATCGTCGCGCGCGACATCGCGCACGCCAAGCTCAAGGAGCGGATCGACCGCGGCGAGGGCCTGCCGCAGTACATCAAGGACCACTGTGTCTACTACGCGGGGCCGGCCAAGACCCCGGCCGGCTATGCGTCGGGCTCGTTCGGCCCGACCACCGCGGGCCGGATGGACAGCTACGTCGACCTGTTCCAGTCTCACGGCGGCAGCATGGTGATGCTCGCCAAGGGCAACCGCTCGCCGCAGGTCACCTCCGCCTGCAAGACCCACGGCGGGTTCTACCTGGGCTCGATCGGCGGCCCCGCGGCGCGGCTCGCCAAGGACTGCATCACGCACGTCGAGGTCCTCGAGTACCCCGAGCTCGGCATGGAGGCGGTGTGGAAGATCGACGTCGTCGACTTCCCCGCGTTCATCGTGGTCGACGACAAGGGCAACGACTTCTTCGCCGGGATCATGGGTGGCAGCGGGCCCGTGTCGCTCAAGCGCAGCTGATCGCGGCGGGCGTGAGGTCGGCCCCCGCGCCATGGCGTGGTGATGAACGCGTCGGGCACTCCCGAGGTTGTCGCGCAGGACGCCGAGCAGGCCGTCGACGCCCGCAAGGCACCGTTGGGCAGAGTCGGCGGCTCTCGAATCCAGATTGGGCTGCCCAGGAAAGATTTCCGCCGTCGCCCGTCAGAAGCGGTGGGCCATGTTCGGTAACGACAGGTAGGAGCCTGTGCCTGCCGAGCCATGTCCGGGATTTGTCCGGATCGCGGCCAACGGCGTCCGCCGTCCGGACACTCCGGACACGCGGCACCGTGATTTTCGTGAGATGCGCCGGCGCGATGCTTGCTCGCGTCCTCCGCCGTCATGATCGCTCGCCCGCACGATGCGTTGTTCAAATCGTCGTTCGAAGCTCCCGCCGCCGCCGCGGCGCTGCTGCGCGAGCTGTTGCCCGCTACGCTCCGAGAGCTCATCGCGTGGGACACGCTGCACGGCGAGTCCGGGTCGTTCGTGGATCCGGCCCTCGCCGACCAACACAGCGATGACATGTTCGAGCCGACCGTGCGGGCGATCCCGGGCCTGTCAGCTTCGATCCCCCCGATCCTGGCTGATCATCGATGACCTCGCCCATCTGTCCAACGAGGACCTCCAGGCGCGCTCGCTGGGCGCATTCCAGAAGCTTGCGCTCTGGCTGCTGCGCGACGCTCGTGCTCCGCGGCGCCTGCTGGACAACTTCGATACCTGGATCGTGACCTTTGCCGAGGCGGAACGAGCGCCGGCCGGTGTCGACGCAACCACCACCCTGTTGACGTACATGTTTCGAGTGATAGATCCGGTGCACCACGACCAGCTCCGTGCCAAGATCCGCCAGCTTGGCCGCCACGCCGAGGAAATCGCCATGACCATCGCCGAACAGTGGTACGAGGAAGGCCGCAACGAAGGCATCGCGAAGGGTCGCGAAGAAGGCATCGCGAAGGGTCGCGAAGAAGGCATCGCGAAGGGCCGCGAGGAAGGACGGATCGCCGCGTTGCGCTCCCAGCTCAGTTCGAAGTTTGGGTCGAAGTTCGGGTCGAAGTTCGGGGCCCAGGCGCTGGAACCGGCGTACGAAGCCCGCCTGCAGGCAGCGACACCCGCGGCAGTCGACCGTTATCTCCAGCGCTTGCTGGTCGCTGATTCGCTCGCCGC
>JBGQCL010000049.1:0-41296 GCA_041495365.1 Kofleriaceae bacterium | reverse complement strand
GCCGAGGTCGGCGAGCTCGATCGCGAGATCCAGCGCGTCGAGGTGCTGGCGCGCGCGGTCGCGCCGCAGGCGGTCGAGCGCGTTGAGGCGACGGTGCGGACCGCCGAGCGGCTCGGCGACGCGCCGCTGCTCGCCCGCGCGCTGTGGACCCAGGGCCTGGCGCTGGTGCAGCAGCGCCGCCACGGCGAGGCCGCCGTCGTGCTCGGTCGCGCCGCCGAGCGCGCGTTCGCCGCCGGGGATCCGCGCACCGGGATCCTCGCCTACGCGCAGGAGATCCACTCGGCGTCGCGCGAGACCGATCCCGACAAGCGGCCACCGGATGCCACCACGCTGGTCGGTGCTCGATGGCAAGCCGCGCGAGGCGGTGCCGGCGATGCAGCGGCTCGCCGGAGAGCTGCTGCGCGACGACCACGTCTGGATCAAGCTGCGCGCTTCCGATGCACTGTACGTGGCAGCGCTCGGCGAGATCGCGCTCGGTCAGGCCCAGGCGGCGGCCGGCGATCTGCGCCGTGCGATCGATCTGCTCGGCGGATCGCGACGACAGAACACCGAGAATCCATGGTTCCTTCCAGCCCGCGAGTCGTGGGCCGCAGGGTAGAGATCGAACCGGCACGCGCGTTCCCGACAGACCGCGCGTCCGCGATGGAGCGGCCGGCGTCCGGTGCACCTGCCACCGCTCGCGCACCGGCTCGAGGACCTCGGCGCGCTGGCCGCGCGGATCGAGCCGGGCCGGCCGGAGCGACGGCTGCCCCCCGTGCATATCCCGGTCCACCGACGCGCGGGCGCGGCGTGTTGACAGCCTTCCAAGAAGATCACTAACATGCCGCCGTCCAACTATCGTCTAACGTCTCACAGGAGGTCCTCCATGAAGTGGCTATTGGCCATGGCGCTCTGCGCTGTCACGACCCCGGCGCTGGCGCAATCCACCATCAAGATCGCCATCACCGGCCCGTTCACCGGGGGTTCGGCCCCGATGGGGATCTCCGCTCGCGACGGCGCGAAGCTGGCGATCGCCGAGATCAACGCCGCCGGCGGCATCCAGGTCGGCGCGAAGAAGCTGAAGATCGAGGCGATCGAGCGCGACGACGAGGCCAAGAACGAGCGCGGGGCGCTGATCGGCCAGGAGCTGGCGGCGATGTCCGACCTGTCCGGCGTCATTGGCAGCGTCAACACCGGCGTGGTGCTCGCCGGCGACAAGTACCTCCAGGAAAAGGGAATCACGCGCATCATCACGCCGGCGGCCGGCTCGGCGTCGATGACGCAGTGGGCCAAGGCGGACGGTCCCAAGGACCTGTTCGTGTTCCGCTTCGCCGCCCACGACGGCATCCAGGCCGCGATGGTCGTCGAGGAGGCGATCGCGCGGAAGTTCACCAAGGTGGCGATCTTCGCCGACGCGACCAACTACGGGGTGTCCGGTCGTGACGACCTGCTCGACCAGATCAAGAAGCAGGGCTCCAAGCTCACGGTCGTCACCCTCGAGAAGTGGGCGATCGGCGACAAGGACATGACCGCGCAGCTGCTCAAGGCCAAGGCGCTCGGCGCGCAGGCGCTCCTGATCTGGGGCATCGGCCCCGAGCTCGCGGCGATCGCCAACGGGATGGCCAAGCTCGGCTACAAGGCGCCGATGATCGGCGGCTGGGCGCTCTCGATGTCCAACTTCGTCGACAACGCCGGGGCCAACGGCGACGGCGCGATCATGCCGCAGACCTTCATCGAGGAGCCGATCACGCCGCGGGCGAAGGCGTTCATCGAGGCCTACCACAAGGCCTACCACACGAACCGCATCCCGTCGCCGGTCTCGGCGGCGCAAGGCTACGACGCGGTGCTGCTGTTCGCCGCCGCCGTCAAGCAGGCCGGCACCAGCGATACCAAGGCGATCCGCGATGCGCTCGAGAACCTGAAGGACCCGGTGGAAGGCGTGATCGCCACCTGGAAGAAGCCGTACACGAAGTGGAACCCGGCCGACGTGACCACGCACGAGGCGTTCCGTCGCGAGCAGGTGGTGATGGGACTCGTGAAGGGTGGCAAGGTGGTGTTCGCGAACGAGGCCGACCGCGCGCGGCTCGCCAAGCGGGGCGCGAAGTAGTCGGGTTCGATGCCGCTCTCCGTCGTCGTCCAGATCACGGTCAGCGGCGCGCTGATGGGGATGGTGTACGCGCTGATCGCGTACGGCTTCCAGCTGACCTACGCGACCAGCAAGAGCCTCAACTTCGGGCAGGGCGAGCTCGTGATGGTGTCGGCGTTCATCAGCCTGACGCTGCTCAACATCGGCCTGCCCTACGTGGCGATGGTGCCGCTCGGCATCCTGTTCGGCGCGTTGCTCGGGGTCCTCGTCGAGCGCGCCGCGGTGCGGCTGGCGCTCCAGCAGAGGAGCGAGGGCTGGATCCTGAACACCATCATCGTCGGTCTGTTCCTGGTGTCGTTCGCCGAGAACGTCTGGGGCCGCGACGATCGCCCGTTCCCGACGCCGATTCCCGCCGACCCGGTCCACGTGCTCGGCGTCGACGTCACCTGGCTCGAGATCTCGGTGGCCGTGGGCGTGCTCGCGATCATGGCGCTGATCGAGGTGTTCAAGCGGCGGACGCTGCTCGGCAAGGCGTTCGCGGCGGTGTCGGCCGATCGCGACGCGGCCGAGCTGATGGGCATCTCGGCCACCCGCACGGTGACGCTGTCCTATGCCCTGTCCGGGGCGGTCGCGGCGTTCGCCGGCATCCTGGTCTCGCCGATCACCACCGTGGAACCGACGATGGCCGCCGCGCTCGTGCTCAAGGCGTTCTCGGTCGCGGTCGAGGCGGGGCTCGAGTCGGGCTTCGGCGTCGTGCTGGTCGGCCTCATCCTCGGTGCGCTCGAGGGGCTTGCCAGTCTCTACATCGGCAGCGGCTGGCGCGAGACGCCCGGCCTCATCCTCCTCATCCTCGCCCTGGCCGTGCGACCCACCGGGTTGTTCGGCAAGGCGATCATCCGGAAGGTCTAGGAGGCGCAGTGCTCAAGCGGCTCGTCCTGGTCCGCGGCGCAGAGATCGCCCTGTTCGTCGTGCTCGGCGCGCTGCCGCTCGCGGTGCACAGCCCGTACGCGCTCGCCCTGCTCACCCTGCTGGCGATCTACGGCGTCGTGCTCATCGGCCTGGACGTCACCGTCGGCTATCTCGGGCAGGTCAACCTCGCCCAGGCGGCGATGCTGGGCCTGGGCGCCTACCTCGCCGGGATCGCCGTGACCCGGTACGGCGTCGGCATCCCGCTGGCCATCGTGCTGTCCGGTGGGTTCTGCACCCTCGTCGGGGCCTTGCTGGCGCTGCCGGCGCTGCGGCTCGAGGGCCCGCAGTTCGCCCTGGCGACGCTCAGCTTCACCGCGCTGTGCGCGACCGCGCTGAACGAGCTCGAGTGGCTGACCAACGGTGCGCAGGGCCTGCAGATCCCGCGGCCCCTGCTGCTCGGCCACGAGGTCGATGCGCGCGCGTTCTTCTGGCTCTGCACCGCGATCCTGGCGCTGGTCTGGCTGGCGATGCGAAATCTCCTGTCGTCGCAGTGGGGGCGGGCGTTCGAGGCGCTGCGCGACAGTCCGATCGCCACCGACGCGATGGGCGTCGGCACCTACCGCCACAAGGTGGCGGGCTTCGCCTTCGGGTCCGGGCTCGGGGGCGCCGCCGGTGCGCTCTACGCGTTCGACCTGCGCTATCTCCAGCCCCAGACGTTCGACTACGGGCTGACCGTGACCCTGCTGCTGGGCGTCGTCCTCGGCGGTCGCAAGAGCCTGTGGGGCGCGGTGGTCGGCGCGGCGCTGGTGGCGCTGCTCCCCAACCTGCTGTCCAGCCCTCCGCTGTTTCGCGCGTTCTCGGGGATCGCCTTCGCGCTCGCGCTGGTGTCGGGCGTGCGCGGATTGGTCCGGCGCAAGACCGACGCGTTCCGGGCGCTCGCGCCGATCGCCGTGACGCTCACGCTGGTGATCGGCTCGTTCCTGGCGAGCAACATCGAGGACTGGCGAAGGGCGATCTTCGCGCTGTTGCTGTTCTCGGTGGTGGTCGGCCTGCCCGAGGGGCTCATGGGCTTCGCGTCCGCGGGGCTCGCCCGTCTGTTCCGCGTGGCGCCCCCCGATCTCCCGCCGCCCGCGGCGCTCGAGCAGGTGCTGCCCGCCCGTGCACCCGACGGCTCGGTGCTGCTCGAGCTCGCGGGCCTGTCGCGTCACTTCGGCGACGTGCGCGCCGTCGACGGCGTCGACCTCACCGTGAAGGCGGGCACGATCCACGGGCTGATCGGTCCCAACGGGTCGGGCAAGAGCACGCTGGTCAACGTCGTGTCCGGCCTCTACACCCCGAGCGGTGGTCAGCTCCGCCTGCGCGGTGCTGCGCTCCGCGGCGGCAAGCCGGTGGCGGCCGCGAGGGCGGGCATCGCCCGGACCTTCCAGAATCTACAATTGTTCGGCGGCATGACCGCGCTCGACAACGTGATGGTCGCGCTGCGCGGCGCCTGGCGCGTCCCGCTCCCCCTCGTGCTGCTCGGCCTCGGCCGGCTCGAGGAGCTGCGCGGCCAGGCGGCGGCGCTCGCGCTGCTCGAGCTCGTCAGCCTGCGCGGCGAGGCGCGCACGCGGGCCGCCGACCTGACCTATGGCGCCCAGCGCTTCCTCGAGATCGCGCGGGCGCTCGCCCGGCGCCCGGACCTGCTGATCCTCGACGAGCCGGCGGCCGGCCTCGCCCAGCCCGACGTCCAGCGCCTGCTCGAGATCATCCGCCGGATCCACCAGCGCGGCATCACCACGGTCCTGATCGAGCACCACATGGACGTGGTCAGCGAGCTGTGCGAGATCGTCACCGTGCTCGACGGCGGCAAGGTGATCGCCGAGGGCTCGCCCGCCGAGATCAAGCGCGACGCCAAGGTCATCACCGCGTACCTCGGCGCCGCCGAGCCCGACGCGCCGGCGCCCGGAGCCGCACCCGCGCCTTCCGCCCCCGCAGAGACCCCGTAGGAGCTGCATGCTGACGGTCACCGATCTCCACGCCGGGTACGGCCTCTCCGAGGTGCTGGTCGGCGCCTCGCTCGAGGTCAAGCCCGGCACGATCGTCGCGCTGATCGGCGCCAACGGCGCCGGCAAGACCACCACCATGCGCGCGATCTCCGGCACGCTCGCGCCGACCCGCGGCCAGGTGCGGCTCGCCGGCTCGCGCGTGGACGGCCTCGGCGCCGCGCGGATCGCCCGCCTCGGCCTCGCCCATGCACCCGAGGGTCGCAAGGTGTTCGGGCCGCTGTCCACCGAGGACAACCTCCTGCTCGGCGCGTTCCGCTGGCTGCCGCACCTGTTCGGCTTCCACCGGCAGGCCCGGCAGGCCCTCGCGCGGGTCTACGACCTGTTTCCGCGGCTCGCCGAGCGCCGCGCGCAGCTCGCCGGCACGCTGTCGGGCGGCGAGCAGCAGATGCTGGCGATCGGCCGGGCGCTCATGGCGCGGCCCAAGATCATGCTGCTCGACGAGCCCTCGATGGGCCTCGCCCCCGTGATCGTGCAGGAGGTGTTCCGCACGATCCGCCGGCTCAAGGCCGAGGGCATGACCATGTTGCTCGTCGAGCAGTTCGCCAGCGCGGCGCTCGGCGTGGCGGACCACGTCTACGTCATGGAGCGCGGGCGCGTCGCCGTGTCCGGCACCCCCGACGAGCTGCGCCGCGATCCGCGCGTGCTCGCGGCCTACCTGGGCTGACTCCTCACGAGGTGGTCTTCGACGCGCGCCCCGGCCGGCATGCGGGACACCGGGGGCGCCCGGCGGCATCGGGCGCGCAGGTCTCGCAGAGGATGTGCAATGCGTCGTCGCACAGCAGCGGCGCCCGCGTCGTACCCGGACATGCAACGCACGCGAGGGCGTCTGGAGTCCGCGCGTGCGGAGGCACATGCAGCGCGATCTCGCGCTCGCCTTTCCGCCGGCGCAGCCGGATCCGGACCTCGGCGACCCGCATCGCGATCGCCACCAGCGCGACCGGATCGAGCCGCACGCGCAGGGTGTAGCGCGCGGTCAGATCGCGCAGCTTCGCGGTGTGCTCGGCGTGCAGCGCCGCGATCCGCGCCTCGATCGCGCCTCGCGCGACCTGGCGCCTCGGACGCTTCGCCTCCGCGATCAGCGACGCGAAGTACTCGTCGATGCGCGCGCGCTCGCGGTCGCGGCGGCGGGCGACGGCCACTCCGACCTCGTCGAGCCGCGGCCCGATCGCGAGCGCGGCGCGCCGCGCCACGGCCGCTGCCCCGCCCGTCGCCCCCCGGGCGTCGCGCTGCTCGGCCACGCGTGCGTCGGTCCCGGCGATCAGCGACTCGATCATCGCCATGCAACCCGGATCCGGCTCGGCGCTCGTGGCTGCGTGTGCGGCGATGATCGTCATCCCCTGGTAGCGATCGTCGGCCTCGGCCGTCCAGGTGAAGATCCCGACCAGGTACGTCGCCGAGGCGTGCGCGGCCCCCAGGACGTCGGCGACGCCATTGCGCACGACCACCCGATCGGCGAGCCGTTCCGCCGCCGCCGTGCGCGGCGGCTCGGCGAGCGAGGTGATGCCGGCCACCGGGACGGTCGCTCGCGCCGCGGCGACGAGGCGATCGAGCAGCGGCGAGCCCAGGCCGCAGCCGATCGCGTGATCGCCGGCGGCGTCCGCGAGCGCAACCGCATCGGGCAGATCGAGGTCACGGGCGAGCGGCGGTGGCAACACGGCGAGCGCGCCCGGATCGCCGCGCTCGACGAGCGCGCCCCGCGCGCTCAGCTCGTCGACGACGAACCCGAGCGGGTCGAGATCGGACGTGAACAGCTCGCCGCTCACGCCTCGAACTCCTCGCCGAACAGCGCGTGGTCGAGCTCGCGGACCTCGTCGTAGCGGCCGCGGGCCCGCAGCAGCTCGTCGCCGATCGCGGACAGCCCCTCATCGAGCGCCGCGTCGCTGGGCGCCTCGGCGCACAGCGCGAGCAGGCGCTCCTCGAGATCGGTCTCGTCGCCGAGGTTGCCGATCACCATGTCCATCTCGCCGACCACGAGCTCGAACAGCCGGACCCGGTCGTGGAGCACGCCGAGGATGCGCTCCTCCATCGAGCCGCGCGCGCACAGGTTGAACACCTCGACCTCGGACGTCTGGCCGAACCGGTGCAGCCGGCCGATCCGTTGCTCGATCACCATCGGGTTCCATGGCAGGTCGAAGTTCACGAGCCGGTGGCAGTGCTGCAGGTTGTGACCCTCGCTTCCGACATCCGTCGACACCAGCACCTGCACCTCCCCCACACGGAACGCCGCGAGCGCCGCCTGCTTGTCGGCGCCGGTCAGGTCGCCGTGGACGGCCGCGTGCGAGATCCGCTCGCGCGCGAGCCGCTCGACGAGCCAGCGCGCGGTCGCCCGGTAGCGCGTGAACACGAGCAGCTGCGCGGCCCCGCCGGTGCGGACGATGTCGATCAGCGCGCGGCCCTTGCGCGTGTCGTCGATGCGCGCCGCGCCCAGGACCGCGGCGAACTGCGCCTCGCCGCCGACCTTGTCGAGCGTGCCGCGCACCGCCGCCGGGCTCGACCCGGCCTCGAGCAACAGCAGCCCCGCGGTGCGACGCACACGTGGCTCGGCGGCGCCGCGCATGGCCGCCAGCGCCGCGGCGTACAGCGCGCGCTCGGCGTCGTCCGGCTCGACGACGACGGTCGACACGTAGCGCGGCGGCAGCTTGAGGCCGCACGACGCCCGCGTGTTGCGCACCATCACCTCGCCGAGCAGCTCGCGCAGCGCCTCGCGGTTCTTCGGCGAGGTCGGGCTCGCCGGGTCGACGAACCGCCGCCGGAACGCCGCCGGCGTCGCGAACTGCCCGGGCTTGAGCAGCGTCACGAGCTGGTACAGCTCCTCGAGCTCGGTCTCGATCGGCGTCGCGGTCAGCAGCAGCAGGAACCGGCTGCGCAGCCCATCGACGAGCTTCCAGCTCGACGAGCCCCGCCGCTTGACCCGGTGCGCCTCGTCGACGATCACCAGGTCCCACGGCTCGGCCTGGACGGCGGCGGCATTGCGCTGCATCCGCGCGGTCGCCAGCGATGCCACGACCACTCCGTCGCCGCGCCACACCGCGTCCCCCTCGCGCTCGGTGGTGCGCGCCGCGATCCCGGCCTTCGCCGCGAGCTCGCCCACCCACTGGGGAACCAGCGCCGGCGGCGCGAGCACCAGCACGCGGTTCGCCATGCCGCGCATCCGGTACTCCAGCAGCACCATCAGCGCCTCGATCGTCTTGCCCAGCCCGACCTCGTCCGACAGCAGCGCCCGCCCGCGCAACGTCCGGAGCACGCGGTGGACCGTCTCGATCTGGTAGCCGTGCCGCTCGACGCCGACCAGGCGTGCCATCGACAGCAGCTCGGTGAAGCTCTCCGCGCCCGCGAGCCGGTGCGCATGGAGCGCGCGACGCAGCTCCGCGAGCGAGCCGGCGGGCCCCTCGAGCAACGCGACCAGCCGCGCCGCGTCGATGGCCTCGATCCGGAGCGCCGGTACCGCGAGCTCGCCGCGCGCGTCCGCGTTCGCGTCGGGCTCTGCTCGCATGACCATCGCCAACTCCTACCACACGCCTCTGATCATCCCGGCCAGGCCCGCCACTCCCGGACGGCAACCCGGTGCTCGTCGCCGCCCGGATCGCTGGATCAGCGGCCTGGGCGCGCGCTGCCAGCGCCCCTGACCGGCTGGCTCGACATGCTCGGGCGAGCAACTTCTCGGCGGGTGCTGCCCGGGGCACCGTGGAGGCGAGCGGTCCGGATGGACCTTCGCGAGACGTCAACGCGGGCTCACCGTGGGCGACCGCGAGCAGATGGGGTCGGGGGCCGCGGCCGTGATTTGGATTGGGCGGGCATTGTCCCGCACATACCTCGCGGGGTCCGCGCAGGACGGGTGGTGATTCGGCGGGCGCGGTCCCGACCCCATCCGCGCAGCAGCCCACGGTGAGCTCGCGTGTACGCGCTCTCCTGCGCGCCCGCCCTGCAGACCCTAGCCGATCACGCCGAGGGCGCGGCCGGCGAGCTCGAAGGCGTTGATCGCGCGGCCGATGTCCTGCGCGGAGTGGCGCGCGGTGATCTCGAGCCGGATGCGGGCCTGGCCCTCCGGGACGACCGGGTAGCACAGGCCGTGGACGTGGATGCCGCGCTCGTAGAGCGAGTTGATCATCTTCTGCAGCGCGACGCTGCCGCCGACGGACACCGCGAGGGTCGGGTGCTCGCCGCCGAGGACGGCGAAGCCGCGGGCCTCGAGCTCCTTCTTGATCACGGCGATGTGGTTGCGCAAGGTCGCCAGCGGCGCCTCGCCGCGCTCGAGGATCTCGAGGGCCGCGCGGGCGGCGGCGGCGAGCGGCGGCGCGAGGGCGATCGAGAACAGGTACGGGGTCGCCTTCTGGCGCAGCCACTCGATCACCTCGCGCCGGCCCGCGATGAAGCCGCCGCCGGCGCCGCCCAGCGCCTTGCCGAACGTGCCGGTGACGACGTCGACCCGCGCGATCATGCCGCGCAGCTCGCGCGCGCCGCGCCCGGTGGCGCCGAGCGCGCCGATGCCGAGCGAGTCGTCGAGCACGACCATGGCATCGTACTTCTCGGCGAGGCCGCAGATGCCGTCGAGCTCGGCGACGCGCCCGTCGAACGGGAACACGCCATCGGTCGCGATCGCGCGAAACCGCGCCGACCGCGAGCGCCGCAGCTTGTCCTCGAGATCTTCGATATCGTTGTTGTGGAACGGGAACGCGGTGGCGGACGACAGCCGGATCCCCTCGGCGGTGCTCGGGTGGACGAGCGCGTCGCAGAACAGGCAGTCCCGGCTGTCGAACAGCGCCTCGTAGAAGCCGAGGTTGGCGAGATAGCCCGAGCCGAGCACGAGCGCATCGGGCACCTGGAGGAACCGCGCGACCGCCTGCTCGAGATCGCGGTGGATCTCGCGCGTGCCGGTGACCACGCGCGACGACCCGACGCCGAGGCCGTGGTTGTCGAGCGCGAGCTTCGCCGCGGCCACCAGGCGCGGGTCGTTGGTCAGGCCGAGGTAGTCCTGGCTCGTGAAGTCGACGATGTGAGCGGGGTGGATGGTCTCCGGCCGGTACAGCCCGGCCTGCTCGAGCTTCCTGGACTCGGCGGCGAGCATCGCCATGTGCGCCCTGGTCATCGCGCCTCCTCGGGTGCGCCGTCGCTGGCGACGAACCACACGATCGCCGCCACGCAGTACTGCCACGACAGATCGCGCGTGCCGGCGACGTCGGTGCAGAACCCGTCGATGCCGGCCGCGAGCGCGGCGGTGTCGGCGCGCGGCCCCGGGAAGAACTCCGACATCGCGAGCTCGGCGACCAGCGCGGCGCGGCGACGGTGCAGCTCGCGCGCGATCGCGGAGCGCGCGTCGTGCTGCCGGGTCACGAGCTGGTAGCGCACGTCGTCCGGCACGAACACGCGCTCGGCCAGCAGGTTGGTCGCGATCACGTCGGATGCCCGGCGGCAGCGTTCGCGCGCGTCGCCCGGGAGCTGCTTGCAGTTCTGGCCCGCGGCCTCGAGCAGGCAGCCGACGCGCAGGGTCATCTCGGGGGCCTGGCACTTGTTGCGCTCGACGACCTGGATGTACTTGCGCGTGTTCGCGAGGCTCGCGCGATCCATGCCGCGGAGCGCCTCGAGCAGCTCCGCGATGTACGCCCCGCGCGCGGGTGGAGGCTCGGCGTGGACGACCCCGCACAGCGCGAGCACCATGAGCGCCGCCGCCCTCACAGCCGGCCCTCGTGCTGCCGGTACTGGCGGCGGAAGATCTCGATGAAGTTCTGCAGGTGCAGGTGATACGGGTAGACCTCGAGCAGATCGGGGCGCCTGGCCAGCCAGTCGTTGCCGAGGAACAGGTCGGCGTCGCGCAAGAGGTCGAGCCTGGTCAACCAGAACGCCGGCTGCCGGAACGCGTCCGCGAGCGCGGCTTCCTCGGGCGCCGCACCGACCGCCTGGTTGCTGGTCAGGCGGCCGTAGCCGAAGCCGGGCGCCATCAGCGCGGCGAGCTGCTTGTAGAGCCGGATCTGGCTGCCGCCGTCGCCGACCAGCGGCCTCATGCGCACCTCGCGGACCGCGAGCCGCTCGCCGTCGATCGCCAGCGTCCGCTCGACGGGCGGTGCCGGCTCCGCGGCGGGGTCGAACATCAGGCACTGGAAGCTGACGATGCGCTGCGCGGGCGGAAGCTCGCGCGCGCGCGCCGGCGCCGGATCGAGCTCGCGGGTCTCGGCGCGGGTCGCGCGCAGATCGAGCACGCCGCGCGCGGAGTCGAGCGCGCCGCGCGCGGCGAGCGGACCGGCGGCGAGCCGCGCGCAGGTGTCCGGCGGCGCGTCCCAGTGCACGATGACCTCCTCGCACTGCGCGACGATCGGCTTGTAGCGCGGGTTGAACATCAGCTGCGCGAGCACGTGCTCGAGCAGCTTGCTCGGGCCGGCCGGGCCGTCCGCCATGCGCGGGAAGTGCGGCAGGTGCGCGAGGCGCGCGCCGCAGCTGCGCTCGAGCAGCCCGTCGGCGCGATCGCGGAGCCCGGGCCGCGGATCGGGCAGGTTGGTGAACAGGTGGTGGGACGAGCGCGGCCGCATCGCCACCGTGTCGAGCGTCCCGTCCACGATCGCCTCCAGGTGGTCGAGCTGCTGCTCGAACCGATCCAGGCCGCCGGGTCCGGGGTCGGCCGTGGCCAGCTCGGCGGCGCGGTCGGCGAGCCGGCGCCACGCGTAGTGCAGATACGGCTCGTCGAGCTGGCGCCGCGTGCAGACCTGACTCGCCTCGCGCCTGGCCTCCGCGGGCGCGCACGAGCCGAGGCTCGGGGTGTAGCCGAGCTTGTACGCGCGCTCGACGAGCTTGCAGCCCTGGCTGTGCGGGGTCTCGGGCTTCGGCGGCTCGGGCGGCTTGCAGTAGTCGATGCTCGAGCGGTCGAATCGCGACGGCACCTCGCGCAGCAGCGCGACCCCGCGATTGTCGAGCCCGATCAGCGCGATGCCGAGCCCGATCGCGATGTACAGCGCGTGGATCACCCGCGGCGGAAGGTCGACGACATCGACGAACGAGGCCCGACCGAGGACGAGCGAGTACCCGCGCGCGCCGAGCAGCGAGGTCTCGTCGCCGAACGCCAGCTTCTCGCCGAACCGGAGGTAGGCGTGGCTGCGCTCGGCGAGCCTCCAGTACGCGAACATGAGGGTGCCGGCGAGCACCGCGAAGCCACCGGCGACGAACGTCACCCACGGGCTCAGCTGGGCCCAGTAGTCGGGACGGAACCGCTCCAGGCGCCACATCGTGACGGCCGTGGCGGCGAGCAGCCCGATCGCGGTGACCGAGCGTGCCCCGACGGCCCGCGCGGCGCGACCGAAGCCTTCGGTCCTGTGACGCCGGGGCGCCCTCATTCTTGCTTCACCGCGCTGGTGACCTGGTCCTCGATCGTGATCCGACGGTTCCGGGTCTTGGCCTCGGAGATCGCCTGCGCCTGTGCGGGCGTGAGCGTGCCGGTGAGCAGCGGGACTTCCCGGGCGGGCGTGTTGTCGGCGTGCGTGCACAGCACCGCGTGGTCCGAGATCTCCGCGCCGTACTTCTGGATCTCCTTGTAGACCGTGAGCGCGCGCTGGAAGCCGAGCACGTAGTTGTCGTCCTTCTTGCCATCGCTGTCGGTGTGGCCGTGGATCACGAGCACGCGCCGGGTGAGGCCGCCGGTCTCGAACGACAGCACCTCGCCGGTGTCGTCCTTGAACAGCCGGGCGAACACCTCCTCGCCCTGCGGCGTCAGCTTGGTCTTGCCGGACCCGAACAGCACGTCACCCGGCAGCGTGACCGCGTGCAGCGTGGTATCGCCGAGCGTCTTGCTGGCGCCGGCCTTCCTCGCCTGCATCTGGCCGATCGACCACAGGATCACGAAGAACATCATGATCTGCGTCATCAGATCGATGTAGACGACCGGCCAGACGTCGAACTTCGGCCTGGCGCGGCGCTGCACGTACTTCACGGCCGGACCTCGACGATCGCCTGGTTGTCGATCAGCACCTGGAGCGCCCGGCAGAACGTCTCGAAGTCGTAGTCGAGCGCCTTGAGCCGCTGATCGAAGCGCGACGCGATGATCTTGTACAGCGCCGCGAGCAGCACGCCGTACAGCGTGCACTTGAGCGCGAGCGCGAGCTGCGGCGACAGGAACTCGACCGTGACCTCGGCGCCGAGGCCCTCGAACATGCCGATCAGGCCGATGATCGTCGCGATCAGTCCGAACATCGGCATCGCGGTCGCCACGAACTCGAGGTGCGAGCTCGAGTGGTCGTACAGCTCGTGGCACTGCACGTAGTACTCGTGCGCGATGAACTCCGCGTACTCGAAGTTGGGATTGTGCTCGAGCAGCGTGTGGATGTCACGCGCGAGCGGGTTGTCGGGCAGCTTGACCGTCATGCCCTTGACCAGCGGCCCGGCCTTGACGTTGCCCTCGGCGTCGCGCCGGATCATCAGCGTCCGGCGCAGCGGCACCAGCGTCTCCTGCAGGTACGCGGCGGCCGGGATCACGTGCTTGCTCGAGAAGAAGATCGTGAACGACGTCAGGAACAGCTTCGCGAGCTCGCTGCCGGTCACGTAGACCAGCAGCGCGAACGACATGATCAGCATCGCGACGAAGTAGTTCTCGGTCACGAAGAACACGCAGGCGACGAGGAACAGCGCCGCGAAGCCGACCAGCCCGAGCACGCCCGCGCCGGCGGCCGACTTGTTGATCGCCAGCGTCGCCTTGCTGATCGTCGGCATGAACAGCGAGGAGTCGTCTGCCTTATCTCGATCTGGTTTCGCCATCGACGGGGCCTTTCTTGAGGTCGCTGTCCTGCGCGTGCATCCGCTCGACGTAGGTCGGGTGGTACGCGGTCGATCGCAGCACCGCGATGCCGGCCGCGACGAGCAGCGCGGCGATCACGGCGCCGGCCGCCACCCTGCCGGCGATCACGCCTCGTCGATCGACGATCGGTTCGGCGAAGAACTGCGATAGCCACGTGAGCCGGGCGCGGATCGCGCGCGGTGGTTTCGCGCCGGGCTCGGACAGCCGGGCCAGGATGCGGGTCGAGACCTCGTGCAGGCGTGCCGGGCGGGCGCGCGCCGTCAGCGCGTCGCTGTCCCCGGTCCAGCAGTGATACAGGTACTGGATCAGGTGATGACGCGCGAAGTTGAGCGCGGCATGGCTGTCGGCGAGCCGGACGCGGACGCGCAGCCGCAGGCGAGCGACGCGGCGGCCGAGCGTCAGCCGCAGCGTCGCAAACTGGGTCTCGTTGCGGCGCACCGCGCCGAGCTCGTGGACCAGCGCGCCGAACAGCAGGTCCCTGGCGGTCGGATCGGTCGCGTCGAATTCCTCGTCGGGATCGGGCGCGAACCACGGATAGTGCTCGGACAGCAGCTCGCGCACGATCGCGAGATCCTGTGGACTGTCCGAGATCAGCGGCACGAGCTGACCGGGCGCGGGCATCACGTGGCCGAGCAGCGTCGCGGCCTGACCGAGCGGCTTGCGCCGGGCGCCCGGATAGCTCGTGCGGTGCTTGCGGCCGCGGAAGTCGTGCGGCGATGGCGCGGCGATGGGCGACCGGCCGCCGGGGTCCGGACCGACGCGGGAGATCGTCCAGTCGGGCCACCGCGCCGGCTTGTCGTCGGGCCTGTCCTCGAGCAGCGGCCCCATCGCCATCACGAGCAGGTCGCGGGCGATCACGATGCGGACGTGGGTCGCGCCGCCGCCGTACGACGCGACGCCGTCGAGCCGTTTGCCGGGCAGGAAGACCACGCTGGCGAGCAACCGGGGATCGAGATCCCAGCCGGTCCGCCGCACGTACCCGATCAGGTAATCACGGATCTCGCGCGACCACGGGTTGTCGGACGACGCCGGGCCCTCGACGATCCGGCGATCGAGCCGCGCCGCGAGGCACTCGACCCACGCCGCGAACCACAGCCGCGCCAGCCACACGACCGCCGGCGCCAGCACCAGGTAGATCCACTGCGGCGCGATCGCGAGCGACGCACCGAGCCACGCGACGAGCACGACCAGCGGTGCGTTGCCGACCGTGACCACGGCGAGCCGCTCGACCGCGGCGAGGCACCAGGTGGACAGGAACCGGCCGAGCTCGCGCTGCGGAACGCGCTCCAGCCCGTCGAGCGGCGGGAATGCCGTGCGCAGGACGAGCACGAGAAACGCGCCCCAGCCGAGTCCGCCGATCCCGGCGACCAGCGGCGCCCACGCGGTGACGAGCTCGCCGATCGTGCGCGGATCGAGCGCGATGACCGCCGCTCCGCCCGCCGCGATCACGAGCACGACGCGCCTCGCCGAGCGCATCGCGACGAGGGTCGCCGCGGCTTGCCCTCCGAGCAGCGCGAGCGCGAACGGCAAGATCAGGAGCGCCAGCACGGCGAGCAGGATGGTCCGCGCGTGCGGACTCCAGCTCGCGCCGGCCGCGCGCGCAGGCGCCGGTCCGCGCTCGACCAGGTACGGCTTCTGATCGAGCAGCCCGCCGTGCTTGAGCACGACGTGCAACGCATCGCGGGTCGCGTGCTCGAGCGCGACGAGGCTCTGGTGGCGGCCGACCGCGATCGTCCCGGTGGCGAGCCGCGCCGGCGTCCAGGTCTGAAACAGCTCGTACTCGATCGTGTCGTCGGCGACCGCCCCGAACAGCACGAGGTCGACGCGTGCGCCGCGGTACGCGTGCAGCCGGCACTCGCGATCTGTTCCGCATGCGGCGAGCGCGACGTCCTGCTTCGCGACCGTGGCGAGGCGCTCGAAGCCGGCGAGCTCACGCGCAACCGTCTGTTCGAAAGCCCTCGCGAACCACGCGGGCACTCCCGGCACCGGCGCGAGATCGATCACGACATTCGCCGCGGCGTGCGGTGTCTCGTCGGACGTCGGCGGCGATGCGAGTGCGACGAAGGGCACCAGCAGTGCGACGGCGAGCGACCAGCCTGCCCTCACGATCGTATGGTACTAGAACTCGATGGACCACAATACTCGGGAGCAGCGAAGGCGTGAGACCGAGGTGCGACTGGTGGAGTCACCCGCCGACATCGCGACCTCGTGGCTGTCGCGCACGCCGAGTATCGCGGCGACGTCGGTTCGCGGCGGCATGCTCGCCCTGCTGGTGAAGCTGCGACACCGGCCGAGGACCGCGAACGAGCGCGAGTCAGTGCACCGGATTGTCGCGTCGCTCGGCAAGCTCAAGGGCGCTGCGATGAAGCTCGGACAGCACATGTCGTACTTCGATGCGACATTGCCCGAGGACGTACGCGCGGCGCTGGCTGCGCTGCAGACGCACTCCCCGCCGATGTCCGTATCACGAGTCACGAAGATCTTGCAGTCCGAGCTGGGAACTGCCGCCGCGCCGATCCTCGAATCGCTCGAGCCGACGCCGCTGGCCTCGGCCTCGATCGGTCAGGTGCACCGTGCGAGGCTTCCCGATGGCACGCGTGTCGCGGTCAAGGTGCAATATCCGGGCATCGCGGCCGCGATCAAGGCCGACTTCGGTCCGGCCTCGCTCGCCGGCGCGCTCGCGACCTGGGGGACTCCGTCGTCGCAGGTCAAGAGCTTCCTGCGCGAGGCGAAGGCGAGCGCGATCGCCGAATGCGATTACCGCGCGGAGGCGCGCCAGCAAGCCGACCTCGCGACGCGCTACGACGACCATCCGGTCATCGCGGTCCCGGCGGTCCACCCGGCGTACTGCACGGCGCGCGTGCTAGTCACGACGTACGTGGAGGGCAGCCACCTCGGGGCATGGCTGGCGACCGCCCCCGGCCAGCACCACCGCGACGCGGTCGGCGAGGCGCTCGTGGCGTTCTACGTCGGCTCGGCGCTGCGCTGGGGCGTGCTGTCCGGCGATCCGCACCCCGGCAACTACCTGGTCATGCCCGACGGCCGGCTCGCGATCGTCGATCACGGTTGCACGCGTGGATTCCCGGCGTCGCGCGCGCGCGGCGTGCTCGAGGCCGAGGACGAGACCGCCGCGCGGCGCGCCGCGGCCGAGCTCGGCGGCGACGCGCTGCTGCTGTTGCGCGTGCGCCTCGGGGTCGCGGCCGTGCTCGCGCAGCTCGGCGTGCCCACCGCGTGGCGCGCGCTGGTGGCGAAGGCGATCACGCCGGTCGTGAGGAGGTTCGAGGTCGTGCTGGTCGCGCCCGGCGAGCGCATGATCGAGATCGTGCGCGAGGTGCGCGATGTGACGGGCGCGAACATCCTCGACACGAAGCAGCTGCTCGAGCACACGCCGTGCGTGCTGCGGACGACCTCCGATCGCAAGGAAGCCGAGGCGCTCAGGCGCCGCCTCGAGAGCGCGGGGGCCAGCGCCGAGGTCCGGGCGAGCTAGCGGCGATGACCTCGCCCGTGCTCCAGCTCGAGGCCAGCCTCGATCAGACGACGATCCCGCCGGATGTCGCGACCGAGCTGCGCTGCTACCTGAAGGTGCGCGCCACGGCGGCGCTCGGCCCCGCGACCGGCGCGCTGGTGGCGAACATCTGCCTCGTGCTCGACTGCAGCGGCTCGATGGTGGGCGACAAGGCCGAGGCGGCGATCGAGGCGGCGAAGCGGATCATCGACCTCGTCGACGGGCGCCACCGGATCTCGCTCGTCGGCTTCGCCCTGAGCTCGCGCGTGGTCGTCGACAACGCGCAGGCGACACCGTCCGGTCGCGGCGCGATCAAGGACAAGGTCGATCGCCTGCGCCAGATGCTCGGTGGCGGCACGTTCCTCGGCGGCGGGATCCGCGCGGGCGCCGACCTCGTCCAGCGCTTCGCCGCGGATGCCAGGATCCTGCTCGTCCTGTCGGACGGCGCGGCCGACGACAAGACCGAAGCGCTCGCCCAGGCGCTGCGCGCCCGCGACCTCGGGATCCAGCTGTTCGCGGTCGGGATCGGCGATGGCTACGAGGCCGACCACCTGCGCAAGCTGGTGACACCGTCGAGCGGCGCGGTGCTCACGCCGGGCCAGCTCGACCAGCTGGCCGCGACCTTCGGCGAGCTGGTCGAGCGCATCGAGAGCTTCATCGCGACCAACGCACAGCTCGTGGTGGCGCTCGGCGAGCGCGTGCGCGCGCGCCAGCTCTACCGGACGCACCCGCAACCCGCGTTCATCGGCGACGGATCGGCGGCGCCCGAGGTCGACATCCGGGTCGGCAACGTCGAGCGCGGCCAGACCCACGCGTTCCTGCTCGCGATGGTCGTGCCGCCGCACGGCGATCCCGCGCTCGAGGTCGCGCGAGCGACGCTCACGTTCGACGTGCCCGCGCTCGGACTGCGCGGCCAGCGCCAGGACGTCGCGCTGCAGGTTGCGCGCGGCGCCGAGGCCGGCCCGGCGAACACCGAGATCAGCGGCGCCTACCGCAGCGCGCAGATCGCGCGCCTGGTCGACGAGCTCGCCGACGCGCAGCGCCGCAACGCGAAGGACGAATGCCTCGACCGGATCGACCTCCTGATCCGGCTGTCCGACGAGCAAGGCGACGACCGCGCACGGGCGTCGTACGAGCAGCTGCGCGACGGCATCACCAGCGATCGCGCGATCGCGCAGCGGGCGCTCAACGAGCTCGTGATCGCGAGCACGGAGCACAGGCCCGCGGCGGCCGCGTCGAGCGCGATCAAGCCGCGCTACGATGTCGTGCTGGTCGCGCCCGGCGACGCGCCGATCCTGCTGCTCCGCGCGCTGCGCGACGCCACCGGCAGGTCGCTGCGCGAGCTCACCGAGCTGATCGCGATGGCCCCGGTCGCGATCCAGGAAGCGCTGCCGCGCCGCGACGCCGAGGCGCTCGTCGCCCGGATCGATGCCTCCGGGGCGGGTGCGGTGCTGAAGATCCGGAAGCGATAGCGATCCCCGCCGATCGGCGTCACGGCTTGAGGCGCTTGCGCGGGCGAGCCACGCCCCACGCGTCGAGCCGGTTGACCAGCGCGCGGCGCGACAGGCCGAGCACGCGCGCCGCCTCGGTCTGGTTGCTGCCGCACGCGCTCAGCACGCGGAGGATCCGGTCGCGCTCGAGCGCGTCCATCTCGCGGCGGATGTCGGCGACGGTCTCGTGCGGCAGGCCCGGCGGCGCGCTCGGCTCGGCGCGATCGGGCGGCGGTGCGGGCGCGGGCGGCGGCGGCACCGGCGCGGGCGGCGGCGGCGGCGACTCGCTGCGCGGCGTGCCGGCCGCGACGCGCTCGACCACGCGGTGGAGCTGCTGCATCGCGCCCTCGGTGACGATCAGGTTGCCGGTGGCGCCCTCGACCCGCGGGCCGCCGATCGCCACCCCGCGCGCGGCCGCGAGCAGCGAGTCCGGAGCCCGGCCGTCCTGTGGATAGCACGCGACGCCGACCCGGCACCGCGCGGCGCGCTGGCCGAGCGCCGACACCACGCGCGCCACGATGTGCTCGGCCTGGACCGATGAGATCTCGGTCATCAGCACCTCGTACTCGCCGGGCGCGTACGAGCCGACGATGTCGGTCGGGCGCAGCACGTCGGCGAGCGTGTCCTCGACGATCGCCGGCGGCACCGCCGCGCAGTGGAGCTGGGCGAGCACGAAGCTCTCGCCGGTGCGCTCGGCGCGCGTGCACTCCTCGCCGAGCCGGGCCTCGAAGTAGCCGTGGCTCCACAGCCGCCACGCCCGCAGCGGTTGCGAGCGGTGCTGGACGATCGCGATCATCGAGCCGATGTCGAGCGCGTCGCTCGCGCCGAACGGCGCCGGCACGCCGGGCCGGATCCACTCGCCGCGGACCCGCGTGCCGTTGGCGCTGCCGAGGTCCTCGATCGACATCGCCGGCCCCATGCGGAGCTGCGCGTGGCGGCGCGAGATCGACAGGTGGTCGATCACGACGTCGCAGCCGGGCTGGCGGCCGATCAGCACCGTCCCCGACCCGGGGAGCAGGTAGGTCGCGTGGATGCCGTCACCGATGATCAGCAGGCACAGCTTGCCGACCTCGCTGACCTCGCGGGTCGCGCGCACGGTGGAGGTCTGAGGTCCCTGGTTCCACGGATCAGCCATGCAGCTCCGTCTCGAGGTAGTCGACCTCGTCGATCCGCGCGACCGGCAGGGCGTCGCCCACCGCGGCCGCGGTCGCCGCGTCGATCCGGATCGCGCCGCGCACTCGCTCGGCGCCCGTGCCGTGGGCGAACATCAGCTTGAGCGCGGCCTGCTCGGCGACCTGCACGCCGCGCTCGATCGCGCCGTCGAGCACGTCGCCGCCCGCGGGTTCGCCGGGAACCGCGGCCCGAGCGACGGCGGCGGCCGCGTCGCATGCGCCCGCGCCACCGCCAGCCGCGTCGCGCCCGGAAACGGCACCTGGCCGGTCAGCGCCTCGTAGGCCAGCACGCCGAGCGCATACCGGTCCGTCCGCCCATCGACCACCGCGGCGTCGGCCCACTGCTCGGGCGCCATGTACAGCGGCGATCCGATCACCTGGCCGCGCTGCGTCAGCCCGGGAGCGTCGTCGCCCACCGCATCGCCCGCCGCCCCGCCGGCCGCATCGTTCGCCCCCTCGTTGCCCTGCTCGACCAGCTTGGCGATCCCCAGGTCGCACAGCTTCGGCAGCAGCCGCCCGGCCCGCGAGATCACCATCACGTTCGCCGGCTTGATATCGCGGTGCACGATGCCCTGCTCGTGCGCCGTGTGCACCACGTCGCACGGCCGCTCGAGGAACGGCACGAACCGATCGAGCGGCAGCGGCCCGTGCAGCCGCAGCAGCTGATCGAGCGCGGTCCCGCGCACCAGCTCCATCGCGATCCAGCGCAGCCCGTCGGTCTCCGCGCCGAACGCATAGATATGCGCCGCATACGGATGATCGAGCCGCGACGCCAGCCGCGCCTCGCGCAGGAACCGTTCGATCCCCCTCGGATCGCCCCTTGGATCGCCCCTCGCATCGCTCCTCGCATCGTCGCCGCGCTGGTGCAGGACCTTGATCACCGCATCGCGCTGCAACAGCGGCTGCTCGGCGCGATACACCGCGCCGAACGCGCCCTGGCCGAGCCGCTCGCGCACGATGAAGTCACCGAGCTTGCGGCCCTCGGTCCCGGTCGTGGCGACGGTCGATTCCACCCGTCGCACGAGCTTAGCACCCCGGTCGCGCGGGCGGCGCCGGGGGCACCGGCCGGCGGCGAAGATGTCGCACGGTCGAGGCTCTGGCACGGCCGAATGAAGCTGCTCTCTCCGGACGCTGCGGGCGTCGCAAGTCGGGCCGCACGGTCGAGGTCGATCCGATCGTCGAATGGCTCGGCGCCGATGCGCTGCGGTGGTACTTCGTGCGCCGGTGTCGACCCCGGACCGACGCCGACGTCGAGACCGGCGCGATCGCGGCCGCGTACGATCGCGACCTCGCCGACGGGCTCGGCTGCGAGAACCGCCGAGTACAGCGGCCCGGGTGTGGGGACCGGTCATGGCGCCCGCGCGGCCTGTTCAACCACCGGGACCGGCCGAGTCGTCTGGCGTGCGACTATTCTCGTGGCGGGCCGGCCTGGCCCTCGCGCTCGTGTTCGTGCTTGCAGGCTCCCCGAGCCTCGCCGTCGCGGCACCCCTGGTGCTCTCGGAGATCGGCGATGTGGAGGGGCTCTCACTCGGCGATCTTCTGGAGCGGCCGGTCGTCGCCGCCTCGCGCTACGAGCAGAAACCGGGCAGCTCGCCGACCCTGGTCTCGACCGTCGACGCCGACCAGATCGATCGCCTGGGCTATCGCAGCGTCGGAGAGGCGCTCCGCGGCCTGCGCGGCGTCTACCTGAGCAACGACCGCAACTACAGCTACATCGGCGTGCGCGGCTTCAGCATTCCGGGGGACTACAACACCCGGATCGCGCTCGCGATCGACGGCCACAGCATCAACGACTCGGTGTACCAGCAGGCCGCGGCGGGCCTCGAGCTCGGGTTGCCGACGATCGCGATCGACCACATCGAGATGATCCGCGGCGGTGCCTGGTCGGTCTACGGCCAGAGCGCCTTGCTCGGCGCGGTCCAGGTGGTCACCGCCAGCGGTGCGACCCGCCCGGGCCTGCGCGTGTCGACCACGACGCGGGTCGACGCGGAGACCGCGAGCGACCCGGCCGGCCGGGCCACCGTCTCCCCGCGCGGCCAGGACGTATCGGCGAGCTACGGGACGGTGAGCCACGGCATCGACGTGTTCGCCGCGGCGAGCTACGTGTTCGATGCCGGCCTCGACGCGATCTACACCCCGGACTTCACCGATCCCGCGCTGGTCTGCGTCGACCACGCCCATGCGCCACGGACCTGCGATGGCATCGTCCATGGCAACGACGGCGAGGAGGCCGGCTCGGCCTACCTGGTGGTCCGCTCGGGTGACGTGGCGGTCCACGCGCTCGCTTCGCGCCGCCAGAAGCGCGTTCCGACCGCGTCGTACGGGACGTTGATCGACGATCCGGCCAACCGGACCCTCGACGACCGCGCCTACGCCGACGTCGAGTACAAGCGGACCGCCGAGCGCAGCGACGTGATCGCTCGGATCGCCGCGGACTACTACGGGTATGCGGGCGACTATCCGTACGATCTGCCGCGCCCGGGTGCCGAGACGCTGCCGGCCAGCCGCGCGATCAACCACGATCAGGTTCGCGGTCGATGGCTGTCCGGCGAGCTGCGCGGCCGCTACAAGATCCCGAGGCTCGGCAGCTACCTGTCCGACATCGAGCTCGCCGGCGGCGGTGAGCTCGGCATCGCCGACGCGATGCAGCAGAACTACAACGCGCTCCCCGAGGGACGGGATGTCCTCCTGGATCGCACCGATGACAGCGGGATGGCCGCGATCTCCGCGCAGGCCTCCGCCCGCATGCTCGGGCGCCTTGTCGGGTTTGCGGCGATCCGCGGCGACTACTACCCGGCGTCGTTCGGTGCCACGTTCAATCCGCAAGGTGGGCTCGTGCTCGACGGTGATGGCCTGGGCCGCGTGCGGGCCAGCATCGCGCGTGGGTTCCGCGCACCGAATGCCTACGAGCGGTACTACGCCGTGGATGGCCAGGTGAGCAATCCCGCGCTCGGCCCCGAGCGCAGCGAGACCCGCGAGCTCAGCTACGAGCGCTATCTCGGCAAGCACCTGCGCGCCCAGCTGGTCGCCTACTCGCAGGACATGACCGATCTGATCGCCCTCGCCACGTCACCGGGGGGCGACATCAGCTTCGTGAATCGCAATGCCGTCCACGCTCGCGGCGTGGAGGCCGAGCTCGAAGGCCGGTGGGACGATGTGCGGCTCCGGACGAGCTACGCCTGGCAGCGCTCGTCGGATCAGGACGGCAAGCGGCTCGTCAACTCACCGCGGTCGGTGGCGTCCGCCACGCTGCTCGCCCCGATCATCGCAGGTCGTCTCGACCTCGCAGTCGAGACCTCCTATGTGGGCTCGCGCCTGAGCAGCAGCGGCGGCACCGTGCCGGCCGCGCTGGTGACCAACCTCGGCCTGACCGCGCGACACGTGGTCGATCAGCTCGACGTCAGCCTCGGCGCTACCAACCTGTTCGACGAGCGCAGCGGCGATCCCGGGAGCATAGACCACCGCCAGACCTCGATCCCGCATGATCCACGCATCGTGTGGCTGCGCTTGCAGCTCGAGCTGGGGCGCTGATCGATGGCGACGCGGACCTGCCGCACCGTGGGCTGCGCGCTGGTGGCGTTCGCGGTCGCGCTGGGTACGGCGCGTGCCGACGACGGAGATGACGACAAGACCGCGGCGGCGCGGCGGGCGCTGATCGTCCTGCGCATGCTGGCCTACGACCGGGGCCTCGCGACCCGCTCGCCCGGCAGCGAGGTGGTGGTCTTCATCGTGGCCGGTCCCGACAAGCGCGGCCGCGCCGAGCGGGACACCTGGCGGGACGGCTTCGCGCTGCTGCCCAAGGTCAAGGTGGGCGGCCGGCCGGTGCGCGCCGTCCCGATCGACTACGAGGACGCCGCAAAGCTCGACGCGCTGGCCGCGAGGCAGCACCCGGCGGCGATGATCGTGACCGAGGGACTGGCCGGTGAGGCGGACGCGCTGCGCCGCGTGGCAGGTACACGTCAGGTCATCGCGGTCTCGCTTCGCGAGGCCGAGGTGCGCAACGGCTACGCGATCGGGTTGATCGCGGGCGACAGGCGCGACGAGATCGCGATCAACCTCGAAGCGGCGCGCGCCGAGGGTGCGCGGTTCGGCGCCGGCCTGTTGCAGCTCGCGCGGATCGTCGACGCGGGAGCGTCGCAACCGTGACCCGCTGGCTCCGCACCTGGTCGCTCGGCGCGCGCATGGTCGGGCTGTTCACGCTGCTGCTCGCCGGCATCGGGGTGTTCATGGTGGCGTTCTTCCCGGCGCGCATGGCGGATCAGGCGCGCGCCTCCGCCGAGCAGCGCGCGGTCGCGATCGCGCAGGTCATGTCCACGGCGCTCGGCCCGGCGATCGAGTTCGACGACAGCGACAACGCGACGTCGATCCTCGCCTGGCTCGCGACCACGGCCGATGCGCGGTTCGGTGTCGCGCACCGCGCCGGCGGCAAGCTGCTCGCGGCGTGGCACCCCGACGCGGTGCCTCCCGGCCAGGTGTGGCCGAGCGGCCAGCACGTCGAGTCGCGCGGCGAGCTGCTGGTCGTCACCGTGCCGATCGCCGGCCTGGGGGGTGGCGCCGGAAACCTGCACGTCGGCTTCTCGCTGCGGGCGCTGGCCGACGAGCGCGCCCACACCGCGCGCACGGTCGGCGAGGCCACGGCCGCGGTGTGCCTGGTCGGCATGGTCGCGACGCTCATGCTGGCCGCCTGGCTGGTGAGGCCGATCCGGAACCTGACGGTCACCGCTCGGAGAATCTCGCGCGGCGAGCTCCCGCCGCAGCTCCCCGTCCCGAACGGCGGTGACGAGGTCGCGCAGATGGCCGATGCACTCCGCGTGATGCTCGTGAAGCTGAACGACGCCAACCGACAGCTCTTGACCGCGTCGCGCCACGCCGGCATGGCCGAGATCGCGACCAGCGTCCTCCACAACGTCGGCAACGTGCTGACCTCGGTGAACGTGTCGGTCGAGCTGGTCCACGAGCGCACGCGCGACCTGCCGATCGGCAGGCTGCGGCGGCTCGAGGAGCTGCTCGCCGCGGCGTCCACGGGGGGGAAGCTCGATCTGGCCGCGGTCGCCGCGGCGCTGCGGTACATCGCCGCGGTGAGCGAAAAGCTCGAGGCCGCCCGCGGGGCGTCGTTGCGCGATCTCGACGGGCTGCGCGGTCAGATCGATCACATCAAGAAGGTCGTCGCGATGCAGAACGCCTACGCTCGGCCCGGCGGGATCGTCGAGCCGGTCGCCACCGACGCGCTGATCCGCGAGGCCGTCGCGCTCGGCTGCTCGGACGAGCGGTGCCGCGAGATCGCCGTGACCGTCGAAGCACCGCAGACCGAAGCCGTGCTCGACCGCCACCGCGTCCTGCAGATCCTCGTCAACCTGATCTCCAATGCGCGCGACGCCGTGCTGGCCGCACCGCGCGCGCCGCGGATCGCGGTGACCGGGACGGTCGTCGCCGATGCGCTGCGGATCGAGGTCGCCGACTCGGGGGTCGGTATCGCGCGCGAGGCGCTGGGGCGGATGTTCTCCGCCGGGTTCACGACCAAGCCGCACGGGCACGGCTACGGGCTGCACTCGTCGGCGATCGCGGCGCGCCAGCTCGGCGGCGAGCTCACGGTCACCAGCGACGGGCCGGGTCGCGGTGCGGTATTCACGCTGTGCGTTCCGATCGCGGCCGCCGGAGCGACGCCGTGACCGAGGAGCCGATCGTCCGGGTGCTCGTGGTCGATGACCAGGAGGCCGTGCTCGCCGACTTCGCGCGCCTGCTCGATCCCCCGGCGGCCCCGACCGAGGACGTGTTCGACGAGATCGAGCTCGCCCTGGGTGGCACGCGGGGCGCGCGCGCCGCCAGCCGCCGGCGCTATCAGCTGCGCTACGTCCGCCAGGGGGCCGACGCGATCCGCGAGGTCGCCGCCGCGGCCGCAGCGGGCAGCCCGTTCGGGGTCGCGTTCGTCGACGTCCAGATGCCGCCCGGCATCGACGGGGTCGAGACGGTCGCGCGGATGTGGCGCGATCAGCCCGACCTCGAGGTCGTGCTGTGCACCGCCTACGCCGACTATTCGTGGGAAGTGCTGATCGAGCGGCTGACGGCGCACGACCAGCTCGTCATCCTCCGCAAGCCGTTCGACCCGATCGAGGTCCGCCAGCTCGCAGCCTGCATGTCGGAGAAGTGGCGCCGCGGCCGCAAGCTCGCGCAACGCGTCACCGCGCTCGAGGCGCGGGTCGCGGTGGCCGCGCGGATGCAGGTGGAGCTGGAACGCGCACAGAAGTTCGATGCGCTCGGGCGGCTCGCGGCAGGGATCGCCCACGAGATCAGCACGCCGACCCAGTACGTCCAGTCGAACCTCGAGTTCATCGACGACGGGCTCGCCAGGCTCACCGGCGCGGTCCACGACCTGCACGCGCGCATCGATGCGCTCGGGGGCTCGGCGCCCGCCGACAAGACGCTCGACCTCCTCACCGTCGAGCTCCCCCAGGCGGTCAGCGATGCCAGCGATGGGCTCAGGCGGGTCTCCGGGATCGTGCGCAGCGTGCGCGACTACGCCCATCCCAGCAGGCAGCACGAGCCGGTCGACATCAACCGCCAGATCCGGGCTGTCGTCGAGCTGGCACGGAGCGAGTACAAGCACGACATCGACGTGGTGCTGAAGCTCGGAGAGCTGCCCATGGTGCCCGGCCACGCCGACGAGCTCGGCAGCGTGATCTTGAACCTGCTGGTCAACGCCGCCCAGGCCATTCACGGCGCGCGCGACGGCACGGCGCCGCGCGGCCGGATCACGATCACCAGCCGGGCCACTGCCACGCACGTCGTCGTCGAGGTCGCCGACACCGGGCCGGGCATCGCCGACGCCGATCGCGACCTGGTGTTCGAGCTGTTCTACACCACCAAGCCGATCGGGGAGGGTACCGGCCAGGGCCTGGCGATCGCCCGGACCACGGTCGTCGACGGCCATCACGGGAGCTTGACGTTCGAGTCCGAGCCCGGCCGCGGCACGACGTTCCGGCTCTGCCTGCCGATCGTGGCGCCCGAGCCGCGCGCCTGATCGCGGCACAGCCGCGCCAGGAGGCCGGTGGCGATCTGCACGGGTTCGCCGATCCTGCCCTCGCCATCGGCGCGCCCGGCGAGCCCACGCCAAGATCGGCCGGGCGCGTCAGAAGCCCAGGCACCAGGCGCAGGCGCCGCAGTTCCAGATGTCGGTGAACCCGGAGCCGACGCAGGCCGCGCACACGGTGTTGGTGCCCTTGCCACAGCGATCGGCCTCCTCGGCCTCGATCGGCGCCGCCGACAGCGGTGCAGAAGCGGGGGAGATCTCGCCGCGCACCGCCGGATCGCCAAACACGTCGGTGATCAGAGCGACCGCGCCGCTGCACGCCGGACCGCCGGTCATCGTGCCCGCGCGGCGGTCGATCGTCAGGCGCACGCCGCGCCGCCGGCCGGCTGGGCACGGATCGCCACCGCGTCGCCGTGCGACTGCCAGGTCACGACACCGACCACGTCGGGGCCGCGCAGCTCGGTGACGGACACGCCGTCGCCGGTCTGGTCGATGCGGTGCTCGGTGGCCGCCGCGCCGGGGTCGCCGGTGGTGGGCTGCGACGCCGTGCACGCCGCGAGGGTCAGCGCGGTGATCCACGCGCCTGTCGATCGAGTGATTGCCATGCTCGCTCCTTTCGCCATCCGCCGGCGAGCTGCCGGACGTTGCGGCGGGGTGCACGATCCGGTCCGCGGGGGTCGCGGCCACACCTCGTCCGGCGCGGCGTCGCTCGCGTTCTCGCGGCGCGCGCGATGTGCATCGCGGTGCGCATCGCGCAGGGCGGCGAGCTGCACGCGCAGCGATCGCGCAGGCATGCCGGTTGCTGCTTCGCCGGACATGCCGCGTCGCTTCGTTTGCGTTCGCCAGGCCGACCAGAGCGACTGCGGTCCCGCCGCGCTCGCCACCGTCGCGCTGCACCACGGGCGGCACATCGGCCGCGAGCAGCTGCGCGACGTGGCAGGCACGGATCGGATCGGGACCAACCTGCTGGGCATGGTCAAGGCGGCCGAGCAGCTCGGGTTCTCGGCGCGCGCGGTGAAGGGGCCGTACGAGGGGCTCGCGGGCGTGCCGCTGCCCGCGATCGCGCACGTCCGGACGCCGGCCGGGCTCGGGCACTTCATCGTGATCCATCGCGTCGCCGAGCACGGCGTGGTGATCGCCGATCCGGCGCGCGGCATCGCGCGGATCACGCGCGCGCAGCTGTGCGCGATGTGGAGCGGCTTCGTGCTGCTCCTGGTGCCACGGGCGGTGCCCGGCGGCGCCGACGCCGGGGCGAGCGCATCGCCGCTGCGGCGGTTCGTGCGGCTGGTGGCGGCGCAGCGCGGGGTGCTGATCGAGGCGTTCGTGTGCGCGGTGGTGATGACCGTGCTGGGGATCGCGACGTCGTACTTCCTCCAGCACCTCGTCGACTTCGTGCTGATCCGGCGCGACGCGGGGCTGCTCGACGCGTTCGGCATCGGCATGCTGGTGATCGTCGTGTTCCGCACGCTGCTCGGGGCGCTGCGCCAGTACCTCCTGGCACACGTCGGCCGGCGCTCGGGGCTCGAGCTGGTGGCCGACTACACGCGGCACGTGCTGCGGCTGCCGATCCGGTTCTTCGAGACCCGCCGGGTCGGCGAGATCATGTCGCGGGTGTCCGACGCGGCCAAGGTCCGCGACGCGATCACGGGGGCGACGCTGACGGCGGCTCGACCTCCGACTCGACGACGACTTCGTGATCGTCGGTCGCGGCGAGCGCCCGCGGTCACTGTGGTTCGCGATCGGCGAGCTCGTGCTCGGCCTCAACGCGCTGGCGCTGCTCGTCCGCCGGATCCGCCGGTGGTCGCGCGGCGGTCGATCGCCGCTGCCCCGCGCCACCCTCCCGCGCGACCGCGCGACCGCGCGACCGCGCGGCCGACGACGACGACGGGCCGTCGTGAGCCGCGGCGCGCCGTCCGTGAGAGCTCCCGATCGCTGCTGAGCGCGACTCGCACCGACCCGACCTCTCGATCGCCGCCCACCAGAGTCGTGTGCGAGATCGCCAAAATACGACCGGCCGGCGGATTCCTGAGACGGAACGGCGGGTCGAGCGCCTCACCGCAATAGAAATCCGGCGACCTCGAACTCAGTTCGCATTGCAACGCCGCAATAGCCACTCTCGAACACTCGAATACGAGCAGCCAGTCGGTAGGTGTTGTCGGTCCCGGCCCTGGCCCGGTTCTCGTGGCAGAAGAAATTGCGATAGAGCGACTATTAAGATTGACTTATATCCTGAGCCCCCCTAGGATGGCTCTAGCCAGTCGGAGTTCAGCCCGAACGT
The DNA here is from genome assembly GCA_041495365.1 of Kofleriaceae bacterium. Lineage (GTDB taxonomy): Bacteria > Myxococcota_A > Polyangia > Haliangiales > Haliangiaceae > JABFXX01. The sequence continues at coordinate 12,032 of JBGQCL010000049.1, read as the reverse complement.
TTTGTTCCAGACATGGCGATCGCAGCAATCGCCACGTAGTGCGGTCTCGGCGTGTCGACTCCGAGGCTGGGGCGCTACGTGAGTGAACGGCCTGGCGCACGACCACGTCGTGCGTCGCCTCCAGCGCCAAGGCCCCAAGGAATGGGGAGCTGCGCCCACGACCCACTGTAGCCAGGCAGCTCTACACCCAGAATCAAGTCCGCAGATGTAACCCGCATGACAGGAGTACTAGATGAGCAGTGTCCTTCGCAGCAGAGTCCATCATCGAACCAGGGCGTTGGCGGTGTGCAGTGGCGTCATCCTGACGGCGGGGGTCAGCGCAGGATGCGCAGATCAACCCGGCGAGGACGGAGAACAGATCGAGTTCGCGGCCGCCGAGCAAGACATCACCGCCGTCGCCGGCGATCCGCTGCCCGGGGTCGACGCCGCGGGCTTCGCCGAGGCGAAGGCCGCGTTCGCCACCGTGGAGGGGCTGGATGACGGCCTCGGTCCGATCTTCAACGAGAAGGCCTGTGGCAATTGCCATACCCAGGGCGCGATCGGCGGCGCAGGCGTCCAGATCGAGCGCCGGTTCGGCAAGTTCATCAACGGGGTCTTCGAGGACCTGGCGAACGAAGGAGGGTCGTTGCGCCAGCTGTTCACGGTGGGCTCGTTCACCGGGTTGGGTGGCCAGGCCTGTAACGTGCCGCTCGAGAACGAGCCGGCCGACGCGACCGTGCACAACGTCGGCCGTCTGGTCACGCCGCTGTTCGGCGCCGGGCTCATCGATGCGATCCCGGACTCGGTCATCATTGCAAACGCCAACGCGCAGCCCTTCTCGATCCGCGGCACGGTCAACAACGTGAAGGTCCTGCTGCCGAACCCGGCGGATCCCTCGCAGGTCCTCAACGGCACGAAAGTGGGCCGCTTCGGCTGGAAGGCCCAGATCGCATCGCTCGCGCAGTTCTCTGCCGATGCCTATCTGAACGAGATGGGCATCACCACGCAGCACTGCATCAAGGGCACGTCGGTCCTGGCCTTCGCCACCGAGTCGAAGCCCAACGGGATCGCGGTACCCGCAGGGTGTGACGATCGCGCGCCCGCCGCACCCGCCGGCATCCCGGCGGGGACCGACGATGCCGTCGGGAGCTGCGCGGGTGGGCTCTCCGAGCTCCAGGATGACGTCGCCGAGTTCTTCGAGTTCATGACGTTCCTGGCGCCGGCGCCGCGTACTGCCATCGACCCGAACATCAACCTCCAGGGAGGCACGGTCTTCAACGCGATCGGATGTGCGGGTTGTCACCTCTTGAAGGACTACGTCACGCCCTCAAGCCCGGCGAACGGCGTCCCTGGAAACTTCACGTTCCGGCCGCGCACCGACTTCCTGCTCCACGACATCGGCACCGGCGACCTGATCGGCAACGATGGTGACTCGGTGGCGCGTACCAAGCTCATGCGGACCGCGCCGCTGTGGGGCCTCCACCACCGCACGAATTTCCTCCACGACGGCCGCGCGACGTCCATCACGGGCGCGATCCAGGCGCACGCTGGCCAGGCCACCACGGCGCGGAACAACTTCAACGCGCTCGGCACCTCGGACCGCAACGCGATGCTGACCGCCATGATGTCGGACTGATCGGCAGCGTCAACACTCTCCGCGACCTCGCGCTTCCGGTCTCGAGGTCGCGGTCTGTGTTTTCGAGCGCAGGACGGCTCGGTGTCGGCGCCGTGCTTGCGAAGGCGCGACCGCGGCTACTTCGGCGCGCCGGCCGTGGCATTGATCTCCGCGTTGAGCCGGAGGGCCTCGGCCTCGGGCCTCGGCGAGCGACGGCACGTTCCACGCGTCGCGCTGCGCGTCGGTGATCGCAGGATCGACCGCAGCCACACGCTGTTTCCGATCTAGGTCCCGTCGGGTGAGCAGCTCGCGCCGCGCCTGACTGGGCGGCGATCGCCGCGCGGTACGGCGAGCTCGCCCGGCTGACTCCGTCGCCGGTGATCGAGCTCAACCGCGCCATGGCCGTGTCGCGCGCCCAGGGTGCCCGGGCCGGCCTGGCGCTGCTCGACAAGCTGCGCCGCGAACCCAGCCTCGCCCGCTACCACCTGCTGCCCGCCGCCCGCGCCGATCTGCTCGAGCGCCTCGGCCGCCGCGCCGAAGCCGGCCGCGAGTTCCAGCGCGCCGCCGAGCTCGCGAGCAACGTGCGCCAGCGCGCCCGCCTGCTCGCCCGCGCGGCCGCCTGCGAGACCACCGGCGACTCCACGTGACGCCGCCGCCCTCACGCAGTCCTCGCGTTGCGCCTCGCCCCTCGAGCATGAATCAGAGACGTGCGTTGAATGCTATTCCGCGCATGAAACGACCGTTCCCGAGCTCACAGTCGATGCCCGCACCGTGACGCGAGCGCGCGGTCGTCGAGGGCAATCTCCGCACCGGGCCGTGACGCGGCCGCGACGAATGATAGGGTCTGCCGCATGCGCGAGCTCTGGTCTGGAGTGATGGTCGGGGCGATCGCGGCGTGCTCCAGCGCGGCCGGGCCGCCGGCGCCGGCGCCGGGCGTCGTCTACACGTTCCCCGCCGACGGCCAGCTCGACGTGCCGCTCGGCGCGCGCATCGTCGTGACGTTCTCCGATCCGGTGAACGCGAGCGCGATCGCCGCGTGCTCGGGGACCGCGGCGCAGCCGGTCGGCGCGCTGTGCCTGGTCGGACCCGACGGCCCGGTCGCGGCGAACGCCGCGGTGGCCGGCGACGGCCGGATCGTGCAGCTCACCGCCGCGCTCGCCGAGGGCACGACGTACGCGGTGTACGCGCGCCCCGAGCTGGCGCCGTCGGCCGGCAACCTGCCGGCGATCGGGCCGCTGGTTCGTTTCACCACGCGCAGCACCCGGCCGAGGACCGCGGCGACCACCCTGCTGGCGGTCAATGGCGGTTCACCGGATCAGCCCGAGGCGTTCCGGCCGATGTTCGAGAGCTCGACGATCCGGCTGGTGTTCTCGCAGCGGCTCGATCCGCGCAGCGTCGCCCTTGCGCCCGGCCGGATCGAGCTCGTCGACCGGTCCGGCGCCGCGGTGCCCGCGCGCCTGCTGTCCGACGGCATTCACGTGTCGATCGACCCGGTCGACGATCTCGTGGCGGGCCAGTCGTACCAGCTGAAGATCGGCAGCGGCCTGAGCGACCTCGCCGGCCGGCCGGTGACGCCGGCCTCGATCCCCCTGACGCCGAGCCTCAGCGCCACCGGGCCTCCGATCGTCCAGATGCTGCGCACGCGCGCCGCGGGCGACCACGGCCCCGCGGCGCCGCACGTCGGCGCGACCCGCAACGCGATCGCGATCGACAGTCCGCTGATCGGCACCACCGCGCTCGCGATGCAGCCCGGCGCGCTCGCGATCGAGCTCGGCGATCCGACGCTCCTCGATCGGACGCTCTCCGATCGCAAGCTCAGCGACCGGCTCGCGTTCACGATCCGGCGCGGCCAGCGCCTGCGCGCCGGCGGGCTCGACGTGCAGCTCGGCGGCGTGGTGCCGGCCGGACTCCACACCGGCGACATCCTGATCGAGCTGCTCAGCGACGGCGGCGGCCGGATCTACCGCAATCCGTACCAGCCGGTCGAGCAGCGCCCCGACAACGATCGCCGTCCGCTGCTCGTCGACCTCGGCCTGGACCTCGCGATCTACGCGGTCGATCCCGAGGGCAACGCCGTGCTGACCCAGACCGTGCTCGGCGTGCAGGGCTCGGGCGTGGTGATCGCCGACGACGGCGTGCTCGACATCGAGGCCGCGATCGCGATCGACCTCGACCTGCTCGGGCTCGCGACCACGACCACGAACCTGGCGCTGGAGCTGATCACCGATCCCACCGCCACGCGCGACGCCGACGGCACACCACCGACGCTGCTGGCGGCGCTGCCGGGCGCCACCGCCGCCCCTGCGTCGCTCGACACCTCGGTCGAGCTGGTGTTCAGCGAGCCGGTCGATCTCGAGCGAGCGCGCGCCGGTGGGATCCGGCTCGAGACCGCCGCCGGACAGGCCGTGCCGGCCGCGATCGAGAGCCATGGCGCGGCGCTGGCGATCGTCCCGCTGTCGCCGCTACTGCCGGGAACGACCTACCAGGTCGCGCTGGGCGACGTCGCCGACCTCGCGGGCAACCCGCTGCCGGCGACCGCGCCGCCGAGCTTCACCACCCCGCCGCAGATCGCGACCACTGCGCCGGCGATCCTCGCGTCGGTGCACCCGGGCGCGCCGTGCGCACTCCCCGGCGGGGACGCGACGACCCCGGGGCACTGCCTGACCGGCGACATGACGACCGATATGATGGCCGACAACTACCACCCGTTCTCGCTCGCTGCGAACGACGCGATCGACGTGCGGTTCACGCAGGCGCTGGCGCCGGACTCGGTGACGCGCGGTATCACGTGCAACACCGGCAGCGTCCGCATCGAGGAGCTCGACGGCAGCGGTGGCTGCGTCGCGCCGGTCGCCGGGACCCTGCGGCTGCGCGACCGCGGCGTATCGTTCGTTCCCGATCAGCCGTGGCGGGTCGACAAGCACTACCGCTTGACGCTGATCTCCGGCACTGATGACCGCTGCGACGCCGGCGAGATCTGCGGGGCCAACGGTGTCGCGCCGAACCTGAGCCCGGTCGACCGCGATCCGGTGACGTTCGTGCTCGTGCGGGCGAATCTCGTGATCGACTTCACGGGCGCCGCCGCGACCACGGCGACCCTGGCGACGACGGAGACCGCGCCGATCGGCGACGTCAACGGCTCCAGCACGCTCGACCCCGGCGAGCCGGCCAGCGACGACAACCGCGTGGCGCTGCGCATCACCGGCACGAGCGGCGTGGTGATCGAGGCGAGCTTCCAGGTGCCGGACTGCATCGCCGCCACCCCCGAGGTCGAAGCGTGCAGCGCGCTGTCGGCCGCGCTCCCCGTCGCGCTGCTCCCGGCAGCGCATGGCTGTAAGCTCCCCGACGAAAGCACTGCCGCAAGCTGCGTCCCGGTGGCGCTATCGCCCCAGCTGGTCGTCGCGACCTCGCTGCCGCTGCACGCGACCCTGCTCGGGGGCCTGCCGATCCCCCCCGAAACCCACGCGCTGGTAATGCGCCTCCGCGAGCCCCCCGACGGCCCGGCAATGGGATACGTCATCGACGACCACGGCACGCCGACCTTCGTGGCCACGCTGGCGCTGTATCTCGACGCCCCCGACCTGCAGCTCGTGTTCGCCGATCACGACCTGCACGGCAAGCCCCTGTCGATCGCCGTGCGCGGACCGCTGCGGTTCCTCCGCGACGGGCGGATCGCGATCGCGGTGGCCAACGTCGCGGAGGTTCCGATCGACGTCAACATCCAAGGCAACAACAGGACCGGCGCGATTCACATGCTGGTGCCGGTCGGAGGACTCAAGCTCCAGCTGGTGTCGCCACCACTGCGCGGAGGTGCGCGATGATCGCAACGAACGAGACCCGGTGGTTCGATCGGTCGCCCGCCAGTTGCCGGCGGCTCGCCGCCGCAGCGTTCGTCGCTGCCGCGCTCGCGGGGAGCTCCCGCGGACGCGCCGATCCGGCGGCCGGGCCCCCCGCGCCGACGGCCGAAGCGCCTGCGCCGGCGGCCGCGTCTCCCGTGCGGGCGGCCGCGGCCAGCGCGACGGCGCCCGTGTCGCGGCCGACCCGCCCCGCGCTCTACGTCCGCCTCGGCGGCGCCCTGGTCAAGCCGGTCTCGTCGTCGCGCGAGCTCGAGCTCGCCGATGTCCACGGTGCGGCGAGCCTCGCCGTGCAGAACGGTGCGATCCGCGGCTCGGGCGCGACGATCGACTCGGCGACCATCCCCGCTGCGATCATCGGCTACGTGCTCCCGACGGCGAGCCGCCGCTGGTCGACCGAGCTGGTGCTCGGCCTGCCATTCACCGTCAAGTTCCGCGCCACCGGGACGCTCGCCACGACCTCGATCGCGCCGATGGCGCTCGGGATCCCCACCGGCGTCGGCGCGCTCGGCCCCGAGCTCGGCGAGGCCCAGGCGGCTCCCCTCGTGGTCACCGCGACCTACCGGCTGATCGAGAATCGCTACGTCTGGCCGTACCTCGGCATCGGCCCGAGCGTGCTGTTCACCCGCAACGCCACGGTGACCAATCCGATGCTCACCGCGGTCAACCACCCCGAGATGTCGATCGATCCGGCTCCCGGCCTGGTGCTCCAGGGCGGGCTCGAGGCGCGGCTGACCCGCTCGATCTACGCGCGCATCGACGTGAAGTTCATCGCCTTCATGCTCGCCCGCGCCGAGGTCCGCCACATCAACGTCAAGACCCCCGGTCTGCCGCTGTTCGACAGCGTCGAGGTCGGCACCGCGAAGATGAACATCTGGGTCAACCCGTTCATCGTCCAGGCCGGCCTCGGCGCCGACTTCGACCTCTGGTAGTCGGCGCGCGCGTCCGGCGCGCCGATCCGGCGCACCCGCCTCGACCCCCCCGCGATGTGCGCGAACCCTCGATGGTTTCGCGATGGCGCTGCGGTTGCACCACCGGCTGCCATGCACAAGTCGACCCCCAGCAAGCTCGCACTGCGCCCCCAGACCCTCCGCTTGCTCACCGAGGAGGCACTGGGCTGCGTCGCGGGCGGCTTCATCATGAAGGATACCGTCATCGTCCGGACCGGCGCCGTGGCGCCGGCTCCGACCGCGCGCGATCGGTAACGCGCCGTCGCCATCGCGTGCCGGAACAGCGAAGTCCGGCTCGTGGACGTCGAGCCGGACCATGGATCCTCACATCACACCACGGTCGTGGTGTGAGCGCGGTATTCAGGACGCCAGATCAGGTCAGTCCGAGTTCATCGCGGCCAGCATCGCGTTCCGGTCCGAGGTGCTGAGCGCGTTGAAGGCGTTCTTCGCTGCGAGGGCCTGGCCAGCGTGCGCCTGGATCGCGCCCGTGATCGTCGTCTGGCTGCCGTCGTGCATGAAGTGCGTGCGGACGTGGAGGCCCCACAGCGGCGCGGTGCGCATCATCTTGGTTCGCGCCAGCGAGTCACCATCGTTGCCGATCATGTCACCGGTGCCGATGTCGTGGATCAGGAAGTCCGTGCGCGGCCGGAACTTCATGTTGCCGGGTACGCCGTTCGCCGGAGCGGAGGGCGTCACGTAGTCCTTCAGGAGATGGCAACTCGCGCATCCGATCCGGTTGAACACCGTGCCGCCCTGGAGGTCGACGTTCGGATCGATCGGAAGGCGCGGCACCGGCGCCAGGAACGTCATGAACTGGAAGAACAGATCGACGTCGTCCTGGATCTCGGACTGGCCCGGCGCACAGGCTCCCACGCCGTCGTCGGTGCCCGCCGGAATCCCGGCCCCGCCCGGCCCGCGATCGTCGCAACCCGTGGGCTGCGCATTCCCGTTGGGCTTCGACTCCGTGGCGAAGCTCAGGACCGACGAACCGCCGATGCAGTGCTGCGTGGTGATGCCCATCTCGTTGAGGTAGGCATCCGCCGAGAACTGGACGAGCGAGGCAATGCCGGCCTTCCAGCCGAACTTGCCCACGCGCGTTCCGTTGAGCACCTGGCTGGGATCCGCGGGGTTCGGCAGCAGGACCTTCACGTTGTTGACCGTGCCGCGCACCGACGTGGGCTGCGCATTGGCGTTGGCAATGATGACGGAGTCCGAGACCGTGTCCATCAGGCCGGCGCCGAACAGCGGCGTCGTCAGACGGCCGACGTTGTGCACGGTCGCATCCGCCGGCTCGACCTCGAGCGGAACGGTACAGGCCTGGCCACCCGACCCGGTGAACGAGCCCACCGTGAACAGCTGGCGCAGCGATCCGCCTTCGTTCGCGAGGCCATTGAAGATCCCGTTGTCGAACCGGCCGAACCGGCGCTCGATCTGGAGGCCGGCGCCGCCGGTCGCACCCTGGGTGTGGCAATTGCCACAGGCCTTCTCGTTGAAGATCGGGCCGAGTCCGTCGTCCAGCCCTTCCGCGGTCTGGAACGCGGTCCTCGCCGCGGCAAAGTCCGTTGCGCTGATCCCGGGCAACGGATCGCCGGCGGCGGCCGTGGCGGTCACCTCCTGCGCGGCGGCGCTGAATGCGATCTGCTCACCATCGTCACCGGGCTGTTCTGCGCACCCCGCGCCGAGGCCCCCGGAGATGATGACGCCGCTGCACACTGCCAGCACCCCGGCCTGATGTCGTACACTGCTACGAATGCTACTGCTCATCTACTGCTCTCCTCTTCATGGTCATGCGGTTTCTTGCGTCTGCTAGCTCGACCGTGAGCGTGAGTTTACGGAGTTAGCGCGAGCGACCTCGACGCCGCTCCCGAGATGTGAGGCTCGGCGATCGCGGCCTGGCAGCCGTCCATCGCCGGCCAGCGCGACGACAGTCGGGTCGAAGCCGAGCCGCGGTCGCGGCTGGCTCGGAGATGTAATACTCATGACAGCTGGTCGTCCACCGCTTCGGTTCGCGCGCTGATGGACCGGCGATATTCAATGCTCGGCAATTTGCCCCACTACTAATGCCTGATAAATTGTCCGTCCATGTTGAAATTCGATTAACAAGAATTCACATATGATGTGGTTCCGCATCGGCCTGCACTGAAAAAGCAGTGCAACTCACACTCGCCATCGCCGGCGGGGACGATGAGATGATCGTGAGAATGCGACACGGCCGGTGCGCGCCGTCGAGCTCACGACAGCCGGCGCTCCGGCCGCGCAGGGCGCTGCTTGCCGCGAATCTGGATCTGGCCGGGACCGGCCGACCACGTGGTCGGCGCACCGGGACCGGCCGACCACGTGGTCGGCGCAGATGAGGAGACCCTGTGCTCCATCGAATGTCAGCGCTCGGAAGCTCGGCGGTCTTGCATCCGGCGCTGGGCATCGCCGGCCGATCTCGAGTGGACGACGCGGCTGCACGGGTGGGTATCGATCCGGCGCAGGCCCGCGCGTCGATCTTGCTTGCCACGCGCCACGTGTTCCTCGCGCCGTGGCACGGGAACCGCCGGCGGTTCCAGGGAGTTGTGAGCGACATCCCGGGCGCGCCTGGACCAACCCGAGCTGCGGCATCTGCACGCCCAAGGGCGTCAACTGAACCCAGCAGTCGTGTAACTGACCCGCGCGCGGGCACGGCCGGCCGCGCATCCTGTCGAGGTTGCGCCGGGGTAGCGGTCCGCTCGCGGCGCCGTCATCGCGCGCGCGGACGAGCTGACTCGACCGGGATCGCGATCCGAGCAGGCCATCTGCGACGGATTTTGCGGCCGGCGGCCCGGCGCCGCGCTCGGTCTGCGACGTGTTGCCAGCTGTAGAGGACGCAGCCGCGGTCGATCTCACTCGGTGTGATATCCGAGACTCCAGATCGAGGCGCGCGGGCGGCCGGATTGCCGCGGTCGCGCGGGAACTGCAGTACGAGTGGATCCAGCACGGCATGGGCTGCCTGTCTGGTGATCGCCGTCGCGAGCCCCGCGTGTGTGGCGCTCGCACCGGCGGATCTCGCGATCGCGATCGCGGATTCCTCCGATCCGATGACCTCGGGGATCCTGAGCTACACGATCACGATCACCGACACCGGACCCGGCGACGCCGCGGGGATCGCGGTGCACGATCGCCTGCCGGAGGGCGTCGCGATCGTGAGCGCGTCGGGCACCGGGTGGACGTGCTCCATGGTGGGCCAGGACGTGACGTGCCTCAGCCCCGCGCTCGCGGCAGCCGGGACGTCGCAGATCGCGCTCGTGGTGACCCCGCCGGCCGCCGGCGGCGTCGTGCCCAACACGGCCGTGGTCACCGCGGCCACGCCGGATGGCGATCCGTCGAACAACATCGCGACGTCGGTCACCACGATGGGCCCCGCCGCGGACCTCGCGATCGCGATCCGCGATTCATCGGACCCGGTGCCGGGCAGCACCGCGCTGCGCACCTCGATCGACGTCACCAACCTCGGCCCCGACACCGCGACGGACGTCACCGTGACCAGCCGGCTCCCCGCCGGGCGGGTCGCGGTCGCCTCGGCGACCGGCACCGGCTGGGCGTGCGCGGTCGCCGACCCGGTGATCTCGTGCACGCGGCCGTCGCTGCCGGTCGGCGCCGCCCCGACGATCACGCTCGTGCTCGATGCGCCGGGCGAAGCGGCGATGCTGATCGAACCCGCGGCCGTGGCGTCGGCGTCGCCGGACCGCGTGGCCGCGAACAACACCGCCACGCTGAGCGGCTGCAGCCGGTACCTCGCGGCCCGGCCGAGCTCGATGACGGTCCTGCACGTGCTGCAGGACGGCGACGGCCTCGCGGTGCGCGGCGCGCTGACCGAGGTCGGCGGCCGGCTGTACGGGCTGGCCGGCGAGCGCGGGCCGGGCGCCACACCCGCGTGCAGCAGCAGCGCGCTGTGGCACACGATCGAGCACACCAACCACTGCCCGGGCTCGCTGTTCTCGCTGCGGCTCGACGGCTCGGAGTTTCGCGTCGATCACGCGTTCTCGCGGCTCGACGACGTCACCGGCCGCAACGCCGACGGCTATCACCCGTACGGCTCGCTCGCGCTCGCCCCCGACGGCCGGCTCCACGGCGTCGCCCAGATGGGCGGCACCCCGATCGATGGCCCGGGTGCGGGCGTGGCGTTCGCGTTCGATCCCGCGACCGGCGCGTTCGTGACCGAGCACAGCTTCTTCGCGGTCGCGCGCGCGTTCGACGGCGCGTACCCGATGGGCATGCCCGCGGCGCTCGCGACCGGCGCGATCGCCGGCACGGCCAAGGGCGGAGGCACGGCCGGCACCGGCACGGTGTGGCGCGCGTCGGCCGACGGCTTCGCGTACGCCTCGCTCACGCCGGACATCGGGACGTCGTACGGCGGGCTGACGCTCGGGCGCGACGGCCTGCTCCACGGCACGAGCTACGACGGCGGCGCGCACGGCACCGGGACGTACTTCACCGTCGATCCGGCCACGCTCGCGGTGACGGTGGTGGATTCGTTCCCCGGGTTCACCTTGCCCGAGCACGGCACCGACAACACGCCGATCCAGGCGCCCACGCTGCTGTCCGACGGAACCCTCGTGATGGCGCGCGAGTTCGGCGGCCCGTACGGCACCGGAGTGGTCGTGCGACTCGGGCCGACCGGGATCGTCGCGCTCAAGGAGTTCGACGACATCCCGCTCGCCGCCACGCCGCGGTTTGCCAACCCCACCGGCGGCATACCGAACGGCCGGATCGTCGAGGGGCTCGACGGGATGATCTACGGATCGACCGCCTACGGTGGGGCGTACGGTTCGGGCGGCATCTACCGGATGGCGCGCGATGGCTCGCGGTTCGCGCTGCTCCACAGCTTCGAGGGCGGCTATCCGTACGGCGGACTGACGCTCGGCTCGGACGGCGCGCTGTACGGGACGACGTTCAACACCGCACAGGTGTTCCGGTTCGTGCCGCCCAGCGCGTGCCAGTGACGCCGGCGGCTCTACCGGGCCCCTTCACCCCGTGCCCTCGGCGGGCGCGGCCGCCGCGAGCTGCGCGATCGCGTCGTCGCGGATCTGGCGCTTGAAGATCTTGCCCGACGGGGTGCGCGGCAGCGGACCGGGCGAGCGCACGATGTAGCGCGGCAGCTCGTAGCGCGCGAGGTGGCCGGCGAGGAACGCGCGGAGCTCGGCCTCGTCGACCGCGCCATCGGCGTAGATCGTCGCGCCGACCTCCTCGCCGAGCCGGTCATCGGGCACCGCGTACACCGAGGCCTCGCGGACCGCCGGGTGCATCAGCAGCGCGGCCTCGACGTGGCCGCAGCCGATGTTCTCGCCGTCGCGGATGATCAGGTCCTTGAGGCGGTCGACGATGAACAGGAAGCCCTCGTCGTCGAGATAGGCCCCGTCGCCGGTGCGGAACCAGTCATCGACGAACGCCGCGGCGGTGGCCTCGGGGAGGTTCCAGTAGCCACGGAATACCGACGTGCCGCGCACCCACAGCTCGCCGCGCTGGCCGGCCGGCAGCGCGCGGCCGTCGTCATCGCGGATCGAGAGGTCGAGCACCTGGGAGCTGCGGCCCGAGCTGTCCGGGCGAGACAGGTAGTCGGCGCCGGAGATCGAGGTGCCGATCGCGTTGGTCTCGGTCATGCCCCAGCCG
>JBGQCL010000048.1:0-41419 GCA_041495365.1 Kofleriaceae bacterium | reverse complement strand
GTCCAGCTCCATTACAAGGCCGACGACGGCCAGACCTACCAGTTCCACCTGATCGACACGCCGGGCCACGTCGACTTCCACTACGAGGTGTCGCGCTCGCTGGCCGCGTGCGAGGGCGCGCTGCTGGTGGTCGATGCCGCGCAGGGCGTCGAGGCCCAGACCCTGGCCAACGTCTACGTCGCGCTCGACAACCGGCTGGAGATCGTGCCGGTGCTCAACAAGATCGACCTGCCGGTCGCGCGGCCCGACTTCGTCAAGCAGCAGATCGAGGACACGATCGGGCTCGATGCGTCCAACGCGCTGCTGGTGTCGGCCAAGACCGGGGAGGGCGTGCACGAGATGCTGGAGGCCGTGGTCGAGCGGATCCCGCCGCCGGACGCCGACCGCGAGGCGCCGCTCGCGGCGCTGATCTTCGACAGCTGGTACGACGCGTTCCGCGGGGTGGTCGTGCTGGTCCGCGTGATGTCGGGCGTGCTCAGGAAAGGCCAGAAGCTGCGGTTCTGGGCCACCGATCAGGTCTACGAGTGCACGATGACCGCGGTGCGCCGGCCGGCGCCGCTCGAGGTCGACGAGATCGCCGCCGGCCAGGTCGGGATCGTCGCGGCGTCGATCAAGGACATCGCGCACGCCCGGGTCGGTGACACGGTGACCGACGCCGACCGGCCGACCGCCGAGCCGCTGCCCGGGTTCAAGACCGTCAAGCCGATGGTGTTCGCCGGCCTGTTCCCGGTCGACGCCGCCGACTACCAGGACCTCAAGGACGCGCTCGGCAAGCTCGTGCTCAACGACGCGTCCGTGACCTACGAGCCCGAGACCTCGGCGGCGCTTGGCTTCGGGTTCCGCACCGGGTTCCTCGGCCTGCTCCACATGGAGATCATCCAGGAGCGGCTCGAGCGCGAGTTCAACCTCAACCTGATCACCACGGCGCCGAGCGTGCGCTACCGGATCACCGTGCCGGGCCAGGAGGTGATCGAGGTCGATAACCCGGCCAAGGTCCCCGATCAGGGCAAGGTGGATCAGATCGAGGAGCCGATCATCCTCGCGACCGTGCACCTGCCGCAGGAGTACGTCGGGCCGATCATGCAGCTGTGCCAGGAGCGCCGCGGCACGCAGAAGGGTCTGCACTACGATCCGGGTGGCCGGGTCCGGGTGGTCTACGAGATGCCGCTGGCGGAGATCGTGTTCGGGTTCTACGATCGGCTCAAGACGATGTCGCGCGGCTATGCCTCCCTGGACTACGAGCCCGCCGGCTACCGCGCGTCCGACCTGATCCGGCTCGATGTGCTGATCAACGGCGAGCGGGCCGACGCGCTGTCGATCATCAGCCACCGCGACACCGCGTACCACCGCGGGGTCGAGCTATGCACGAAGATGAAGGACGTCGTGCCGCGCCAGATGTTCGACGTCGCGATCCAGGCCGCGATCGGCAGCCGCGTGATCGCGCGCACGACGGTCAAGGCGATCCGCAAGGACGTCACCGCGAAGTGCTACGGTGGCGACATCACGCGCAAGAAGAAGCTGCTCGAGAAGCAGAAGGAAGGCAAGAAGCGTATGAAGTCGGTTGGCTCCGTCGAGCTCCCGCAGGAAGCCTTCTTGACCGTGCTGAAGGTCGACTGATGCGCGCGGTCAGCCTCGATCACCGGGTCCGCAAGGAGGCCGAGTTGCTCGCGCGCGAGGCGCGGGCGGCGCTCGCGCTCAAGCGCAACCTGCGCGGCAAGGCCAGCGAGCTCGCGGCGGCGGTCCAGGAGGTCGACGCCGCGCTCACCGCCAAGGACCTCCAGAAGGTACGCCACGGCCTGCCGGCGCTCGACGCGCTGGTCGACGAGGTGATCAAGCGCCCCGACAAGTCGACCACGCGCGACTACATCGAGTCGATCGTCGCGGCGATCTTGATCGCGCTCGCGCTGCGCGCGGTGGTGCTCGAGGCGTTCAAGATCCCGTCGAGCTCGATGTACCCGACGCTGGAGATCAACGACCACATCTTCGTCAACAAGTTCATCTACGGCATCCGGATCCCGTTCACGACCACCAAGCTGTTCGAGTGGCGCAAGCCCAAGCACGGCGAGGTGATCGTGTTCATCCAGCCGTGCGAGCCGGACCGCGACTACATCAAGCGCGTGGTCGCCACGGAGGGCGAGACCGTCGAGGTCCGCTGCAACGTGGTCTACGTCAACGGCAAGCCGATCGAGCACCGGCTGGTCCAGGGCGAGGGCTGCACCTACCGCGATCAGAAGGAAGACACGCTGCAGTGGTCGACCCAGACCTGCAGTGAGTACGTCGAGCGGGTCGACGGCCACGACTACCACACGTACCACGACGCGACCCGGCCGCTGCGCGACGAGCGGCTCGCCCGCGAGGGCGGCCTGCTGTCGGGCGACCCCCGAGACTTCCCGATCCTCGATCGCGCCAACCTCCCGCCGAGCTGCCCGATGCAGGCCGACGGGATCCCGGTGGGCACCCACAACCAGAAGCCCGGCGAGATCGTCGTCACCAAGCCGCACGCCGGGGCGTGCGAGCCGCAGATGCACTACGTCGTGCCGGCCGGCCACGTGTTCGTGATGGGCGACAACCGCAACAACTCGAACGACTCGCGCTACTGGGGCTCGGTCCCGATCGAGAACATCAAGGGCAAGGCGCTGTTCATCTGGCTGTCGTACGGCGAGTTCCGGGGCCTGAACCTGATGCAGGGGCTGCGGTTCGACCGGATCGGCAACTTCGTCAAGTAGCGCGAGCTAGCGCCGGGGCGGCGGCGCTGCGAGCTGCTGGAACACGGTCTTCATCGCGTCGTCGATCGCGAGCTCGGCGGCCTGGTCCCAGGTGTACTCGCGATCGCGGTCGCGCAGCTTGATCCCGACCTCCTGCTTGATCGTCGCCTTGCCGTCGCCGGTGAACCCCATCGTGCGGCCCGGGACGGTCTCGCCCAGCACGTGGATGCCGATCCGGATCACCAGGCGCTGCGAGGTCTTGTCGTCCATCGGCTCGAGCGTCTCGGACGCCTCGGTGATCTCGACGGTCACCAGGTAGGCGCCGGCGATGCCGTGCTGGGTCAGGTACCGGCGGTAGGCGTCGGCGGCGGACCTGGGGTCGGGGGCGCCGTCGAGCTTGGCGACCAGCTGGGGGTGGCCGGCGAACACCTTGCGGACCTGGGCGTCGACCCGCGGGGTCGCCAGCCCGGCGACCTCGGGCTTGACCTCGGGCTTGGCGGATACCGTCGTGAGCTCGAAATGATATTTCTTTTTCGGGGCGGCGACGGCGGGCGCGGCCGCGGCCACGATCGCGGCCAGACCGACCATGCAGAGCGAACGGATGCCACGCGTCGTGGACTTCATCTGGAACCTCCTTGGGGAGCGATTTCCTGTGAGACGGCGACATGCTAGCGTGCATTCATGGTCCGGCCGCGATGGCACGATGCACTGCTGGTCGCGGCGGTGCTGGGGCTGCTGGTCGCGGGGGTCTGGTCGCTGTGGTGGGACGATGTGCGGGCGGCCTTGCATCTCGGGCCTGCCGGCGGGGCGCCCGATGCCACGGCCCCGGTCGCGCAGGGGCAGACATAGCAGTCGCCAACTTGACCGTGGTTACCGCGGCTTAGTACCGTTCCGCAGGGGCGCCTACCGGGAGGACCTCAGGAGCCAATGTTCACCATCCACATACAAGAAAAAGGCGGCGAGCAGCGCCGCATGGTGTTCAACAAACCCGAGGTCACCATCGGTCGTGTGCAAGGCAATGACATCGTCTTGCCCAAGGGCAACGTATCCAAGCGCCACGCGCGCATCGTGCTCAAGGACGGCAAGTTCATCATCGTCGATCTCAAGAGCACCAACGGGACGTACGTCAACGGCCGCAAGATCACCAGCCCGCTGGTGGTGAAGGATTCGGACAAGATCTACATTGGCGACTTCATCGTCGGTGTCGACGAGGCCGCGTCGTCGGAGGGCGACGGGATGTCGGAGCCCACCGCCGCGCCGCCGTCGGAGCGCCCGGTCGCGACTCCGGATGCGCGCCCGCCGCGGCCGACCGAAGCCCAGCCGATGGCGCCGTCCGCGCTGCCGATGACGGGCGGGGTCGACGAGCGGCCGCCATCGCCGCCCGTGGTGGCGCCGCCGGCTCGCCCCGCGCCGCCGCGCCCGGCGCCCGGCGCGCTGCGCGACATGCCGCCGCCCCGCGATGCCCCGCCGCCGCGCGACATGCCGGCGATCGCCGCACCGCCGTCGGATGCCCGGCCGCGGCCGCCGATCGGCCGGCCGGGTGGCACCATGCCGCCGCCGATCATGCAGCCGATCCCTCCGGTCGCCCCGCCGCTCGGCGACGCGCCCCCGAGCGCGCCGGGAGCCCCGCCCGGCGGGCCGATGAGCGCGATCGGCCCGATCGGTGCCATGGCGCCGACCGGCCCGATGAACCCGATGGGTGGCGCGCTGAGCCCGCTCAATTCCACGGGAGGGCCGATGGGAGGGCCCATGGGAGGAGGGCCCATGGGAGGGCCCATGGGAGGAGGGCCGATGGGAGGGCCCACGGGAGGGCCCATGGGAGGAGGGCCGATGGGAGGGCCGATGGGAGGGCCCACGGGAGGGCCGATGGGCCCGATGGGGGCAATGGGTCAGTTGAACCCGATGATGGCGTCACCTGCGCCCGCGCCGGGGCCCGCGCCGGTGCCGTCCCCGCTGGCACCGCCCGGTGCGCGGCTCGATCTCAACGGTCCGAGCGCGATGGCCGGGGCCGCGATGGCTGCCGGGTCGCCTGCGCAGGTCGTGCCGATCGCCACCGACAAGGTCAGGCGCGGCCTGGTCGGGGCGGGCGCGCGGCGCGTCGTCGGCCGCTCGGTGTCGCTGCCGAGCCGGCGCGGCGTGCACCTCGATCCGCTGGATCCGAAGGTCGTCAAGATGCTCGACCTCCAGTCGAACATCCTCGAGCGGCTGCGCGCCAAGCTCGACCTCGACAAGATCCCGATGGAGCGGCTGCACGAGGAGGATCTGTGGCAGCGCGCCGAGCGCGCGACGATCGACCTCGTCGAGACCCTGGAGACCAGCGGCGAGCTGCCCAAGTACATCGACCAGGACACGCTGATCAAGGAAGCGCTCAACGAGGCGCTCGCGCTCGGCCCGCTCGAGGACCTGCTCGCGGATGACCAGATCGACGAGATCATCATCGATCGGCGCGATCGCGTCGTGGTCGGCAAGGGCGGCGTGCTGCGCGGCTCGGGCAAGGCGTTCTCGTCCGACGACGTGTTCGAGAAGGTCGTCCGCCGGCTGGTCGCCGAGGCCGGTGCCACGATCGACGAGGTGCGCCCGGTGGTCGATCTGCGGATGCGCGACGGCACCCGGCTGACCGCGGCGGTCTCGCCGGTCGCGGCGCGCGGCGCCTGCATCGTGCTCAAGAAGCCGGCGTCGGCGATGCCCCAGCTCCCCGAGCTGGTCAGCCAGAGCGCGCTGTCGGCCGGAATGGCGGATTTCCTGGCGACCTGCGTCTCCGCCCGGCGCAACATCCTGATCTGCGGCGCGGCCGCCTCGGGCAAGACCACGCTGGCAGGCGCGCTGGCCGCGGCGTCTCCGCCCGGCGAGCGCGTGGTATCGATCGAGGAGGTCGCCGAGCTGTCGATCAAGCGCGACGAGTGGGTCCAGCTCGAGACCCGCGCCGGCGCCGGGCGCAACCCGGCGATCGACCTCGGCCAGCTGCTGGAGGCCGCGCTGCGGCTCCAGCCCGATCGCCTGATCGTCGGCGAGGTCCGCGGCAACGAGGCGCTGGCGCTGGCCCAGGCGCTGTGCGCGGCGATCGACGGCGCGGTGGTCGTGATGACCGGCGAGGGCGCCGCAGCGGCGCTCGGCCGGATGGCGATGCTGGCGCGGCTGAGCGCGCCTGCCGGCGACCTCGCGATCCGCGAGCTGGTCGCCCAGGCGTTCGAGATCGTGATCCACGTGGCGCGCTGGTCGGACGGCACGATGCGCGTGCTGTCGATCGAGGAGGTCGTCGGCGTCGGCGACGCCGCGTTCGAGACCCACGTGCTGTTCCAGTTCCGGGACGGGGCGTTCGGGGCGACCGGCACCGTGCCCAGGTTCTACGCCGAGCTCGAGGCGCGCGGGATCCCGGCCGACCAGGCCGTGTTCAACAGATAGGGGACGTTCCCGTCCCCTCTGCGCCGGCAAAGCCGGCGCATTCACCCCACCGCGCGCCGCGCCGCGCGGCCCTGCACCTGCGAGGACTGTGCTCGTCGATCTCAAGGTCTCGACCGGTCTCTGGCCGACCGGGTTGGAATGGCTAGTTCCCGGCGGACTCGACCTGGCGGGCGAGGTCGAGGACGGCGAGATCGCGAGGCCACACCGCGCGGAGGAGATCGAGTAAGCCGCGGGCGGACGCCAGGTCGCCCTCGGCGAGCGAAGTCTGGGCGCCGTCGAGCTGGGCGGTCTTGAGCTCGGGCGCAAGCTCGGCGGCGCGGCGGGCGGCGGCGGCGCGCGTGGCCTCGTCGCCCGCCCGGCCGGCGAGCCGCGCGAGCTGGGCGTGGAAGTACCCGGCCTGCGGGTGGCCCGCGGCGGCCTCGGCGGCGGCGCGCGCCTCGTCGACCGCGCCGGGTAGCTCGCCGCGCCGCTCGGAGATCCGGGCGAGATCGAGCCACGCCCAGGCAAAGCCGGGCTCGGCGGCCACGACCTCCTCGAGGGCGGCGCGGGCCTCGTCGACCCGGTCCTGCGACAGGAGGGCGTGGGCGAGCCGCCAGCGCGGCCCCGGGGCGCCGGGATCGCGCTTCAGCATCGCGCGCAGCTGGCGCTCGCCGACCGCCGGCACGAGCTCGCCGTCCTCGTCGAACACGCCGTCGGCGAACTCGCCGTCGGCGTCGTACAGCACGCCGAGCGCGTCGACGATCCCGGCGAGCCAGCGGTCGAGCCGGGCGCCCTCGCACACCAGGTCGTCGAGCGACTCGTCGCGGCGCCAGATCCGGCCGCGCGCATCGATCAGGAGGTCCTCGCCCTCGAGCTCGCCGAACACCCATCGGCCGTCGATCCCACGGGGGAGGGCCCCGGCCCCGCCGGCAAAGCCGTCGGGGTCCCCACCCCCCGCGATGCCGCCTCGCGGATCGACTGCCTCGACCTCGGCCGATGGCCGCAGCTCGACGCTGTCGAGGTACAGGCGCAGGCCGTCGCAGCGCGCGTAGAGGTCGATCAGCGGCTCGGGCAGGCCGCTCGGCAGCTGCTCGGAGGGTGGGGTGAGGTCGTGCAGCCCGGCGGGCGCGGCGTCGAGCGCGGCGAACACGCGGTCGAGCCCGCTCGGGCCACCGTCGCTGTGCTCGTCCTTGCGTCGCTTCTTCGCCACCGCTCACGCCACGTCAGTGCGTCAGCGGCATCGCACCGACCGCGACGATCGGCTCGCCGGCGGCGTCGACGCCGCGGTACACCGCGACCACCCGGGTGCCGGTCGCCGGGGCGGCGACGCTGGCGAGCGAGGTGCCCGCGCCGGACCCCGATCCGGCGTCGGAGCCGGCCGCGGCGGCGCCGGCGACCGCGACGCTGGCGATCGACGTCCGGACGCCGCGATCATCCTCGACCAGGATCTCGACGTTGCCGGCGCCGAGGCCGGCGGCCGTCACCGTGATCTGACCGCCGGCGTTGATCGTGAGCTCGCCGCGCAGCAGGAAGTCGAGCAGGCCGGCCTCGTATGCCGCGACCTCGGGCAGGATCGCCGCGAGTTGCTCGAGCATGCAGTCGTCGTCGATCGAGAACGTCAGGACGTCGTGATCGACGCGGTAGTGCGCCAGGCAGGTGCCGCTCGGCGAGCGCAGCGCGGCGCCGTCGTCGCGGGTCGCCGCCATGATGTTGAGCCGCGTGGGCAGCGCGGGCTGCGGCCGCGCCAGGCGGGGCTTGACGTCGGCCGACACCCGGGTCGGCTCGGGCAGCGTGCCGGGCGAGAAGTAGCTGCGCGCGATCAGGTCGGCGAGGCCACCCCCGTCCTTTGCGGTGACGAAGTCGCGCAGGTGGCTGCGCGTGACGGTCCGCGACGGCGGCGGGACGCCGAGCCGGCCGTAGGTCAGCGCCGCGATCCGCTCGAACCGCGAGCCGAGATCGTCGGGGCCGGCGCCGAGCGGTTCGAGGTGGGCCGTCATGTCACCGCGGACCCGCGACGGCGCGCCGAGGTCGCCCAGCGTGTGGATCATCGCCCCCGCCGCGACCAGCGCCGCGGCCATGTAGCGCGAGCGCTCGCCCGGCGTCGCCGCGCTGATCGCCTTGGCATACTGGTTGAGGAACTGGTCGAGGTTGAACGGATTGGTCTTCGCGGTCAGCCAGTCCGGCGCCGGGATCCCCTTGTCCGGCACCGCGCCCTGGCCGACGAGCTCGCGCAGCCGGCCGGTCAGCCCGCGCTCGGGCGGGACCCACCCGGCGCCGGTGGTCGGATCGAAGAAGTGGTTGGCGGCCTGGCTCGCCGGGATGTCGGCGAGCGCCGCCCCGGCGGTCAGCCACGCGAGCGCGGACTGCCGGCCGCGCGCATCCGGCACCGAGCCATGGGTCGGCGACAGCAGCTTGACCGCCGCGCTCAGCGCCGGGGCATCGGCCGGCGGGATCGTCAGCGGCTCGAACAGCCCGCCCACGAAGCCCAGCGACACCAGTCGCTTGTGCAGCCGCGACGCCAGCGCGGCCTGCTCGGCGAGGCCGGCGTGCGTGGTCTGCGGCTCCCATGCCGACGCGCTCGCCGGAACCAGCGCGAGCGCGAGCACGATCGCGAGCCGGCGCCGCGGGCGCAGCCGCCTCACTTGCCGCCTCCGAGCGTGACCGGCAGCAGCGCCTTGACCCGGCCGTAGATCGTCTGGGCCAGCGAGGCGGCGTCCTCGGACGACAGGCACTGGTTCGAGCCGCACGTCATCAGCACGACGACGCCGCGCGGCGCGTCGAGGAAGCCGACGCCGCGGATCTCGCTCTCCGCGGCGACGAACGACCGGGTCCCGATGTCGTCCTTCTCGACGATCCCCGGCAGCTGGGTCAGCAGCTCGTCGTAGCGCTCCGGGGCCTTGGCCGGGTCGAGCCGCCACATGCGCAGCGCGACATCCCAGGTCTCGGGCCGGCCGAGCGCCTTGAAGTGCTGCGACGAGTAGGTCGCGGTGTCGGGCTCGTCGGACAGCGGGCCGGTCTCGAAGCCGCCGTCGTACTTGGTGCGCGCCTTGATGTCGGCGTCGGTGAGCAGCTGGGCCGCGACGATGTACTGGCCCTCGCCGCGGCCGGGCCGCAGATCGTCGCCGCTCCTGGGGCGCCGGCCGTCGAGCTCGGCGCTCGCGTCGGCGATCTCCCACTGGGTCAGCGCGGCGACCGCGGTGCCGGCGCCGACGAACCGGAGGTGACGCGCGTGCGACAGCTCGTTGCGCCAGCGCTCGAGCAGCACCTGGTTTGCGGTCTGGGCGAAGTCCATCCGCGGGCCGAGATCACTGAACCGGCGATCGCTGCGATACGCGATGAAGCCGCGCTTGTAGACCAGCAGGGTGAACTCGGTGACCCGCGTGCCACCCGGCAGCCGGTCGAGCCGCGGCACCTTGTAGTTGCCGGCGGTGTCGGTCGAGCCGACGAACTCCTTGGCGCCGGCGGGCTCGGCGAGGCCGGTGCCGCGCTCGAACGTCCACGCGCCGTAGACCAGCGCGCCCGCGATCGGCGCGTGCGTGGTCGCATCGACGACGCGACCATCGAACGGCCCCTGCAGCGATCCGGGCTCGGCAGCGTCGGGGCGGCTGCGAAACGGCGCGGTGCGGATCGCGGTGTCCACGCAGCCGCCGATCCCCGCGAGCGCCGCAAGCACCCCGAGTGAGAATCCCACCGACAGCGCCGTCGATCGGACGCGCAGGATGCGGGAGCCAGCGACGGGGTCCGGACCGGGGCGAGGACCCCGAGGACCCCCCCGAGGACCAGCGATGGACAGCGCGAGACGGCGTGCAAAGTTGGCGGCCACGGAGCCGGCCCGTCTTAGCAAGACCGTCATGGCGTTGCAAACCGGCCGGAGCCCATTCCCGTGGCGGGTGATTGTGGAGACACTTGGATCGGGTTCAATGTCGGGGAAACGATGCGTTGTTCGATGTGCGGCCACGAAAGCCCAGCGGGATCGTCGTTCTGCTTGAACTGCGGTAGCTCGCTGGCGCAGGCCTTTGCACCGACTCAGGTGCCGGCACAAGGGTTGCCCAGCATGGTGTGCGGCGTGTGCCGCGGGGAGAACCCCGCGGGGATGAAGTACTGCCGCCAGTGCGGCAGCGCGCTGCCGGCCGCCGCGGCGGGACCTCGACCGGGCGCGGGGCCCATGGGGGGTGCGATGCCGCCGGCCGGTCCGCTGCCGCTGCCCGCGGCCGGCCCGATACCGGCTGCGGTCGCCGCGCTCGGCGGGCCGATGCCGGGCATGCCGTCGGGGCCGATCGGCGGGTTCCCGTCGCAGCCGCCCGGCACCGGCGTCGGGTTCGGCCCGATCGGCGGGCCCGGCGCCGGTGCGCTCTCCGGGCCGAGCATGGGGCTGCCGCCGCGCCAGGCCGATGCGCTGCAGCCGACGATGCTGCCGCCGGCTCCCGGCGGACCGACGGGCGGGCCGGCGCGGCTCGGACAGGGCAGCACGATCGCGTGCCCGCGCTGCGGGACCCAGACCCCGCTCGGCTTCGCGTTCTGTCAGCAGTGCGGACTGCGGCTCGAGGCGTCCGAGTCGCCCGCGGGCCCGTCGGCCGCGCCGCTCGCCGCCAGGCTCGACGGCCCGATCGACCCCCACGCCGGCACGCTCGCCCAGGATGACGGCGCGACCTCGGCGAACCGCGGCGCGCCGCCGCCCGCGCGGCTCGCTCCCGGGACCTGGGGCATGGCCGTGCTGGTCAACCGCGACGGCTCCGACGGCCAGCGCTATCCGCTGGCCGGCGAGTACCTGATCGTCGGGCGCGCCGGCGCCGACATCGCGTTCGACGACGATCGCTTCCTCGCCCGCCAGCACGCCCGGCTCGAGCGCGGCGGCGACGGCGTGGTCAAGATCCACCCGCTCGACATGCTCAACGGCTTGTTCCGCAAGACCGACGCACCGGTCGAGCTGATCGACGGCATGACGATCCTGGTCGGCCGCGAGGTGCTGCGCTACGAGCGGCTCGACCCCGAGGAGATCAAGGTCTACCCGCTGGTCCGTCACGGCGTCGCGCTGTTCGGCTCGCCGCCGCGCGAGCCGTGGGGCCGGCTGGTCCAGATCGTGCCATCGGGCGGCTACCGCGACGTCCGCCACCTGGCCGGCGACGAGGTCGTGCTCGGCCGCGAGGAGGGCGACATCGTGTTTCGCGACGACGCGTTCCTGTCGCGGCGTCACGCGGCGCTGACCTGGGACGGCAAGCGCGCGCTGGTCACCGATCTCGGCAGCTCGAATGGCACGTTCGTGCGCATCGCCGGACCGACCGTGCTGCGGCACGGCGACCACGTCCGCATGGGCGATCAGCTGCTGCGGATCGAGCTCGGCAGGTGACGTGAGCGAACCGGTCCTCCTCGCTGCGCTCGACATCGTGGTCGCCGGGGCCAGCGACGTCGGCCAGGTCCGCGAGCACAACGAGGACCACTTCCTGGTCGGCGATCTCGACAGCTTGCTGCCGGTCGACGTCGCGGAGCCGTGGTCGGCAACCGGCCTGCGCGGCCCGTTGCTCGTGGTGTGCGACGGCATGGGCGGCGTCGAGGGCGGCGAGATCGCGTCCGAGCTCGCCGCCCTGGTGACCTGGCGCGAGATGAAGCGCACGCCGGACACCCGCGATCCGGAGGTGTTCGCCCGCCTGCTGCGCCGCGCCGTCCGGGTCGCCAACCACGATGTCCATGCCATGGGGCGCCGCGAGCCCGGGCTGCGCGGCATGGGCACGACACTGTCGGCGGCCGGCGTGGCCGGCGATCGCCTGATCCTCGCCACCATCGGCGACTCCCGGGCCTACGTGCTGCGCAGCGGCGCGCTGGTCCAGGTCACGCGCGACCAGTCGCTGCAGTGGGCCCTGCTCGCGGCCGGCCACAGCCCCAACGAGGCCGCGAGCGCCGGCGGCGCGATCCTCCAGGCGCTCGGCGTCGCCGACGACGTCGAGCCCTCGCTGTCGATCATCGAGCTGCGCCGCGGCGACCGCGTGCTGCTGTGCAGCGATGGGCTGCATGGCCTGGTCGGCGACCCTGCGCTGGCGCTGCTGCTGGCCGAGCCCCACAGCGTGGCCGAGTCGGTCAAGCTGCTGATCGCCGCGGCGCGCGCCGCGGGCGGGAGCGATAACATCACCGCGGTGGTGTGCGAGCTGTCCGGCCCCCGGCTCCTCGCCCCGTCCGGTGAGAGCGATCTGCCGAGCTTCCGTGAGTTCGACCCGCAGCAGGAGGGCGACCCGGCCCTGACCCCGACCTCCTACGTCGCCCGCCGGCTGGCGGCGCGGATCGGCCTGCCGACCGCGTCGATCCCCCCGTCGATCCCGGTGACCGGCCAGCACGCCGTCCTGCGCTCGCAGATCGGGATCCGACTCCCGGCGACCGCCCTGCCGGTGGAGGAGGTCGAGGGCCCGGCGCGCCGCCGGCTGCGAGCGGTGGGCCTGACCTGGTGGCCGTACGCCGTGATCGCGGTCATCTCGTGCGCGATCGCGTGGTGGCTTGGCGGCCGATGATACCATTGCTCCCGTGCGGGTCGTGGTCGACCACGTCGCCGGCAGCCGCCGGGGCCAGCGCCAGGAATTCTCGGCCGGGCTGCGCCTGCGGTTTGGCCGCCATCCCGAGTGCGAGGTGTCGTTCGATCCGCACCGCGACATCGATGCCAGCTCGCGTCATGCCGAGCTGCGCCAGATCGACGCGGGGTGGGTGCTGGTCGACCTCGGGAGCTCCAATGGCACCTACGTCGACGGCCATCGCGTGACCGAGACCCCGATCGTGCGAAACCTCCCGGTTGCGGTCGAGTTCGGCCCCGGTGGCCCGCGCATCCGGCTGTTCATCGGCGATGACAAGGCGATCGAGGCCTTGCCGCCGGCGCCGCTCGAAGCAGCCCGGCCTACATGGCTCGTGCCAGTGATCGCGGGCGCGATCATCGTCGTCGTGATCCTGCTGTTCGCGCTGCGCTGCTAGGCCGAGCTCGTGCGGGCGGCGTTTTGCGGGCCTGCGTCTTGCCGGCCCGCGTTTTGCGGGATTGTAGCGTGCCAAGGCTGGGATGTTCTGCGAAAATTCGTCGACATGACGTGCCCGTCGTGCAATTCGCCGCTGGAGCCGAATGCGCGGTTCTGCGGCGTGTGCGGCTATCGACTGGCACCCACCCGGCGCGCCGGACCGGGCACCGCATCGCCCAGCGCGCCGCCGATCGTCGAGCGCGTCCGCGGTGCGCCGGCGACGCCGCCGTCGCAATCCAGGCCCAACCGCTCGCCCGGCCCATCGGCGCCGCCGCCGTCGGGGACAGCCGGCGCGCCCGGCGGCGCCAGGCCCGCGACGGCGGGGCAGGGGAAGTCGCCCGTGCTGCCCGCGGAGACGCCGAGGCCGGTGTTCCCTCCCGCAGCAGGACACGGTCAGGCGCTGGCCGCCGCGCAGGCCCAGGCACACGGGCCGGCACACAAGCTGGCGGCGGCGGCGGCAGCGGGCGCGGCGGGAACCGCGGGGCGCGCGCCCCAAAAAGCGCGCAAGCCGAGCGGCGACGACGTCTACCTCGGTCAGGTGCTCAACAACCGCTTCAAGATCGAGTCGAAGATCGGCGAGGGCGGGTTCGGTGCGGTGTATCGCGGCGTGCAGCTCGCGACCGGCCGCAAGGTCGCGCTCAAGCTGCTCCACCCCGACATGACCAAGGACGACAACCTGGTCGCGCGGTTTCGCCGCGAGGGCATGGTGCTGTGCAACCTGCGCGACGCGCACACGATCACGACCTACGACTTCGACCAGACGCCGTCGGGCACGCTGTACATCGCGATGGAGCTCCTGGAGGGCAAGAGCTTGCACCAGGTGTTTCACGAGGAGGCGCCGCTCGAGTGGAAGCGCGTCTTCAAGATCCTCACCGAGATGTGCAGCTCGCTCGCGGAGGCGCACGCGCAGGGCATCGTCCACCGCGATCTCAAGCCCGAGAACATCTACCTGGAGACCCGCCCCGGGAACCCCGAGTTCGTGAAGATCCTCGACTTCGGCATCGCCAAGGTGATGCGCGGAGAGACCATCGATCCGCAGTCGCCGCAGCTCACCGCGACCGGGCAGACCCTCGGCACGCTGGAGTACATGTCGCCCGAGCAGCTGATGGGCAAGGCGCTCGACGGCCGGAGCGACGTCTACGCGCTCGGCGTGCTGGCGTACGAGATGATCACCGGCCGCTTGCCGTTCCCCGACGCCAAGGGTCCGGCCGGCCTGATCACCGCCCAGCTCAAGCAGACCCCGATCCCGCCGTCGCAGGCCTGCCCGCAGGCGAACCTGCCGCGCGCGGCGGACCGCGCGATCCTCAAGTGCCTGGAGAAGGACAAGGCCAACCGCTACGCCGACGTGTCGGCGCTCGCCGTGGCGCTGCAGGATGCGTCCAGCCAGAGCAGCGAGTACGCCGCGCTCGCGCAGAAGGCGATCGCGGTCGGTCGCGTGCCCACGGCCGACATGCTGGAGACCCGGCGCGGCGAGTTGCCGAACGCGCTGCTGCCCCCGCCGATGCCGGCCATGCCGCCACCGGCAGCTCCGCAGGGATCCGGCCTGGCGGCGATGTCCGGAACGCCGGTACCACCCGGCCTCTCGGCGCCCGGTCCCGGGCCGGCGGTGAATGATCGATCCCATGGCCATGGCCGTCCCGGGCCCACGCCGCCGCCACCCGCGCTGCTATCGCCCGTGATGACGCCGCCGGTCGGCTCGCCGGCGTACGCGCCGCTGTCGCCGGTGCCGCAGCAGTCACCGGCGCAGTATCAGGCCGCGGCGCTCGGGCCCGGCGGCCCGCTCGGCCCCGGCGCGTTGCCGGGGACATACCCGGTGCGCCACCCCCAGGCTCCGCGCAGGTCGGGCAAGCTGGTGTGGTGGGTGATCGTGCTGCTCGCGATCGGGGCGAGCGTGGGCACATTGGCCGGCTTCTGGCTCAGCAAGTAGCCTATCGCGCCAGCGCAGCCCGGGCGCGCTCCTCACCGCGGGGATCGTCCGGCCCGCCGTCGAGCCAGGCCTGGAACGACGCGTGGGCCCGTGCCTCGTCGCCGCGCGCCTGCGCGATGATCGCGTCGAGCTCGATCGCCTCGGGCAGCGTCGGGGCCCGCGTCCGTGCCCGCGCGCACGCCTCGGCTGCGCGGACCCGGTCGCCCGACGCCAGCGCCGCCCGCGCGGTGCGCAGCTCGGCGCGCGCGGCGGCGAGCACCGCAGCGCCGGCGCCGGGCTCGACCGGCTCGGCCGGGATGTCGGGGGCGGGCGCGGCGCGGTCGCCCTCGTGGCGCAGCTCGTAGCGCAGATCGAGCGCGCGCATCCGGCCTCCGGCGCTCGGATCGGCGACCCACAGCGACAGCGACGCCGGATCGACGATCACGGTCTGCACCGCGCGGCCATCGTCGATCGCACCGCGGTGACCGGGCGGGCGGGGCGAATCATCGGGCGCGCGACGATCGCGCAGGATCGCCGCCATCGCCGCGGCGTCGGGTAGCGGCGCGCGGAGCAGGCGAGCGGCCCGCTCGACCCGGGCCTGGTTCGGCAGCATCCGCCGCGCGCGATCGTTCTCGGGATCGCCGGCCAGCGCGCTGGTGGTCAGCACGTCGCCGAGCGCCGGCGACCGCGGGCTGCGCTCGACGATCGCCCGGCTCGGCGTGCGCTCGACCTGCACCCACTTGCCGCTCGCGCCGTCGACCACGGCGATCACCGCGCTGCCGAGCGGCGGCGAGGCCTCGATCAGCTTGATCGCGTCGTCGAGCGTTCGCGCCTGCTCCAGCACGGTCCGCGCGATCAGCGCGACCGGCCGCGCGGCGCGCGTCACCCGGACGTCGACCGTGCGCGCCGGATCGACCAGCACGGCGATGCTCTCCGCGTTGATCCCGGTGACCACGCCGAGCTCACCGGGCCAGCCCACACCGGCCCACGCGAGCCCCCCGTCGGGCCGGGCGATCGTCACCACCGGGATCGCGGAGTCGCCACCGTCGTCGAGGCCGGGCAGCGCCAGCGCGCGGCCGATCCAGACCCGGGCCGGGATCTGTGCCTGCGCCCCGATCAGGATCAGGCCGTGCGCGATCGCGTGCTGCTCGGCCTGATCGCTGCGCGGCGACGGGGCGCCGACGTCGAGCAGTGCCTGGTCGCGGAGCAGCGGATCGTAGCCGAGCGCCACGCCGCTCGCGGCCGCGCCGCGGGTCAGGCCGGCGACCATGCGGCGATCCGGTTCGACCAGTCCGTCATCGATCAGCCGCCAGCGCCACGCCAGCCGGATGCCGTGCGTCAGGCGGCCGAGCAGCCCGTCGTCGGACACCGTGCCCGCGACCGACGGCGCCAGCGCTGCCGCGATCGGCCGCAGCCAGGGCGCGAGCAGCCGACCATGAGACGCTCCGATCGCATGCGGATCGCCCGCGACATGCAGCACTGCGATGCCGCCCAGCCAGGCGAGCGAGGCGTTGCCATGGACCAGGCTCGCCGGCGACCCCGAGGTCGGCGGCGCCCAGGCAAGCTCCCCCTGCACCTCACCCGAGGGCATGTCGTAGGCCACCGTGCGGCGGTAGATGAACCAGGCTACCACAGCCGCCACAGCGAGCAGGGCGAGCACGATGCCCCCGGAGCGCCACGGTCTGGCAGGGCCTGTGCGGCGACCGCCGATCACCAGGTCGGGCATCGCGATCCGTAGTACCGCGAACCGGCGGATTTGGAAGCGCTGCGCCGTCGGAGAGTGCCGATTTCCGCATTGACCGAACCGGCGCTGGTTGCTAAGTTTTCTCCGGATCAGGTCATCGTCGATGTCCGGCGCCATCTCATCGACGACCGCGGCTCTGTTCGCCGCCCCGGCTGCCGCCCCGGCTTCGATCCCATCGCCGTCCTCGATGACCCCCGCACTCGCGGGGGCCGGTGACCGCTGGCTGCTCGTCGCGGTCATCGGCCTGCTCGTCCTGGTGATCGCCGGCCTCGTGGCGGTCGCCCTCGTGCTGCGCCGGCGGACCCGCGCGCACGCCGCGACGGTCCCGGCCGCGCGCCCACCGGCCGCGGTGCCGCCGGTGCCGGCGCTCCCCCGCGCCCGGCCGCGGCCTCCGCAGCAGGTGCGCAGCGGCGGGGGAGGCGGGCTCGCGGTCGCCACCTCGAGCGCGATGGTGTGCCCGACCTGTCGCACCGAGTACCACGGCATGACCTACTGCACGCGCGACGCGCGCCGGCTGGTCCCGCCCGAGGAGCTGCTCGGCGGACCGGGCCTGGGACCGATGCGCGCGCTGTCGCGCAGTGCCGGCCTGGTGTGCATGGCGTGCCGCCGGGCCTACGAGCCCGGCCTTCGCAGCTGCCCGCACGATGGCAACGAGCTCGTGCCGTTCCCGGTCTACAACGCGACGCGGCCCCGGCGCGCCCGCACCACCGAGCCCGCCGGCGTGATCGCCCGGATCTGCCCGCTGTGCGGCACCAAGTACGATCTCAACGCGCGGTTCTGCGGTCACGACGCCGGCCAGCTCGTCGTGATTAATTAACAGGGGACCTTCCCGTCCCCTCTGCGCCGGCAGAGCCGGCGCATTCACCCCTCCGCGCGCCGCGCCGCGCGGCCTTGCACCTGGTGGCCTAGTGCACGTCGCGGATCGCGGAACGATCTCTCAGATCGCTTCGCAGAACTCGATGCCGCCGCGACGCGCGGGCCCTGCACCTGGTGGCCCTGTGCGCCGCGGGTCGCGGAACGATCTCTCAGATCGCTTCGCAGAACTCGATGCGGCGGGGCGCGCCGCGCCGCCCGCACCCGTTGGCCCTGTGCTCGTCGGAGGTCGCGGAACGATCTCTCAGATCGCTTCGCAGAACTCGATGCGGCGGGGGACCTTGTAGGGCGCGAGGTTGCGCGCGCAGTGATCGATGATCTCCTCGGCGCCGCACTTCTGCTTCATGACGACGCGCGCGACCACCATCGCGCCGGCCATCGGATCGGTCACCACGGTGGCCTGGGCCGCCTTGATCTTGGGGAACGCCTCGAGGCAGCCCTCGACCTCGCCGAGCGCGACCCGCTTGCCGTCGACCTTGACCACGTCGTCCTCGCGGCCGGTCAGCTGCAGGCGGCCGTTCTTGTCGAGCCGGCCGAGGTCGCCGGTGCGCAGCCAGCCGGTCTTGTCGATCGCGCCGATCGCGACCATGCCCGACGCCCGGGCCGAGGCCGGCGCGCGCTCGTCGTCGAACGGGCCGATCGACTTCGGCGACAGCGTCTTGCTCTTGACCCAGATCAGGCCGTCGCTCGGCTTGCTGGACTTGAGCTGCGAGCCGTCGGGCGACGTGATCTTGATGTCCACGCCGTCGATCGGCTTGCCGACCGTGGTCGGGTACTTGCCGGTGTCCTCCAGCGTGACCGTCGCTGCCTCGGTGGAATGGTAGCAGCTGAGCAGCCGGACCCCGTACTTGTCGAAGAACTCGTCGGCGACCGTCTGGTCGAGCCGCGAGCCGGCCGCGAGGTAGCGCGGCGACTTGATCTCGATCTTCTTCGCGGTCGGCAGCCTGGCGAGCTCGGCGTACATCGACGGCGTCCCGGGCAGCAGGTCGACCTCGTGCTCGCGCACCAGCTTGCCGATCCGGCGCGCCGAGATCTCCTCCTCGAGGAACATCGTCGAGCCGAGCTTGAGCGTCGGCAGAAACCCGAGATCCCAGCCGTAGGCGTGGAACAGCGGCACCGCGACCAGGTTCTTGGTCGCGTCGGTCATGCCGAGCGCGCTGATCGCGTGATCGACCGCCGCGATCGTGTTCTTGTCGGTGCGCAGCACGCCCTTGGGATCGCCGAGCGAGTCCACGGTGAACAGCACCGCGATCGGGTCGACGCCGTGATCCGGTGGCGCTCGCTTGTACACGCTGCAGGTCAGCAGCGTGCCCTGCAGCCGGCGCCGGACCTCCGCGGCGTCACCGGCGGACGCGCCCGCCGCCGGAGTGAACGACGCCGGCGGCGGCGACGGCCGGACCACCCGCGAGCGCGGCAGCGTGCTCGGCGGCACCGGCGCGCTGGTCCCGTTCGCCGAGATCGAACCCTCGCTGCCGCGCGGCCGGGTCACCAGCGCGCGCAGCGGCGCCGCGGCGAGGATCAGCTCCAGCTCGCGGCCGCCCGTCGTCGGATCGATCGGCACGATCGCCGCGTCCAGCCGCGACAGCGCCAGCGCCAGGATCACGAAGTCCGGCACGTTGCCCAGCATCAGGCCGACCCACGCGCCCTCCTTGATCCCCATGCTCTTGAACTCCTGGGCCCGGCGGTCCACGCGGTGGAGAAGTCCTCGCCACGACAGGTAATTGTCGCGGTACACGACCGCCTTGTTGTTCCCCTGGGCCTTCGCGGCCTTCTTGAGCCAATCGTAGAGCAGGGTCATGGAACCTCGTGCCCAAGCCAGAGCCTGAACGGGTGCACTGTACCAGGCGGTTGCCGTCGGCTCAATGTATGGAACTGACTTGATCTGGCGGTCGATCCGCGCGAACACAACGTCAGTGGCGGCCACGCCTCTCCACAAGCCCGACGAACCGGCCGAGCCGGTCTCGGATACCGACGGCTGGGCGCTGCTCGAGAGCCTGCGCCGCCGGCTCGACGAGCATGCCGCACAGGGTCGCAAGACCCAGGCCCAGGTCACCCAGCTCGCCGAGTCGATCGCCGCGCTCGTCGCCGAGCAGCGCCGGCGCTCGCTGTGGCTCAACGTCAACTCGTTCGTCGCCTACCTGGTCTTCACCCTGCTGTGCGCCGCCGGCTGCTACCTGCTGTACCGCAGCCGCGCACACGAGCTCGGCGCCGCCCGCGATCAGGCGGTCACCGAGCGCGACACCGCTGTCCGGCGTGCGGACGAAGCGCTCGCCCGCGCGGTCGCCCGGGAGGCCGCTGACACCCGGGCCTGGGAGATCTACCAGTTGCTCGAGGTCGGTCACCGCGGTGAGGCGATGGCCAGGCTCGACGCACTGCGCGATCAGCCGCTGTCCCGGCTCGACCGCGCCGTGCTCACCGCCCGGATCCGCGACGCACAGCTCACCGAGATCGATGCCGCCCTGCGGTCCGCCGCGGCGGCGATCAAGGCCGGCCGGCCCGGCGAGGTGGTCAAGCCACTCGCGACCGCCCTGGCGAACGAGCCGTCGGGGCCGCGCGCCGCGATGATGCACTACTACCTCGGCGTCGCCTACGCCCGCACCGATCTCGACAAGGCCGTGACCCACCTCCAGGCCGCGATCGCCGGCGAGGTCGACCAGGACGACGCGCGGTTCCAGCTCGCCTCGGTGCTCGACCGCAGCGGCGCCTATCTCCAGGCGCGCACGGAGTACGATCGCTTCGCCACCGCGCACCCGCAGTCGCCGTTCGCCGGGTTCGCGCTGCGGCGATCGGCGACCCTGAGCCGCCTGCCGGTCACCCCACCGGCGAGCGCTCCCGAACCCGCCCCACCCGGACCCGCGGGCTCCGCACCCGGCGCCGCCGCGGGCACGCCACCCTCGGCCGCTGCGTCGCCCGCCGCCGCGCCGTCCGCCGGCGCTGCGCTCGCCACGCCCGCCGCCGCGCCGCGCCCGCTCCGGCCGTGGCCGAAGCCGTGGGTCAAGCCGCCCGCCAAGGCGACCGGCTCCGCCGCGCCCTCCGGCGATTCCCCGGCGGATCGCGCCGCCGATCCGCCGCCTGAATGACGGGCCGCCATCCCCTGGACACCCGCTCGCCGCGTGTGGCCATGACTCGCCCGGTGCAGCCGCCGTGGCCACGGTGTCCCGGCGCCACGCTGCCGCGGTTCGCGCAACACCGGCGTCGGCGCCTCCTCGCCGCTGCCCATGCCCGCCGTCCCGGAGCACGGGACAACCGCGGATGACCGCGCTGCTGCCGCCGCCGCGCCGCGCCCCCTCCGCCGAGATCGCGCCGGTGCCGCCCGCCGTTCGCGCCCGCATGGACGGTGTGTCGTGGCGCGGCGGCGATCCGCGCTGCCCGCGCTGGGCCGACCTCGCGTACCTCCAGGTCGATCACCTGAGCTTCGATGGCCCCGCCCGCGGCGAGCTGGTCGTCGCCGCCGCGCTCGCGCCCCGCGCCGTCGCGCTGTTCCGCCGGCTGTGGCAGATCGGCTTTCCGATCCGCCGGCTCCGCCTGGTCGACGACTTCGGCGCGTCCGACGACGCCTCCATGGCCGCGGACAACTCCTCGGCGTTCAACTTCCGCGTCGTCGCCGGCACCGATCAGCTGTCGCAGCACGCGCTCGGCCTCGCGATCGATCTCAACCCGGTCGAGAACCCCTGGCGCCTGCCGGGGCGCATCCTGCCCGATGCCGGCCGCGCGTTCGCCGACCGCGCCGAGATCCGGCCCGGCATGATCGTCCGGCCCGGCCCGGTCGTCGCCGCGCTCGACGAGCTCGGCTGGGAGTGGGGCGGCGACTGGCGCCACGCGTTCGACGACCACCACGTCGTGTGGTCGCGCCGGTTGTGACTGGCGCCCGGCGCGACGCGGCTTTCCGCCCTGGTGTACGCTTGCCGCGATGCCCCAGGTCGTCGAGCTGCCACCCATTGGCCAGGACGCGCGCGGCGCGCTGGTCGCGCTGGTCCGCATCTGCAAGGACGCCCCCGCCAGGGGTGAGCCGTTCCGCGAGCTGCGCAGCCGGCTGCGCGCCGCCAAGCTGTGGGATCGCGAGCGCCCGGCCGTGGTGCTGCGCTTCCTCGGCACCGGCGGCGCCACCGCGATGCCGTCGCTGTTCATGCAGGCGCTCGCCGCCGCCAGCGGCGAGGACGAGACCGCGATCGCCGTGCTCGACCGCGTCTGGCACCTCAACCCGCTGCTCGGCAAGACCGTGCTCGACCTGCTCGCCCAGCGCGCCTACCACAAGGACGAGATCTACAAGCACCTCGCCTCGTCCGCGTACCGCGGCATCGTCCCGTCGCGCCCGGCCCTCGAGACCTGGCTCCAGATCACGATCGGCGCCGGCCTGCTTCGCACCATCGGGATCGCCGTCGCCCCCGGCCCGCGCGCCGAGCGCTACATCTCGCTCGCGACCACCCTCGACGTCGACGAGTTCCTCGACGAGGACCGGCCCGAGCCCGAGCCCGTCATCCCGCAGATCGCCGAGGACGAGGCCGCGCCCGCCGACCCCTCGGCCGCGCCCGTCGACCCCTCGGCCCCGGCCGCCCTCGCGCCCGCCGGCAGCCCGCTGCCCGCGCCGCTCCGCCACCTCACGATCGAGGGCGTCCCGAACCCGCGCGGCCGCGAGCGCGCCGTGCCGACCACGCGGTTCGCCCAGGGCTTCACCGACGAGATCCTCGACGAGACCCGCCAGCGCATCGCCGCCTGGTGGGTCGACGTCAA
This sequence comes from Kofleriaceae bacterium, assembly GCA_041495365.1. Lineage (GTDB taxonomy): Bacteria > Myxococcota_A > Polyangia > Haliangiales > Haliangiaceae > JABFXX01. The sequence goes on along the minus strand of JBGQCL010000048.1, from coordinate 19,093 downwards.
CCGCCCGGCGCCGACCTACCAGCCCGCCGACTTCGGCCTCGACCCCGAGGCCTGGGTCGAGGGCGCCGACGAGGTCGTCTACCGCGTCGCCGTCGCCGCCGCGCTCGCGTTCCGGCTCGATCGCGATCGCGCCGCCGTGCTCGCCGCGTACCACGCCCTCGACAAGGCCGGCGTGCTCGGCGACCTCTACCAGGGCACCGTGCCCGAGAACCTGCCGGCCCAGGTCGACGCCCGCGCCCTGATGCTCGTGTCGCTCGCCGCGCGCCGCTGCGCCGAGGTCCCCGAGCTCGCCTCCCAGCTCGACGGCCGCGCCTCCGCCGCCGACGCGTTCGCCGCGCTCGACGCCGCCCTCGGCCGCGGCCTGTTCCGCACCGAGCTGTTCTGGATCATGGACATGCTCGCCAAGCTCGGCGTGCTGCGCTACCCCGACCTCGGCGACTTCACCGTCACCCCGTACCGCATCGTGCGCGACACCCTGTTCCGCCTCGGCTTCATCGCCACGCCGTACGTCAGCGACGGCCCGGCCCTCACCGCCGCCACCCGCGCCGCCCGCCGCGCCGTCCCCGACGGCCCGGCCGACGAGATCCTCGCGACCTTCGCGCTGGCCTGCGGCTGCGCCTACGACTGCAGCCACCGCAAGACCTGCGACTTCCCCTGCCGCGAGCGGCTGGAATGACGGCGCGGGCGGCGGGTGTTCGATGTCTGGACCAGCGAGCGGCGCGATGAGTCACGTGCCGCCCACGGTGTGGCTGTTCATCGCCCTCAGAGTCGCGGCGGTTGCGTTCGAAGCGCGCTGATCGGGCTCGTAGCAGGGGGCGCAACACGCCGGCGCCGTGACGCGGCGCGTGCTACAGTCCGCTCATGCTGCCTGCGTTGATCGTCGGAGCGCTGACTGCGTGGTACCTGGGCCTGCGTGCCGGGATCATCGCTGCGGTGGTTACGGCCGCTGCGTTGCTCGTCGCCATGTTCGTCCCGATCCCGGGGATCACGCTGGCGATCTACGCGCTGGTCGTCGCCTGGTGTGCGGCGGTCTATTTCCTCGGTGCAAAGATCACACAGCGAACGACCAGTCCCGGGGCGCTTTCGGGAGCGGCCGCCCAGGCGGGCGCCTGGCTGCACAAGTTGATCAAGCGGGGCTGAGTTCCTCGCCGAGCAAGCCCTCGCGCGGGCTGTGGATTTCGCCATGGTGCCGGGGAGTGTTGGACCCAGTTGGGGAGCTATCCCCCAGGGTTTTGAGCTGAAGCTCCTAGTGATTTCGTCGAGTTGGCTGCGGCACGCATCGTGTAATTGTTGCGCAACATGCGCACCCTCCTGGCCACGGTTCTGGGCCTCTCCCTCGCTGGCTGCCTGACGATCGGCGACAGCGGTTCCGCCCCCACCGGGGGTGACGACGACACCGGCTCGAACACCGGGTCCAACACGGGGTCGAACTCGACGCCCGGCGTCAACGCGACCATGGACCGCATGACGGTGCCGACCGAGCTCGGGAAGAGCGAGATCGTCACGCTGAGCCTCACCAGTACAGGGTCGTACGCCGGGAACGTGGCGGTGACGGCCTCGCTGGTCGATGGCACCGGGGCTGCGCTGACGACGGGCGGCCTCACCGTCGCTGGACCGGCTTCGGTCACGCTCGCGGCCAACGGTACCGCGACCGCCATGTACACCGTCAAGATTCCTACCGATGCCACTGCGACCCAGATGACGGCCGACCTCAAACTTGCCGTCACGTCGCCGGTGGGGAACAAGACGTTCACCTCGTCATTCACCATCGCGCCAATCTATTCCGTCACGTACGCGGCTGGGCTCACAGGCAACATCGCCATGCACCCGATGACGGGTCTGACGTTTTCGATCAAGAAAGGCGCCAAGATCCTCCTGCACAATACTGACACCGTCACCCATGTCACGCACTCCTTCGGGAACCAGCACGAGCCGGATCCCCCCGCCGGTGCCACCAACGCCGGCGGCACATATACCGTCGACACCGCGCAGCTTACAGGCTCGGGGCCGATTGGCTGTCACACGCACCAGTCCGCGACCTACGCGGCGGTCACCATCGTCCCCTAGGCGCTGCGTCAATTTTATCTGGGAACGTGCACGGGGCCCATTACGGGCCCTGTTGTTTTGCCGGATCTCGTCACAGTATCTCCAAGAGCACCCGCATGCTGCGTTTCTGCGCCGTCCTGAGCATCGCGGCAATGGCCTGCGGTCGCTCCTCGATCGCGCTGTCCGATCTCGACCAGGAGATGGAGCAGGCGCGCTGCGAGCACTTGGTCCGGTGCAAGCTGTTCCCCGACGAGGCCTCGTGCCACGCGTTGATGCGTCCGAGCCCCGACCCCAGCGTGAGCGCCGCCGTCGCGGCTCACAAAGTCACCTACGATGGCGATCTAGCGCGTCAGTGCGTCGATGCCATGGCCAACCAGAGCTGTGACGTCACCGCGCACGACGCGCACATCCCACCGGCCGTGTGCAGCCGGATGCTGGTCGGTCAGGTCGCGGACGGCGATGGTTGCTCGCTCGATGCCGAATGCGCATCTGGAACCTGTGTCCTGCCGGCGGACTGCCCGGAGAGCGGGTGCTGCGTCGGGCAATGCCGCGCAACACAGGAGCCCGTGGCAGCGGGTGGCACCTGCGACAAGGCGCGCGACTGCCAGGCGGGCCTGGTCTGTGGTGAGGACCGGACCTGTCACGCGCCCGCGGACGAGGGCGGGTCGTGCCGCAGCGACCGCGAGTGCAGCGATGGGCTGGCGTGCGTCGAGCTGACCGACCTGCCGGGGACCTGTCGCGCGCTGCCCCGCGCCACGGAGCGTTGCCCGTTTCAGCGCTGTACGAGCGAGAACCTGCGCTGCGACGCGGCCACGAACACGTGCATCACCGTTGGATTGCCGGGGGACCCGTGCACGACGTCAATCGATTGCTCGATCTACATGGAGTGCGACGCGACCAGCCACCTGTGCCGCGAGTTCCCGCGGCTGGGGATGCCGTGCAACGGCACATGCATTGATGATTCATCCTGCAAGCTTGATGGCTCGGGGTTGACTGGCACCTGCGTGGCGCTGCTCCCGGACAACGCGATGTGCGAGGGCGATCAGGACTGCATCAGCGGCTACTGTCCCGACGGCCCGGTGTTCCGGAGCTGCATCGAGCATCCGGCGTGCTTCTGAGCCACCGGTCGCCGGTCGCCACTCGGCGACCTCGCGGAGCTTGTGGAGCAGCTCGCGGGCCTCGTCGCAGTGGGACGCGCCATCCTTGAGCGACGGGCGGGCTCAGCTCGAAGCTGGCGCGCGGGATGCTCTGCGAGTACTGCTCCAACTCGCCCTCGGCGGCCATGATCTCGATGCGCAGGCTCGACAGCGGTAGTTGAGCGAGACGGCGGTCTCGGCGGTGCTGGTGCCGATTCTCGAGGGCGCGGCGGATTCTGGCGCTACAGGCCCGAGGGCGAGCTACTGCTCGGCGCGAGCGAGCCTGGCGTTGAGGTTGTCGCGCTCGATCTCCATCATCGAGAGATGGTCCTCGACCTCTGGGCCAGTTGTACGCCGCGCGAATCATCACTGGCTCTGGTAGGCGCCGATGTCGGCGGACGCAGGGCGTGGATGCCCCTCGATGTCATCGCCGACGCCAAGCCCGGGCTCTGCTTTGCCCCGAGCTGGACTGGTCGAACTGAGGTGAAAGTCCTTTCGCGCTCGATCGACGAAGAACAGGGCCGCGTCGGCTACTTGATTGCCACTGCCTTGGGTCTCCGCGCTCACCGCCGTCGAATCGAACAACGAGTACCTGCTAGGACAGGTATCGGTGGGGGTGAACGGATGCATGCTGTTGTAGGCGAATATGTTGCTGGTCACAATCGGTGTGCCATCACAGCTCAGCGCCGTTCCGTCTGAGGCGACTCCGGAGGTGTTGACGAAGGTATTGAATCGTATGGTGCTACCAGGGGCAACCCCAATGACAACCATGCTATCGGCAAGATCAATCGCATTCATGATGAGATTGTTCTCGATGCGCGCGACGCCACCTTGGACAGAGATGCTACCATCGCTGAGCATGTCAAAAGTGCTCTTGTCAACAGCCACTTGACAGTTCGAGCATCGGACCACGACGCGATGAAACGAGCTCTGGGTCACGGCGATCGTACCACTGGTGCACACAATTCCATCTGCGTTGAATGTGTCCGGAGTCAAAAATGTGGACTTGGCCACCGAGATCGTCCCACCGTTGGTGGTGATCTGACCGGTGACGGTCGCATGATACAGGCGAAGCGAGCCGGAGGAACCCACAGTCATGGCGACCAGGGGATTTCCTGACTCGGCCGTCACTGTGAGCTCCTCCAGGGTCACGGCAGTGAACTGAGGCGTCGACACGACGACACCACCCCTGTGAATGATCGTCCCGTTTCCGTGAATGTAGACTGGGCGATCAATGGATATGGTGGACGGAGTAGATATCTGTCCGCCTGTGATCGCAATGATGTTACGACTCGTGGTGGCCAGGGAAATGGCATAGGGGAGGGTGGCGCATGGTGATGCCCTCGAACACGTGCCGACGTCGGTCGAATTTGCAGAGACAGCGACAAACAAGACCTCTGCTTCGTTCGCGCATCGGCTTTCGGCTTCAAGGCAGACACCGCTCGAGCACTCATCGTCCGTCAGGCAACCGCGACACACTCGTGCCGTCGCATCGCAGGTTGGCTTGTCGGTGGGACAGCTCGTCCCGTCAAGGCACGCGACGCACTGACCGCTCGACGTGTCGCAGAACGGCTTACCTGCGATTCCCTGGCAATGGTCGTTGACCTGACAGCTGGCGACGCACGTACCATGAATACAGATCGGTGCGATGGCCGATGTGCAGTCAGAAGAGAGGTTGCACTGGGCGAGGTCCGGGGGTCTGGGGAAACCGCAAGCGGTAAGCACCAGCATGCAGAACACAAACGATGTTATCTGATGTTTTGAGATCATATCGATGTAAGGTCGTTCGCCTCGCCGTCTCTGCCCTGGTTCTACATTCAGCAGTGTAGCATGAAGGAGCTCCAGACCTCGTGCGCGCGGCGGAGCGTGCTCGTACCTCGTCGAAGTGCTCGCTTCGAGGCGTAGCCGGGTACGGACCACGCTGTGGCGACCCGGGGGCACGGTGGGGACATCCGGGAACAAGCCGATGGGAGCGGGGTTGGCTGCGGTGGAGCCTGGAGCTGGGGCTGGGCGACGAGACGGCGGTCGAACAATCGGGACGACAGCGTCCACGCTGGATGGCGCGGGGGCACTGGTGTGGGCTGGGCGGCGCAGTCGACATGGATGGGCCCGGGCATTGAACCGCTGCTCCAGGTCGCTCTAACGCGGTGCGCGTCGCTGACGGGTTTTCGCGATTTCTGCGTCGACCCGTCAATTCGCACCGGTGCGTGGCTGGAGCGCGGCGGTCTTGTCGTAGGAGAGGGCAGATGAACGCGCTCTCGGGAGATCCATGCTGCACGATGTCGCCTGCGCAACAGGTGTACGTACAAAGGTTACCAGCGCACCTCGGGCGAGGCTGGCAAAGATGCATCGGGCGGTGGAAGACGTGTGGATGCGATGGCGCGATGGCGGTGCACCGTGATAGCTGCGGTGCCCGGAGCGCTGACCACGACATGCGCGCAGGTACGGCGAGCGGGAGGCGGCAGTGATGCGGGAACCGCGCGGCGACGCCACCACGGGGCCACGCGTGGGTGATGCCTCCGCCGGTGGGGCGCTGAGTCCGGGCAAGCGAACGCTTGCCGAGCAGCTGCCGGTGGAGGCCGCGCCGGTGGCGTCGCCGGCCAACCAGGCGCAGGTCGGCGAGGCCGTCGCACCGGCTCCTCCCCCGGCGGGCGTCTCCGCTCCTCTACCTGCCGGCATCCCGCTCCAGGCGCTGTTCGGCCGGCCCGCGGCGAATTCCGACGCGACGCCATCGGTTGCGTCGCGGCTGGCGATCGGGTCTGACGGTGCCGCGGGTGCTGGAGGGGTCCAGCGCTCGTCGGGGACGGCGGCTCACGCGACCGGCTCTCCGGACCGAGCGCATGCGGAGGTGGCTCCGCCAGCACCGGGCATCGACAAGACCGGCTTCATCGATAACTCGGATGGCGCGAACCTCCGCACCGGACCCGCGGAGGCCGGCGGACAGCTGGTGCGCGATCAGCCGCTGCCGCCGGCGACCCGCGTGTTCGTGAGCGGCACGCACCCGTCCGCATCGGGCTGGTGGTACGTCACGGCATTCCTCGGCCGCACGATGCTGTGCGGTTACGTCCAAGGGCTGCGCGTCAACACCGACTTGCCCGAGCCCCTGGCCAGGCTCCACAGGGTCCAGCCCGGGGAGACGGTCGAGAAGCTCGCAGCCCAGGAGTTCGGGCACGCGGTGGGCGACGGTCATGACCTGCGCTACTACGAGAACGTCCTGCTGTACGTCAACCGGACGCATCCGCCGCGCAGCCGACCCGGGATCGCGGGGACGTACCAGGAGCCCGGGGCCCTCGGGGGCGGCGGCAACAACATCCAGCTGTTCGCCGGCAACCGGATCTGGCTGGTTCACCCGGAGTACGCACGGGCGCTGGAGAGCATCGTCCCGTCGGGATCACTGACCGGCGGCGCGCTCGCCAAGGCGCGGCGGTTCGCCGGGCATCTCGAGGACATCGTCCACAGTGTCACGGAGTCACGGCATCATCTCGACGAGGTGGCCGGTGAGCTCGCCGAGGCGATCCGCGAGCACCTGCCCCGGATCGTCGGTGTCGTCGCAGGGTTCCTCGTGGTCGAGCTGGGGTCGGCGGCGCTGGCGGCGACGCCGACCGGCGTCACGCAGGCCCTCGCGGTGGTCATCCAGCTCGGGCTGTCGGCGCTCGGCGCGGCGAACATGGTCGAGGCGGGGGTCGCAGCGCTCCAGCACGGCGGGCAGTGGCTCACGACGGCGTGGACTGCGCGGGGCAAGCCCGAGCAGGTCACCGAGGCGAGCAAGGAGTTCCTGCGGATGCTGGTGGCAGTGGCGATCGCGGCGCTCGGCTACTTCGGCGCCCGCGGCAACTACCGCAACGCGCTGAAGATCGCCCGCCAGATGCCGCCCGGCGGGCTGCTGGTGCCGGCGACCGCGGGGAGCGGGGCGGGCGGGGGTGCGGCGACGCGGACGCGCGTGTCGATCAGTCCCAGCAGCGGGGCGATCGGCGCGGCCGGCGTGGAGATGTCCCGGCACGATGACGACGCCGCGGAGGCTCCCAAGGCTCCGGAAGGCGGCAAGTCATCGCGCGTCGTGAAGGAAGCTCCCAAGCAGGTCAAGGGCGCGGGAAAGACCGGCTCCGAGCAGGCTGCCGATCCGGTTGCAGTCACAGCGCTGGAGGCCGGGGCCGCCGAGACCAAGGGCAGGGGTCTCCCGGAGTGGCCGATCGCAAAGGCGACCATCAAGCCCGAGTTGATCGAGACCGATCCTGGGATGCTGGAATACGAGGTCGTCGGGAAGACGAATACCGGGAAGAAGGTAGACTTTGGCTCCGTGGCGCTCGAGCTGTCCCCTCGAGGGGAACCTGCGAAACCACCGACCATGTCGCTCAACGCGTCGGCCTTCGTCGACGGCACGGAGTATGCCGCGCACATCTACGACGAGATTGTCATCGGACCGGCCGGCCGTCCACTCGGTCGGGGCCCGCGGATCTCGCTCACGCGGTACGTGCTGGACGCCTTCGGCGAGTTCTACCAGCGCAGGTTTGGCCGCGCGTTGAAGGCGTGGGATGGACAACTCGCGTGGGAAAACAAGCTGAATTTCCAACGCGAGTATGCGAGACTGCGTGATGCTGGCGTGAGGCATGAAATGGCGATTGAGGAGGCAGCAAAGAGGATCTCGTATGGAAAGCATCGCATGGAAGCAGGTTTTACAGAGCTGGATGTAAAGACTGATGATCCTGTGCTGGTGGATCTCGGTAGCGGCTTCGGAATCAAACCAGCCCCGACAGTTATCAAGGTTCGGGCGGAGAAACCATGATCGACTGGACCAGCGACGAAAATATTCATCGTATCGTCAAGCGAGATATTCCTCATACTGAGCGAAGCACCGTTTCTACACTCAACGATCTGCCGGATTGGATGCTCGAAGAAGCTCGTGCACTTGCGCGGGCGTCCCGGCTCAGCGCGGTCAGGTACTTGCGCTTTTATGTTGCAACACAGTATGTATCGAGTGCGGAGGATTTTACCGAGGACGTTCTGCTCAAGGGCCAAGATGCCAAGACGTGGAGGATTCGCGATTGTATCTGCCATCCTGTGGATCGCGCTTACACTACGGCCTTAGAAATCCACTACCTGGACACACTTGCAAGCGAAGACGGGGAGCGATGGTTTCGCATCAAGCCAAATCAAGCAGACCCTCTGTCGTCATGGTCGGCGGGCGCCGTCGGCGTCTTGAAGCGAAATGTCCGGTATTGGCACCCACTCTCGGACGTCGTGGGCAATTATCCCGTGACGCCGGAGGATATCGAGTCGATCCCGTCGGATCGGGTTGACAGCAGTGTGCGGCGATGGATCGCTCGCCGATTGGCATGGTCCACTCAGGCGTATCTTCAAGAGCACTGGGGCACGGTGACCGGCGACGACATCATCGCTGCGGTGCCGGACGTCGACCTGTCGCGGGTGACACCCGATGCGAAGATCGCGGCGGCGGCGCTGGCGCGCGAGGCACAGGCGTTTGGCGACTCGCCGAGCTTCCCGCAGCAGGCCGGGTTCCTCGGGCCCGAGGAGTGGTACCAGTGATCGCGCCGCTTCGTGGCCCGCTGCCGCGCTGGGCCCGCGGGGTCATGAACACGCTCGCGGTCGCCACGCTCGGGTGGATGGTCTACTGCGTGGTCGCGTGGGCGACGCACTCGGGGATCTGGCGGATCACATGGGACTTCATCGCGGCGCACCAGCGGGGCAAGCCGGACGGCTTGTCGATCGCGTTCATCTCCATGATCCCGGGCTTCGCGGTGGTGGTCGCCGTGGCATGGCCGACGCACGCGGTGCTGCGGCGGCGATGCCCGAGCAAGTGAGCGAGCGAGCGAGGTGCCGAGCGGAGCGGCGCTCGCCGGTCGCCGCTACTCGGCGACCTCGCGGAGCTTGCGGAGCAGGTCGCGGGCCTCGTCGCAGTGGGACGCGCCGTCCTTGAGCGACTGGCGGATCAGCTCGAAGCTGGAGCGCGGCAGGGCCTGCGAGTACTGCTCGAACTCGCCCTCGGCGGCCATGACCTCGATGCGCAGGCTCGACAGCAGGTCGTTGAGCGAGGCGGCGGTCTCGGCGGTGGCGGCGGCGATCTCGAGGGCGCGGCGGACCTTGACGCTGCCGGCCTCGGTGGCGAGCTGCTGCTCGGCGCGATCGAGCTTGGCCTTGAGGTTGTCGCGCTCGATCTCCATCATCGAGAGATCGTTCTCGAGGTCCTCCATCCGGCGCGCGGTGTCCTGGTTGAACTTGTTGGTGCGGTAGACCCGGAGCTCGGTCTGCAGCTGCTCGACGCGGCGGCGCAGGACGCGGATCTCGACGTCGGCCTCGCTCGGGCCGGTGCTGACCGGCGGGGGAGGAGGCGGCGGGGGCGGTGCCGGGGGCTGCGGCTGGTTCTGGAGCGCCGAGACGTGGCCGGTCTAGGCGATCGGGACGACCGCGCCCATGCCGGGGTGGGACGGGATCATCGGCGGCGGCAGGGCGTCGTTTCCGTCGACGGCGGACGGGCCGGTGTCGACGAACCGCAGCCACAAGCTGCCGCAGCGCACGGCGTCGCCGTGCTTGAACAGGTGGCTCTGGACCCGCTGCTCCTGGAAGTACACGCCGTTGGCCGAGCTCAGATCTTCGAGGATATAGCCGCCGCCGCCCCAGAACACCCGCGAGTGGTGGCGGGAGACCATGGCGTCATCGGTGCGGATCGCGCAGTCCATGGCGCGGCCGATCCGGATCTCCGCCGAGGCGAGATCGAGCGAACCCTCGATGCCCTGTGCATCGCGCCAGAGAAGCCGGGCCACGTGTCTCAAAAAGGTAAGCCAGGCCGAAGAGATCCTCAAGTTCGCTACTGAGGATCACACGGCCGTGGTAAGTGAGCGCCATGTGCGGCGTCTTCGGCATCCACGGCCATGACGAGGCGGCAAACATCGCCTACCTCGGCATGCACGCGCTTCAGCATCGGGGGCAGGAGTCGGCCGGCCTGGTGGCGGTCGAGCCCGGCGGGGGCCGGCTCCGGAGGCACGCGGCGATGGGCCTGGTTTCGGAGACTTTCAACCGCGAGACCCTTGCCAAGCTGCCGGGAACCGCGGCGGTCGGCCATGTCCGGTACTCGACCGCAGGAAGCTCGGAGCTGCGCAACGCCCAGCCGTTGATGTTCGAGTACGCCGGGGGCCAGCTGGCGATCTGCCATAACGGCAACCTGGTGAATGCACAGGAGATACGGGCCGAGCTGGAGGCGAGCGGGTCGATCTTCCAGACCTCGAGCGACACCGAGGTCATCGTGCACCTGATGGCCAAGGCCCGCGAGGCGGACGTGGTGGGCCGGCTGACGGCGGCGCTGCGCCGGGTGCGGGGGGCGTTCTCGCTGATCTGCCTGACCCACGACGGCAAGATGATCGGCGTCCGCGACCCGAACGGGTTCCGGCCGCTGGTGATCGGCCGGCTCAAGGACGCGTTCGTCCTGTCGAGCGAGACCTGCGCGTTCGACCTGATCGAGGCCGAGTTCATCCGCGAGGTCGAGCCCGGCGAGATCGTGGTGATCGACAAGGGCGGGATGACGTCGCACCGGCTGCCGGAGACGGCTGCGCCGTCGTATTGTGTGTTCGAGCACGTGTACTTCGCCCGGCCGGACAGCCTGGTGAACAGCAAGTCGGTGTACCGGGTGCGCGAGAAGCTGGGGCGCCGCCTGGCCCAGGAGGCGCCGGTCGCCGCCGATGTGGTGGTCCCGGTCCCGGATTCCGGGGTGCCGTCGGCGATCGGGTACGCCAACGAGGCGAAGATCCCGTTCGAGATGGGGATGATCCGGTCGCACTACGTCGGCCGGACGTTCATCGAGCCGCAGGACTCGATCCGGCACTTCGGCGTGCGGCTCAAGCTGTCGGTGGTGCGCTCGATCGTCGACGGCAAGCGCATCGTGGTGGTCGACGACTCGCTGGTTCGCGGCACGACGTCGCGCAAGATCGTCAAGATGCTGCGCAACGCGGGGGCGCGCGAGGTCCACCTCCGGATCAGCGCGCCGCCGACGACGCACCCGTGTTACTACGGGATCGACACGCCGCATCGCAGCGAGCTGGTCGCAGCGTCGCACACCATCGAGGAGATCGGGCGCTACGTGACGTGCGACTCGATCGCGTACCTGTCGCACGAAGGGCTGATGGCGGCGGTCGACGCCGAGGCCGGCGCTGCCAGGGGGGCCGCCGGGGGTGGATTTTGCTCGGCGTGCTTCACAGGTAAGTACCCGGTTGCGCTGGGAACGCCGGACCTTGTCCAGCTCCGCCGGGCCAGGGTATAGAAGCCGCATGGGTCTGGATGCCGTTGATGTCCGCGCCGTCCGTGCGCAGCTGAAGGAGCTCGGCCTGAAGGCCCAGGAGCTCCGGAGGTTGCTTTGACGTCGACCAGAAGCGCCTGAAGATCGAGGAGCTCGACTCGATCGCCGCCCGGCCGACGTTCTGGGACGACCAGAAGAAGGCCCAGACGCTGCTGCGCAGCAAGAAGGAGCTGGAGTCGATCGTCGGCGGCTACGACGCGCAGCTCCGCGTACTGTCGGACGCCGAGGTCCTGCTCGAGCTCGCCGAGGAGGCCAGCGACGAGGCGTCGGTGCACGAGGTCGCGTCCAGCGTCGCCGCCGTCCGCAAGGCGCTCGACGACATCGAGTTCAAGCGCATGCTGTCGGGCGAGCTCGACAGCGGCGGGGCGATCCTCCAGATCGTCGCGGGGGCCGGCGGCGTGGACGCGTCGGACTGGGCGCAGATGCTGATGCGCATGGTGATCCGGTACGCCGAGCGCAAGGGCTGGAAGGTCGAGATCCTCGAGGAGACCCGGGCCGAGGAGGCGGGGATCAAGAGCGCGACGCTCACCGTGGCGGGCGACTATGCGTACGGCCTGCTCAAGGCCGAGGACGGCGTGCACCGGCTGGTCCGGGTGTCGCCGTTCGACACCAACGGGCGGCGCCAGACCTCGTTCGCGGCGATCCGGGTCACGCCGGACATCGACGACAGCATCGAGGTCGAGATCAACGAGGTCGACCTCAAGATCGACACCTACCGGGCCGGCGGGGCCGGCGGCCAGCACGTCAACAAGACCGACTCGGCGGTGCGGATCACGCACCTGCCCACCAGGATCGTCGTGCAGTGCCAGAACGAGCGCAGCCAGCACTCGAACAAGGCCAGGGCGATGAAGCTGCTGCGCGCGCGGCTCTACGACTACGAGCTCGCCAAGCGCGAGGCCAAGGCGGCGGCGGACGCCGCGGGCCGGCTCGACGTCGAGTGGGGCTCGCAGATCCGCAGCTACGTGCTGTTCCCGTACCAGCAGGTCAACGACCACCGCACCGAGCTCAAGACCTCGGACGTCGACGGCGTGCTCGACGGCGATCTCGACAACCTGATCCGCACCTACCTGCTCACGGCCGCGGACCAGCCGAAGAATTGAGACCGGCGGGTGTCAGGCGCCCCGCGGCCGGCTCACCGCGCGGCGCGATGAATCAGCGCGGTCAGCTCGCCGGCGGACGCGGCGGCGCCCTCGACGCGCTCGGTGCCGACGAACAGCGTGGGCAGCGCGTGGACGCCGGCGTCCCGGACCTCGGCCATCTCGGCGGCGACCCGGGCCTTCGCGGCCGGCAGGTCGCGCCGGTAGCGCTCCAGATCGCAGCCGACGCCGGCTGCGAGCGTCTCGCAGCCCTCGGGAGTCAGCTGATCGGGGGGCGCCGCGAACAGCGCGTCGGCCATCGCGTCGCCCTTGCCCTGGGCGTCCGCACAGCAGTACGCGAGCGCGGCCGGCATCGCGTGGCGGTGGTTGGGCAGCGGCAGCATCTTGCGGACGAGGCGCACCGGGACGCGGGCCTGGGCGAGCGCGGTGGACAGCTCGGCCTGCATGCGGCGGCAGAACGGGCACTCGAAGTCGACGACCTCGACCAGGGTCGCGCCGCTCGGGGCCTGGACGGTCTGGACGAACGCCGGCACGCCGTCGGATGGCGGCATGGGCGGTGGTGGCTCGGCGCGGGTCCACAGCGCGAGGCCGGCGATCGCGGCGACCACGGCCGAGGCCGCCGCGACCCCGCGAGCGGCCGACAGGCGCAGCGTGCCCGCCCCGGCGAGCACGGCGATCGCGGAGCCGAGCGCGGCCAGATCCGAGATCAGGCACAGCTTGCACCAGGCGCCGATCGCGAACGCCTGGACGGCGATCAGCGCCGCGGCCCCCACCGCGCCGGTGATCGCCAGGGCGCGGCGCAGCCACGGCGCGTTGATCCCACGGGGCGCGCGGCCCCGCATCTCGCCTCGCTCGATCCCGCGGGGGGCGCTACCCCCCGTCTCGCTTCGCTCGACGAAACCGAGCGCGAGCGCGGCGCAGAAGAACGCGATGCCGAGCACCGGCATCGGGATGCCGAGCGGGTGCGACCACGCCGACTCGCGCACGCTGGCGCAGCCGGTCTCGGCGCAGAACGTCGGGCTCGCGCCGAGGTAGTCGATCAGGCTCGCGACGCTGGCGGCGAGGCCGATCACCACGATGCCGAGCGCTGCCACCGCGAGCCACGGACGCCGGGGACCCATGACGCTGGCAACCGCCGGGGCCGGGCGCGCATTCCCTGGGCCTACTCCCTGGTGCCCGTGAAGCCGGTCGTGAACCTGCGCTCGGCGCCGGCGAGCAGGGCCTGGGTGTCGCCATCCGGGGTGGGGCCGGCGAACAGGCAGCGCAGCCGCCGGCGTAGCCGATCGTCACACGGCCGGCCTGCATCGCGGTGGCCTCCCAGGCGCCGCTGGCCTTGCCGGTGGTCGCCAGCGTCGCGTCGGCGACGGAGTACCCGAGCATCGCGCAGTTCGCGGTCGCGCGTCGCGATGCGGCCCTGGTGTGGGCCGGGCGCAGGATTTCCCGGCGTCAACCGCAGGTCACGTCGCGCCAGGCGACGCATCCGGCCGGCGGGTCAGCGCTCGGCATCGTGGCGCTTCAGCCATTGCCGGAGATCCGACGCATCGCTGGACGAGTCGGGCAGGTCGGCGAGCGCGGCGCGGGCCAGGGCGCGGGCGCGGTCGCGCTGGGCCGGCCACAGCAGCCTGGCGAGCTCGCCCTGCAGCCGGGGCTTGTCGGCGCCGGCGGTGCTGGCCTGGAGCGCCTCCTCCAGCAGGGCCCGAGCATCGGGATCGTGGACCCGGGCGGCCAGCAGCGCGCTCTCGGTGAGCGCGGTGGCCTGCCCGCGGTGGTCGCCGCTCTGCTGCCAGGCCGCGGCCGCGGCGCGGTACTGCGCAAGGGCGGCGGCGTGGTCGCCGCGCGCGGCGGCGCGCCGGCCGAGCTGCTCGGCGATCCACGCGGTGACCGCCGGATCGACGGTGCCTCCGGTCGGAGCCAGGCCCCACTGCAACGTGTCGGCTGCGTCGGCGGGCGGGCGATCGCCCCAGTGCGCGAGCTGGATGCCGGCGCGCGCGTGGTCGAGCCGCACCGAGTCGCTCTGGCCGAGCGTGTCGAAGATCGCCGCGACCTGGCGGTAGCCCGCCTCGGCCTCCGGCGCGCGCCCGGACGCGAGCAGCAGATCGGCCGCGGTGAGCAGGGCGGCCGCCAGCTCGGGGTGGGTGCCACCCAGCGCGGCCTCGTACTCGCCGGTCGCCTTCTGGACCAGGCGGAGCGCGTCGGCGCGCTGGCCGCGGGCGGCGGCGAGCTGGCCCTGTAGCAGCAGCGCGCGGGCGCGCAGCACGTCGGGCTCCTTGTGGTTGTCGACGCCGGCCAGCACCTCGCCGATCGTCCGCTCGGCCTCGCCGCTGGAGATCGGCGACGACAGCTGGGCCTCGGCGACGACCAGGCGCGCGGTCTGGGTCAGCGGGTGACCCGCGCCGTAGATCTGCGCGTAGGTCGTGGCGGCGTTGTGCGCGGCGGTCGCGGCCTCGACCAGCTCGCCCTCGGCGAGCAGCGCGCGGGCGAGCTCGAGCGCGGCGGCGGCACCGGCGGCGGTCTCGTCGCCGCGCAGCGCGCGGACGACCTGCTGCCGGAGCTTCACGACCTCGGCGGTCTTGCCCTCGCACGCCAGGCTGTGGGCCAGCGCGGCGTGGTACTCGGGCTGGGCCAGCGCCTTGTCGGCGAGGTGGAGCTGGGCGTCGACGTAGCCGGTCCACAGCGTGCGCTCCGGCGCCGAGCACGCCAGCGCCAGGCGCTGCAGCGCGGCGGCCGCCGCGAGCTCGGGCTGGCGGCTCGCCTGGGCCTCGAACGCGGCGTCCTCGAACAGCCGGCGCGCCGCGATCAGATCACCGCGGTCGGCGGCGGTGTGAGCGCGGACCAGCGACAGGTAGCCGCGCTGCGCCGGGTCGTCGCCCGGGGCGGCGGTCAGCTGATCGGCCTCGTCGAGCATGCCGAGCCGGCGGCGGAGGTCGGCCTTGACCGCTGCGAGCGGCGCGGACGCCGGAGACGGCAGCGAGCTCGCGCATTGCTCGGCGGTGGGCAGCGTGTCGGCGGCGGCCGCGCCGAGCGTCAGGCGGGCCGGCCCGCCGGCCTCCACGAGCTGGAGCAGATCGGCCGCCGCGGACCGGGCGCGCGCCGCGCAGTCCGAGGTCTTGGGCCGGTTGCCGGGCAGGCTGCAGAAGTCGTTGGTGGCCTTGCGCCACGATCCGACCCAGGCGTCGAGCCGCGTGCGCAGCGCCGGGAGCGCGGCGGCGGCGGCGGGGCCGCTGGCCTTCGCGAGCTCGTCCTGGCGCGCAGGGCTCCACACGTCGTCCCAGCCGGCGAGCGAGTGATCGCAGACCTGCTCCGCCGCGGCCCCGCTTCCACCGCGCAGCGCCGCGATCGAGATCCCGCCGACCACCGCGACGGCGGCGCCCACGGCGATCGCGACCGCGGTCCGGGTGCGGCCGGTCCGCGCGGGCCGGCCGAGCTTGGCGAGCAGGGTCTGCATGCGGTCGAACCGCAGCTCCGGATCGCGCTCGAGCCCGCGGAGCAGCGCGGCCTGGACGGCCGGCGGCACGCCGGGCAGCGGTGGCGCCTGGAGCTTGCGCCCGGTGAGCAGCTCGCGCAGCCACAGCGCGATCGTCTCGCCGGTGTAGGGCGGCCGGCCGCACAGCCGGTGGTACAGCGCGGCGCAGAACGCGAACTGATCCGACCTGGGCGACGGCGCCGCCCCGAGCACCAGCTCGGGGGCCGCGTACAGCCGCGGTCCGAGCGCGTTGGGGCCGGCGGCGAGGATGATCGCCTCGAACTGGCCGCTCGGCGGGCGCGGCCGCGTGGGGATGAACCCGATGTACGAGTCCTCGCTCGCGACCTGGTCGCTGCTGGTCGTCCAGTCGTTGTCGTGGGCCGACTTCGTGGCGGCGACGCGATGGATGCGGGCCTCGCCGATCCCGAAGTCGAGGACCTTGACCCGGCGGTCGCGCGACACCACGCAGCTGGTCGCCGAGAACAAGCCGTGCGCGATCCCGGCGTCGTGCGCCGCCGCGAGGCCGCGCCCGGCCTCGGCGAACAGCGCGAGGATCTGGCGCGGATCGCCGCCGCCGGCGTCGAGCAGCGTGGTGCCCTTGACGAACTCGTAGACCAGGTAGACGAAGCCGTCGTGCACCCCGACCGACAGCATCTGGAGCAGCGCGGGGTGCGCCAGCAGGCACTGCCGCCGCGCGAGCGCCACGAACGTCTCGGTCGCCGGGTCGTCGACGTGAAGGTCGAGCTGCTTGACGACGACCCGATCCTCGCGCTCGGGGTCGAACGCTTCGTAGATCACGCCGTCCTCGGTGCCGCCGACGCTGCGGATGATCACGTAGCGGTCGACGGCATGGCCCTTGTGCCACGGGAACGCCGGCATGAGCGGGGCTCGGCGCGCCGCGCGCCAGGTCGTCAGCCGCTCCTGGATGTCGTCCATCGATCCGGTCGGGGGCTCGGCGCCCGGCCGCGCCGTGGCAAACAGCAGGTGCCGGCAGTCGGGGCACCCGGAGGCGTGCTTCAGCGCCCGGCCGAACTCCTCGCTGGTGAGCCGGCCGTGGAGAAAGTCGTCCGCTACGCTGGCGGGAAAGCACCTGGACACGTTCACCCTCGGAGAGGACTATCCCCCACCTCATCACCGCAGATCGATAGGCAGTTTCGAGTACGCGCTGACAGGCGGACCGGCGAGTCGTTCGCGCTCCGCGTGCCGGCATGGTCCGGAACTCGCTGAAATTCCACGCGACATCCGGCAAGTGGACCGGAGTCCGGAGATTCGACGGCGCAGGCGGGCCGGCACGCAGCGAAGCGATTTCCAGCGCTTGTGTGACAAGCTGGCTCATCACACTTGAGGCGTAATGTTGTCAGCAGACTGGAAACGGCGGCCATGAAGCTGCGACAGCGCGGTCAGTCCACCTGCGCGAGAGCGTCCTTGGCCTTGGCGAGCGCCTCGGGGTTGTCCTGGCCGGGAGGCAGTGACTCCCAGAGCTGCACGATCTGCTGCAGGGTGCGCTTCTGCGCGGCCTTGTCGTGCTGCCTGGCGGCGATCTCGACCCGCTGGCCGAGCACCTTCGCCTTGCGCGGTCCATAGACCATGGCCAGGGCCTCGTCGGTCCACCGGACCGCCTCGGGCAGCTTGCCGGCCTGGAGATAGATCCAGCCGAGCCGGGCGCGCGGGTCGTACTCGCCCGGCAGATCGCGCACCGACTTCTCGAGTGCCGGCACCATGTCGAGCGGCCGGCCGAGGTACGTGTACACCTCGCAGCGCTGCCAGTTGTAGGTCATCGCGGCCATCGGGGTCGCGGCCTTGCCGGCGGCGTCGTCGAGCAGCGCGCGCTGCTTCTCGGCGGTCGCCCGCGCCTCGGCGCGCCGGTCGAGCGCATCGAGCAGCTCGCGCAGGTTGGCGAGCGCGTCGGAGCGGTCGTCGACCGACAGCGGGGCGCGCGGGTCGGCGACCAGGCCGGCGAGCCGGGACGCCGCGCGCTCGCGCAGCCGCCGGATCCGCGGCGCCGCGGCCGGATCGCTGCCCAGGCCCTCGGCGCAGATCATCGCGTTCACGAGGAAGTCGGTGGCGGCGGCCGCGTTGCCGGTCTGGTCGAGCGACCGCTCGGCGACATCGAGGCAGCCCGCGAGATCATGGCGCCGGCGCTTGGTCTGGAGCAGCGAGACCAGCGCGTCGGGGCGGCGCGGCCAGCCGGCGGGCGCCTGGGCGAGCGCGCCGGTCAGCTCCTGCTCGGCGGTCGCGAAGTCCTTGACCGCGATCGCGCGCTCGGCGCCGAGCAGGTGGGCGTCGGCGCCCGCGGCGCCACCCTGCTGCGCCTTGCGCCCGGCGTCGAGGAAGGCGTGGAACTGGGCGAGGCTGGCCGCGCCGACGAACCGCGCCAGCACGGCGTCCTGAGCGCCGGTGCTGGCGTCGCGGCCGATCACGTAGAACGTCGGCCACGCCGATGGCGGGTACTTCGCGACCGCGGCGGCGTTGGCCTCCTTGTCGGTGTCGAGCGCCGCGAACACGAAGCGTTCGACCTCGGGCCGGAACGACGCGTCGGTGAACACGGTCGACTGCATCGACAGGCACGTGTGGCACCACGGCGCCCACTCGTCGACGACGACCGGGACGCCGCGCTGCCGGGCACACGCCAGGGCGGCGGGCAGGTCGTCGGCGATCCACGGCATCACCATGCTGCCCTCGGGGTGGGCCTTGCTGCACGGGTCGCCGGCGGCGCCGTGCGCGGCGCGCTCCGCCGGGCTGCGGGCGTGATCGCCGGGGGCGGCGGCAGGCCGCGCCGCGACGGGATCGCCGCGCGCCGGCTGCTTGTCGCAGGCGGCCAGCGCGAGCGCGGTCACCAGGAGTCGTCTCATGGCCGCGTGATACCACGCGCGGGCAGCGTGGATCCGTGGGGGACGTTCCCGTCCGCTCTCGCCCGGCGAAGCCGGGCAATTCCCCCCTCCGCGCGTCGCGGTCGATCCGGGGGGGGCGGGGCCGGGCCCACCCGCCCCCCCCAGCCCGGCGCGTGACCCCCCCCCCCCGCGCCGGGGCCGGCCCCCCCCCCGCC
>JBGQCL010000047.1:0-41515 GCA_041495365.1 Kofleriaceae bacterium | reverse complement strand
GAACGCCGCGCCGTTGAACTTCCACACCGATCCGGCGGCGCAGCCCGACGTGCTCAGCGAGATCGTGCTGCCGGTGATGTCGATGCCGGTGCCTGCGGTGGGGGTGACGCCGGCGTCCGTCGCGCACGCCCAGGCCGTCCCGTTCCACTTCAGGATCTGGCCGCTCGCGCAGCTCGAGAGGGACACCGTGGTACCCGCGATGTTCACCGGGGCAGTCCCGGTGTAGGTGGTGTTGGCGTCCGGCTGGCAGGCGAACGCCGTGCCGTTGAACTTCCACACCGAGCCACTCGCGCAGCCCGAGGTGCTCAGCGAGATCGTCGAGCCAGTGACGTCGATGCCGGTGCCCGCGGTGGGTGTGATCCCGCTCTCCGGCTGACAGGCAAACGTCGTGCCGTTGAACTTCCACACCGATCCACTCGCGCAACCCGACGTGCTCAGCGCGATCGTGGTGCCGGTGACGTTGATTCCGGCCCCTGCGGTGTAGGTCGTGTTGGCGTCGGCCGCGCACGCGAAGGTCGTGCCGTTGAACTTGTAGACCTGCCCGTTGCTGCAGCCCGTGGTCGACAGGCCCACCGACACGCCGTTGCCGCTCTTGGTCGCGAGGACGCCGTCTTTGCCGGTGACCTGGGTGACCACGTCGGCGGCGCCGACCGTGCCGCCGAGCAGGTCTGCGGTCGCCGCCGCCTCGGTGCGCACCGCATACGGAACGGAGTTGAGCGCCAGGCGCGGGGCCAGGGTCTCGGTTCCGACCGCGATCTCGAGGAACAGCCGGCGGCCGTCAAGGACGTTCTCGTCGAGCGTGGTCTGCGTACCGATGTCGAGGAACACCAGGCCGTTGTCGGCGCCGACGCCGGTGTGGACCTCGCTCCACAGCGGGTTGCCGCCCGCGGCATCTGCGAACAGCCTCAAGGTGATGTTGACCGCGCCGTTGACAGGGCCGGTCGACGTGGTGAGGCGCCCGGTGAAGTTGATGGTGTTGGGAACGGCTCCCGCAGCGGTCGACCACAGCAGCACGAACACGATCGCGAGCTTCTTCATGAAGGAGTCCTTTCCCACGGTCACGGCTTCACCGCCGGGCTGGCCTGGAGCTGGTAGGTCGCGCCGGACGCCTTGCCTTGCTGGACGGCGTGGCCGACCTGGACGTCGAGCGTGTAGGTGGCGCTGGACATCCGCGCGCCGCCGCTGACGAACTCGCGCGCCTCGTGGAGCTGGGCAGCATCGGGTGGGGCATCGGGCGGCGGCGGTGGTGGCTCGGAGACCCCCGCGTCATAGGGATCTTTGCGATTGATGCTGCCGCAGGCGGCAGCGACGAGCAGGACGAGTGCGGTCAGGCGAACCATGCGCAACTCCAGGTGGGAGGCTCGATATGTTGGCGCCGGGCCATCATCGGGACGGGAACACACTGGCCTTCTGCAGGTTGACCAGCAGGAGCTCTCCGGTCTCGGTGTTCATGCGGATGCAATAGAAGTCCGCCCGCTTCTCCATCGAGGTCGCGGTGCACGCGGTGGTGAACCGGCCGGCCGGTGCGGCGCCTGTCGCGGTCGACCCGTTCGACACCGGCAGCTTCAGGTAGTCGATCACGACGACATCGCCGGACCGGGTGTCGGTGCGAACGCAATGCATCTCTGCCGCGGTCGCGGTGTTCGCCGCGGCGCAGTCGAGCTCGTAGTTCGCAGATGGCGCGTTGCCGGGCGGCGGCCCGGAACCGGAACAGGCCATGACCGCAAGCAGCAGCACGGCCCTCATGGTCGATACCCCAGGCCGACAACGATGTCGACCTCTCGCAGCGATCTGGCATACATACCGTCGGCTCCTCGGCTGAGCGCCACGCTCAGCGGTGACAGGGTTGCGGTGACACCGCGGGCGAGCTCGTAATCCAGCCCGACGCCGACCGCGACGCTCGGCAGCGTGAACGTTCCCGGGCTGCGGTCGGCCGAGATCGGGTTGCCGGCGCCGAGCCCGCTCAGCGACACGATCCCCAGCCCCAGATCGCCGTGCAGCGACAGCTTCGGCGTGACCGGATAACTCGCGACCGCGGCCGCGCGAACCCCGACCATCGCCCCGAGCTTCTGCTCGCCCATCACGGTGTAGGGCAGAGGCGAGTACGACAGCGCGCCGCCCAGCGCGATGGTCACCGGGTCGACGTGGATCGGGTATCCCGCGGTGAACCGGACCACGGGCAGCACCGGGATCCCGAGATCGCCCGCGCCGAGCAGTGCGATGCCGCCGGCGACGCTCACGACCGCGACACCCGGCGTGGCGACGGACGCGGTCCGGTCGGTCTCGTCTCCCGCGTCGCGCCGGACGTCGAGCGCCGCGACGCGCGGCCCGGCTCGGCCCGCCGTGGACGGCTGCGCGGCTGCGCCGCCGGCGCCGCTGGTGGCCTCGGCCGGCGCGGGCGGCGGCTTCACCAGGGTGTCGGGCTGCACGCTGGCGCTCGAGTCCGTCTTCGCGACGCACTCGGTGAGCTCGGAGATGAACCGGTCGATCTCGTCGCGCTTCTTCTGGCTGAGCGGAGCCGCGGTATCCTGATCCTTGTTCGAGAGAAACCGCCTGTAGAAATGCAGGGCTTGCTTGCAGTTCTTGGCCAGGCGATGGGACTGTGCAATGTTGTAGAGGAAGTCCGGGTGCGACCACGCCTCGTAGGCCTTCGAGAACAGCGTCACCGCCTCGTCGAACCGTCCGAGGTTGTAGGCGGTGGTCGCCTTCGCGAACAGATCCTGGGCCGTGGCCACCGCTTGCGGCGAGGGCTGCGCCAGCGCGCTGGCCGTTCCGAGCCAGAGCACGGCGATCGCGATCGACAGGAGCCGCATCATGGCCCTTCCTTCTTCTGTCCGTCCGCCTTCGGCGGCGCCGGCGGTTTCTTGGCGAATGGGTCCATCGGATCATCGCGGTCGTCGTGACCGGCGGGGCGCACGCCCGCCGGTGTGGTCTCCGCGGGCTTTGCGGCCGCCGGTGGGGTCTCCGCCGGCTTTGTGACCGCCGGTGCCGCAGCCGCGGGCTTTGCAGCCGCGGGCGCAGCGCTCGCGGGCTTGCCGGCGGCCGATGCGGGTCCCGAGAGCCTGTCCAGCACGGTGCGGATCTCGCGATCGCGGTCGAACTCGATCAGCCGCTTGTGCGGCCGGTAGCCGGGGAGCACGAGCCGGATCTCGATCGGGGCGGCGTCGCGCGCGCCGTCGAGCACGAAGGGCGTCGTGCCACGCGCGGTCGGTTCGCCGCCGACGAACACCCGGGCGCCCGGCGGCGTGGATGCGACCGTGATCGAGACCGCTCTCACCGCGGGAGTCGCGGGTTGCGCCGGAGCCCCGGACGCACCCGCCGGCGCGGCGGACGGCGTTGCAGGCGTCGCGCCGGCCGCAGCAGCGGGCGCCGGCGACGCGGCCTGGGGGGCGGCGGACGGCGGCTGGGGGGCGACCGCGGCGGGCGAGGACGGCGTCGCTTGCGCCTGCGGTGCCGGGGACGGCGCTGCGGGACCGGGCGGCGCCGCAACCGGCGATTGCGCGACGGTGCCGCCGGGCGACGTCTCCGGGGGAGCGTGTCGCACGCTCATCGCGATCGCGACCGCGATCACCGCGGCGACCCCGCCGGCGAGCCCGAGCTTGATCGCGCGGCCCGTCCGCTGCTTCGTCTGTGGACCTGCCGTCTGCCCCGCAGCCCCGCCGAGTGTCGTCCCTCCCTGTCCCGCGCCCGTGCCGAAGATTGCCATTGCCGCTCGCGAGCCCACCAGCGCCGGGTCGCGCAGCACGGGCGAGACCAGGAAGCCCGGGCCCTGCGCCTCGACATACTGCACCGGATCGCGGAGCGCGAGGATCATGTCGTCCATCCGCGCGTAGCGATGCTCCTGCCGCTTCTCGAGCGCCTTGAGCACGACCTGCTCGAGGTGCGGCGAGATCTGCGGGACGATCAGCGACGGCGCGAGCGGCGGAAACGCCATCTGCTGCACCAGCACCTCGCCGAAGTTTGCGCCGACGAACGGCACCCGGCCGGTCAGCATCTGGTACAGCAGGATGCCGAGCGCGTAGATGTCGGTCCGGTGATCGATGGAGCTGCGACCCTCGCACTGCTCGGGCGACATGTACTGCGGCGTGCCCATCACGATGCCGGTGCGCGTGCGCTGCGAGCTCGTCGCATTCCCCGTCATCTTGGCGATTCCAAAGTCCAGGAGCTTGACGAAGTCGTGCTGCCCCCGACGGAGCAGCATCACGTTGTCCGACTTGAGGTCGCGGTGGACGATCCCCTTGTGATGCGATGCCGCCAGCGCATCTGCGATCTGCAGCGCGATCGCCAGGGCTCGCGCCGGGGGCAGCGGACCCTCGCGCGCGATCAGGTCGGTGACACTCGTACCTTCAATGTACTCCATGAAGAAGTACACAAAGGGTGGATCGTTTGGCGATATCGGCGGGAGTGTTCCAAAGTCGATGATGTCGACAATATTCGGGTGCTGGATGTCGTTGACCGACTTGGCCTCGTTGAAAAACCGATTGACGATCTCCGGTTGCACGGCGAACTCGGCATGCAGCACCTTGAGCGCGACTCGCTTGCCGATCGTCGGATGCTCGGCGAAGTACACCGAGCCCATGCCGCCCTGCCCGAGCAGGCGCCGCACGACGTAATTACCGATTGCCCGCCCGATGACGGGGTCGGCAATGATCGTCGGTTGTTGTGTCTCCACCGTCTCCGCCATCGTGTCGATTTCCTCGGACGAGGCGCCGCCTGCGCCCGGCCATGACCGCCGGATTCCCCAGATCCCGGTCGGCTAGATTCAAGTCCGCCTGATAGCACGTCACAACGCGACCGATCAATGGGCCGAAATTGCGGCTGGTGGTCACGCAATCCCTCGGCGGCGCCAATGCTGCCATGGAGGTGTCGCCAAACGATGCGGGGAGTGTGTAAATGCGTGGTCAGGCCACCGGGCCACCAGGCCACCCCGCAGATTCTGCGCGCAGGACCCGCAAGCGCTCGGGCGGTCGCGTTGGAGACGTTGCCATCCGCCGCACAGCCGTTCAGGCTCAGATCGGCGCGCAGGCCCTCGACCGCCATACCTGTCCCATCTGTGAGGCGGGGGTGCCGCGATCGGCGGAACAGACCGATCCTGGCGGCGCGCCCCTTGGGGATCGCCGACCGCCCCGCGCGCCGACCTGATCCTCGTGAATGCGAGGGTCTACACGCGCGCGTGGAGCGAACCCGCCGCCGAGCAAGACCTCGAAGCCCGATCCCCGGCGCGTTCGTGTCCCGGCGATGGGCATTCCATCGGATGATGCACGCGTGATTTTACAACCCGCCTCGCATGTTCCGGACACCGCCGCGCGCATCCCCTGCCGCAGGTGGCTCGCGCCGGTGCCGGCCGCCGTGGCCCTGCTGCTGGTCGCCGGCGGGTCATCCACCGCCTGCTCGGGTCGTCCCACGACCCCGCGCGCCGACCTGATCCTCGTGAATGCGAGGGTCTACACGCTCGCGTGGAAGGAACCCGCCCCCGACGGCACGCCGGCCGCCGATGCTCCGCACCGGCCGGCGGGCTGGACGCCGGACGCGCAGGCGGTGGCGATCGGCGGCGATCGCATCCTCTTCGTCGGGTCGAACGACGCGGCCGCCCGGTGGCGCGGACCCAGCAGCCGCGTCATCGATCTCCAGGGCGCCACGCTCCTGCCCGGCCTCGTCGACTCCCATGTCCACATCCTCGAGCTCGGCCGGATGCTCGAGCGGGTGAACCTCGTCGGAGTCGCCACCGAGGCGGAGGCGGTCGAGCGGGTGGCCGCGCGCGCGGCGGTCACGCCGAAGGGCGAGTGGATCCTCGGCTATGGCTGGGACGACGGGGCGTGGTCCAACCGCTACCCGACCCTGACCCTGCTGTCGGAGCGGGTACCGGACCACCCGGTCTACCTGCGCGGCCTGCACGGCTATGCCGTATGGGGCAATCGACTCGCGTTCGAGCGCGCGCAGATCACTCCCGCGACTTCCGTGCCGGCGGGCGGCGAGATCACGAAGGACGCCTCGGGAGCGCCGGGCGGGGTCCTGCTCAATGCGGCGGTCCGTCTGCTCGAATCCGCCATTCCGCCGCCGACCGCGGCGCAGGTCGAGGCCCTCGTGCTCGAGGGGCTGGAGGCGATGGCCCAGGCCGGGTACGTCGCGGTCCACGAGGCGGGCGCGGACAGCGAGCTGATGGCCGCGTTCGAGCACCTCGCGGCGACCCGGCGGCTGCCGGTGCGTGTGTACGCGATGCTGTCGGGACGCGACCACCCGCTGCTCGAACGCTGGCTCGCGACCGGGCCCCAGACGCCGGACGGGCAGCGGATGCTGACGACGCTGGGCGTCAAGGTGTTCTTCGATGGCGCGCTCGGATCGCGCGGTGCGCGGCTGATCGCGCCGTACGCCGACCGCCCCGGGGAGCGCGGCGTCGCGACGCCGGAGGCCGCCTTCGATCCGAGGCTCACCGCGGCGATGATGAAGGCCGGGTTCCAGGTCGACATCCACGCGATCGGCGACGCGGCCAACCGCGAGGCGCTCGACTTCCTGGACGCCGTCCTGAAGGACGCCCCTTCCGCGCGGAACCGCCGGCACCGGATCGAGCACGCGCAGGTGCTCGACGCCCTCGACGTGCCCCGGTTCGCGAGGTCGGGCGTCATCGCGTCGATGCAACCACCGCACGCGGTCGAGGACATGGCGTGGGCCGCGGATCGCCTCGGCCCGGACCGCGTCCAGCTGGCATACGCGTGGCGGACCCTCCGCCGGTCCGGCGCGCACCTGGTGTTCAGCTCCGACCTGCCGGGCACCGACTACCATGTCTTTTACGGGCTGCACTCCGCGATCACGCGGCAGGATCGCGGCGGCAAGCCGGACGGCGGCTGGCACCCCGATCAACGCATGACGCCCGAAGAGGCGCTGCGCGGTTACACCACCTGGGCCGCCTACGCCGCGTTCACCGAGGACCAGACCGGCGTGCTCGCGCCCGGGCGGTGGGCCGATCTCACCGCGATCGACATCGACCCGCTCAACGCGGGCGAGCAGGAGCCGGCGCGACTGCGGGCCGGGAAGATCCGGCTGACCGTGGTGGCCGGACGCATTGTCGCGCAAGAGCTCTGACTCCGGCACACGACGCGATGTACAGTGAGAGAGCGAGGGACGTGATGGGTGACTTGCACAACGAGATCCTGGGGGCCGTCCGGTTCTCCATTCCAGCGGGCTGGGACGTGCAGCAACAGCTGTTGCTCCAGCTGCCGACCGCCGCGCCGGACGACATCGCCTTCCGGCCCAACATCGTGATGAGGATCCAGTCCCTGGCGACGGGCGTGACCCTCGAGACCGTGGCGGAGGAGCGCTGGCGAACCCTCGAGCAGCACCTGTCCGGGTTCGAGCGTGGGCTGGCGTCGTGGGGACAGCTGTTCGGGGAGCGCGCGGTGCGCATGACGTACGCCTGGCAGCACGGCACGCATGCTCTGCGGCAGGTGCTCGTGCTGTGCGCCCTCGAAGGCCGGCTCCACGAGCTCACCTTCAGCGATGTCGCATCGCGCTTCGACCGATCGGTCGTCGAGTTCGAGCGCTGGCTGGCGGGGCTCGCGATCGCGAGCCCCGAGCGTTCAATCGCGAGTACAGGCGAGAGCGCGAGGCCGGCCTCGATCCGCTGGGACCTCAGCGCGCTGTTTCCCGGCGCCCCGAAGTGACGAGCGCGCAGCGGCCGCGCGCTCAGTGCCCGCGGCCGAGGTCCTCGGGAAACGTCGCGACGCCGGTGAGGTGTGCATCGGCCAGCGACGCACCGGCCGTTTGTCCCGCCAGGGCCGCCCGCAGCGTGGCTGCATCGGCGTTGCGATCGACCGCGAGATATGCACCGAGATCGGGGAGCTCGCTGGCCGATCCGCGCGGCAGCCGCAGGATGAACGCCGCGCCGTGCTCCGGGATCCGGACCGGGAGCTCGCCGCCGAGCGCGGTGATCTTCTCCAGCGTGGCGCCATCGAGCCAGGCCGCACCTCCCAGCATCCTCGCGGCATCGTCGATCGACATCCCCGCTGGCACGTACCGCTTGAGCAGCTGCCAGGCCGCCGCGCTGCGGTGAAATGCGGGAAACCGGGCGTCGTTGGCAACGCCGGTCCACAGCGATGCCGGCTCGCTCGCAGCGACCTGCCCGATCGCGGACAGCACCGAGGATGCAGTGGCAGCGGGGTCCTTCAGGACCTGGATAGCAAGCTCACCTTGCGTCATGTTGTCCCCATTGGGTGCATGGTGCGCGCAGCCGGCGCCGGACAGGGCGCTGACGACGAGCCACGCGACCACGGTGCTGCGCATGCCGCTCACACCGTGGCGACGGTGGTCGCACCGTTGCCGGCGACACCGTCCCAGGTCGCCGTGAGGTTGTGGTCGAGCCCCCCGGTCCCACCGGTGAGCCCCGGGTCGCTGTTGGTCACCGGCAGCGACCACGCGGGGGCCGCGTTCTTCACCGTGAAGCCGGTCGGCAGCGTCAGGTTGGGATAGAAGCCGGCGCGGCCGACCACCTTGGTCGTTCCCTTCGTGCTGGCCCCGACCGCACCCTGACCGTACGTGTCCGCGTTGTGCGGCGAGGTCGAGCCCCCGACGAAGACTTGCCCACCGCGCACCTGCCATGCCTCCCAGATCGGGTACCATGCGGTCTGCAGCCCGCCGTACGTGCCGGTGCCGGGCGTCACCGCGGCGCTGGACGCGTCGGTGACGTTCTGCTGGACGACGACGTGCTGGACGATCCAGCCGTTCGTCGAGGCGTCGGCGTTCTGGATCGACCAGCGGGCGCCCCAGCTGAATTCACCGTTGGGCGCTGTCGTCGGTCCGCTGACCGTGCTCTTCGTCAGCTGGGGCGCGGTCACGGCGGCGCCGATCGCCGCACCGATCACTCCACCGGCCACCGCGCCACCGATGGCGCCAGGCACACCGCCGACGAGCCCGCCGACGATCGCGCCACCGACGGCACCGATGGCGCCACCGATCAGCGCGCCATCGCCGGTGATCCCTCCGTGCGGGACCGCGCCACCCGCCTGCTCTCCGGTACCGCTCGAGGCACCCGACGGCGCGTGGCCCTGCGATGCGGCGGACGGCGGCGCCAGTCCCTCGGTGAGCGTCTGCTTGCCCGGCGAGCTGACCCGGTGACCGCTGCTGTCGTCGCGGTGAGCTGCCTCGCTCGTGGTTCGCTTCCCGACGCACGCCCCGATCGTCATGCTCCTTCTACTCGTAGCGCCCTGCGCTCGTTCCCGTCAATCGACAACCGGCGGGATCCAGCCGCACGGTTCGATTGCAGGCCAGGTGTGCGCGCCTGGCCGGTGCAGGCGTTCCCGGCCGGCGAGAGTGCAACCATGGCCATCCGGGGCAGGTTCTGTCCGAGGACGTGCGGCGATGTGCGGCCAGGATTGCCTCGATCCTGGATCGCGCGCTCGCTGACCAAGCGCTCGAGCCGGGCGCTCGCGGCGACGAGCTCGGCGCGCGGTCAGGTTCTCCTCGAGAACGCGCGGCGATGGGCCGAGAGGATCGCCTCGATCTTGGCCGTCAGCTCGACCGCCGACTGCTGCGCCGCGAGGATCGGCGCGAGGCGGTCGTCGCCGAGCGCGGCGGCGTCGTCGAGGAACAGCGCGAGGTACTGGCGGACGTGGCGCAGCGGCGCCTGGAGGTCGTGCGAGATCGTGGTCGCGAACGCCTCGAGATCACGGCTGGCGCGCTCGAGCTCGATCGTGCGCTCGCTGACCAGGCGCTCGAGCCGGGCGCGCGCGGCGACGAGCTCGGCGTGGGAGGCCTCGAGCCTGGCCGTGCTGCGGGTCAGCGCGGCGAGCAGGCGCTGATAGCCGTGCGTGAAGATCATCATCAGGACGGTGATCGACACCAGCTGCAGGACGACGTCGACCCAGACCGGGGTGGTGGGCGGCGACAGCGGGATCGCGAGACCGGCCGCGGTGGCGAGCGCGAGGACCGCGATCTGGAACACCACCTGCGCCCCCGCCATCCAGGGCCGCGCCGCGAGACCGAGGAACGCCACGACGATGTGAAGCGCGCCGAGCCGGGCGGAGTGCTGGCCTTGCAGGGCGAGCAGCGCGAGCGCGCCGTACGCTGCCAGCGCCGCGGTTGCGAGCTCCATGGCCGGCAGGCGGCCGGTCCGGGCGAGCGCATGGGTCAGCGCGGCGAGCACGGCGACGCTCAGCGCGATCAGCATGGCGGTGCGCTGTCCGCCGACCGCGTAGAGCAGGGTGACGCCGACCAGGTAGAGCGCGGTGACCGCAGTCGCGGTCGCGATCAGCTGCGCGCGGCGCGCCTGATCGGGGTCGTCGATCGGGTGGACCAGGAAGCTCGAGAACAGGCGCTCCGTCATGGGCGCTCGCTGCTCCGCGGCGCGAGCCAGAAGAAGAAGGTCGCGCCACCCTCGAGTGCGCCCTCGGCGGTGATCTCGCCGCCGCTGTGATGGAGGATGCGCCGGACGTTGGCCAGCCCGAGGCCATGGCCCTCGAACTCATCCTCGCGATGCAGGCGGTGGAACGGCGAGAACAGGTTGCCGGCCCGGCCCGGGTCGAAGCCGACGCCGTTGTCGCGCACGAAGTAGCCGCGCGCGGGGTCGTGGCCGATGTGGATCCGCGGAGG
Organism: Kofleriaceae bacterium; assembly: GCA_041495365.1. Taxonomy (GTDB): domain Bacteria; phylum Myxococcota_A; class Polyangia; order Haliangiales; family Haliangiaceae; genus JABFXX01. The sequence continues at coordinate 30,934 of JBGQCL010000047.1, read as the reverse complement.
GCTGCGCTTCCGGCTGAACTTGACCGCGTTGTCGACGAGGTTCTCGACCACGGTGCGGACCAGCGCAGGGTCGCCCCACGCAGGCGGCACGGCCTCGACCTGCCATTCGATGCCGGGCCCCGCGGCGCGGTCGTACTCGTCGATCACCTCGCGGATCAGCGCGTCCATCGCGATCCGCGCTGGACGCAGCGCCGTGCTGCCCACGCTCGCGTGCTCGTGCAGCCGCTCCGTCATCCGCGACAGCCGCGCGGCGGCCTTGCTCGCCTTGGCGACGTCGGCCAGCTCGGGCCCGAGCGCGGCCTCCCGGGTCGTGAACTCGTCGAGCTGGCGGCGGATCGCCCCGAGGTGCCCGCGCACGTCGGCGGTGAGCTGGCCGGCGAGCTCGCGCAGCTGGTCGCGGGTATGCTGGAGCACGGCCGTGCGCTCCGCGACGCGCGCCTCGAGCGATGAGTTGATCGCGCGGGCGCGGTCGACCGCGTCCCGGCGGGCGCGCTCGCGGCCGCGGACATGGAGGCCGAGCCGGTCGTAACTCCGGCGCAGCACGATCACCATCACCCCGAGCGAGATCGCCTGCCGGATGAATGGACCGTAGACCACCTCGTGCGCGGCATCGGCGAGGCCGTGATCGACGTCGGCTGCCCCGCTCACCCCGAGCCCGCCGATGACCGCGATGACCGCGATGAGGCCGAGGCCGACCACCGCGGTCAAGCGCGTGCTGAGCACCGAGCCCACTGCCACCACGGCGAGCACCGCCACGCTCATCCGGACGCAGCCGGGGCCTTCGGTCCATGCGATCGCCGCGATCGCCGCGCTCACGAACACGCTCAGCACCAGCGCGCCCGCATGGGCGCGACCGCGCCGCGCGAACGAGAACGTCACCAGCATGGCGAACACGCCGATCGGAGAGATCACGAGCCAGGTCTCCGCGTTGCCCCGGACGAGCGGGATCGTCGCGAACGACAGCACCAGCAGGACCACCATGGCCGCGGCCATCATGAGCAACAGCCGCGACCGGCGCTCGGTGTCCGCATCGGCGGCACCGGTGACGGAGAACACCGATCGGACCACCCGCGAGAAGACCGCGCGCACACGGAGATGATACTTGGCGTGCTGGGCGCTGGTGTAGTGCTTCGTCAGCCCCCGTGCTTGACACCGCACTGCGAGGCGATGCCGCGTCTGCGTTCCGAGGTTGACTCTCCCACTGCGCAACCGGTGCGTCGCGCGTCGACGATCGCAAGCCGTTGCCCACGAGATCACACCCGCGCGGTAGGTAGCCGGCACAGGTGGCCATACTTCGCGGCGCCACGGGTGCGCCGGTCAGGTACGCGTCCTGCGAGGTTTCCCTCGCTCGTCCTCGAAGCCCGGCTGGAGGCCGCTGCGATCGCCGCGCGGCGCCAGGTGTTCGACGATGTCGTCGAACTCCGTGAGAGCTCAGGTCATTGACGGGTCAGCTGCAGCGGCCCGAGCGGATGGCCGCGGCAATCTCGCCGGCATTGCGGGTCCCTGCGAACCGGAGCCAGGTGAGGAGCGTGGACTCGTCGTCGGTATCTTCTACCACCGCGCGGAGATCTTCGGGCATCGCGCCAAACCGGGCCTCGCTTGGCGGCGGCGCGGTGGGGCAGGATGGTCATGCCGCCCGGGCCGGTGTAGAACCGCGGCGAACCCTCCGACCGCAGGTGGCCAGCCGGAGCAAGTGGCACCGGGGATCTCAAGCCTCGCTCGCCCGGAGCGATCGATGCTGCGCGCCAGCAATGCGTACGCCGGGCCCGACGAGGTGCGCGAGGCGCAGGACAGCTTGGTCGCCGCCGTGACCTGGGCTCGATCCGATCTCCCGGTGCTGCGGCACGACCCTGGTGCATGGCGCGTCAGGAAGCGTGTGGACGCCTACATCCGTATGCGGAAGCCGCAGGCAACGACGTGACCCGAAGAGTGCTGTGCTAGCTTTCGCCAGGAAGCTCATGGGTCCGCAAGCGCGCGAACGTGTCCCGTGGAGTAGGTAGGGTGAGTCGAGAGCAGCAAGACCGCAATGGTGGGCAGCGCGCTCCTGGCTGCGCTGGAGACGCTTCGGGCGGCCAGCTCGCGCCGGGCAAACGCACGGTAACCGAGATCGTGCCTCCGACCTACGTCGGGCCTCCGTCGGAGGGGCACCTCGCACCTGGCAAGCGCACACTGGTCGAGTCGCAGCAAGCACGTGCCCAGGCGACCGGGTCTGCGCCGGTGCAGGCGTCGCCGGCGCCAGATGCCTCGTCGAAGGCCACTGTCGGCCACAACCAGACGATCACCCCGGCGACCCCTGGCATCGACAAGGTCGGCTTCATCGATAACGGCGAGGGCTCGTTCCTCCGCACGGGCCCGCGCGAGCTGGATGGCGACACGGTTCGCCCGGAGCCGCTCCCGCCGGCGACCCGTGTGTTCGTCAGCGGTACCCACCCACAGGCTTCCTCGTGGTGGTACGTCACCGCCTTCCTCGACAAGCAAATGCTGCGCGGATACGTGCAGGGCTTCCGGGTCAACACGGACCTCCCCGAGCCGCTGGCGGAGCTACGCGAGGTGCAGGGCAAGGACACTGCCGAGGGCTACGCGCGCGAGAAGTTCGGCGACGCGGTCACCGACGGCCACGACCTTCGCTACTACGAGAACGTCCTGCTGTTCGTCAACCAGCAGCGCGGCCGCGCTGGCATCACCGGGACGTACCAGGACCCTGGTATCCTGAGCGGCGGCGCCAACAATGTGCAGCTCGTCGCGGGCCACCGCATCTGGCTCGTCAGCGCGCAGTACGCCAAGGCACTCCAGAGCGTGGTGCCGTCCGGATCGTTGACCGGCGGTGCCGTCGCCAAGGTCAAGCGCTTCGTCGGTCACATCGAGGACATCCTTCGCAGCGTCAGCGAGTCGCGCCACCACCTCGACGAGGTGGCAGGCGAGTACGCCCAGGCCATCCGTGATCACGAGGCGACGATCGTCGGCATCGTGTGCGGCTTCATAGCAGCTGAAGCGATCTCTGCTTTCGCCGCCGCGAGTCCGACCGGCGTCGGGCAGGTCGTCGCCATGGTGATCCAGCTGGCGCTCAGCGCGTTTGGCGCCGCGGGCATGGTGGAAGCCGGTTACCAGGCGCTCGATCACGGCTCGGCATGGCTCCACACTGCCTGGACCGCCAAGGGCAACGAAGCGAAGATCGTCGCCGCGAGCAAGGAGTTCCTCAAGATGCTCCTCGCCATCGCGATGGCGGCGCTGTCGTTCCTCGGCGCACGCGGCAACTTCCGCAACCTGGTCAAGATCGGTGGCGCGACACCGACCGGCAGTCTGCCGGCGCTCGCAACAGTGGGAGGCTCGGTACCGAGCGGTGCGAGGGCCGGGGCCGGCGTGGCGATCGCGGAAGGACCTGGACCGGGCGCGTTCGGGGTCGGCGGGGCCCTGATGGTCAAGCACGAGGCCGACGCCAACGGTGGCGATAGGCCCCAGCACTCCCCGCCCGAGGCCGATGCGTCCCAGGCAGGGGCACGGCTGGAGCCCCATCTCGGCAAGATTCTCCCCGAAGTCGCGCGGGAGCTCGGCCGACTGTCGCGACTCGATCAGGTGCTGCTCGAACAGCTCGCCAAGCGGGGCGGTGCCGTCGTTGAGCAACTCGGCGCGTTGCTCGCCAAAGTCCCCAGCTGGTCTGAGAACGCCAGGCTCGGTCTGGTGAGGCTTGCGGCGAGTGACTCCGCTGAAGCAGTGCGGATCTTTGGCAAGGTTAGCCAGCATCCCCACATTGAAGGCCTGGACGATTGGGTCCTCCTTGCCAGCCGCCAGGTGAAGTCACCGCCGCAACTGCTGGATCTCGAGCAGAGCCTCGACAAAGCGATCGAGCTCGGCCGATTCCACTCTGATGTCGCGATGGAAGTGAATCACTACCGAGGCGAGCGCGTGACCAGCGACCAGTTACGCCACGAGCGCGCGCAGCCGGGCTTCGACAAAGGACAGCACACGAACATCGACGTGGAGACGCGTGGCGAACGCTGGGAGATGAAGCGAGTGGGACCGGTCATCACGAAGAGCGACGTGCTTCTCGATCAGGTTCAGAAGGGCGCAGCCAAGTATGTCAAGCTGGGCGTCGCGAGCATGAAACACGGCGGGCCGAAGAAGAACATCGTGGACGTCGATTTCGGCGATAAGATCCAGATTCCGGGTATGGATGAGACCGCACTTCGAGTGCGCGTTGAGAAGTACCTTGGAAGAGACCAGCTCATCTCGAGATTTGTGGATATGTTTGTGCTACACTTCACGGCTGATGGGAAGTCCACACAGATCGTTGTGGAGGTTGGTCAATGACCGCGGTTCTGTGGTCTTCTCACTTCGAGACTGAGCTCTATAGCCTGTATTGGGAGGGGCTCGCAGGGGCGAGGGACCAGTGGCCTGTGATCTTGCGGCTGCTCCCTGCGTTGGCGGAGCAGGCAGAATCGCTTGGCAAGATCTCGGGTGATCTTCGGGTCGTCAGTGACCGACCAGACGGGCGGGTGTTCGAGGAGTGGCCGGTGACGACCGATGCGACTCGCCTTCAGGCGGTTCTCTCCGCCCGACGCGACGCACCCCAGCCCATCGAGTTGCCGCTACATCTCGAGCCGCTTCTGTGGCTGCCCGACAACTGCCTCGATGTGATCGACTTCGATCTGAGCGACGACGACGTGATCGCGCGAGCAGAGTTGCTTCCCGTCGAACGGGTGGCCCATGACCATCACGGGCTGAAGGCTTGGCGATTGCCGAGGCAGCCCGTGGAGATGCTGACGTTCTGCCTACACTTTGGATTCGACGAGGCCCCGACTTCGGTTCGTCTCCAGGTCAGCACGCGCTGCGATCTCTGGCGCACCACGCAGCTCAACGGCGAACCCGGTGCGCTGTACCAGCTGGCGAACGCAGCTCTGCTTCAGAGGTCGGTCGAGGAGATCGCTCGAGGTACCCAGGCCGAGATTGCGCAAAGACCACCGCCATAGTCATGTGATTGCGGTCGATCCCGCCAATGCTCGCGCATCGCTCATGACGCAGAACCACTCGCGCCAGGCGCCTCGGCAGATTGGGCCCCGCGGAACTCGCTATTGGCGCGATCTAGTGCGTCCGCGTCAAAGCCTGTTATAAAGCCCACTTGGCGCCCAAAAATGGCCTGGGAAGCTCAGCAACCTCTTGTACACAGTTGGGAAATCGCCTTTCGGAAGACTCCTGCTCGGGCTACGCCAGCTCGTACAGGTAGTCGACGAAGCCGCGGACCGCGGCGTCGATCCCGTGCAGCCTGGGATCGCTGGGCTCGATCAGGTAGTACTCGTCGGTGGCGTGCGCGCGGCTGCCGTGGCACAGGCCGAAGTGGCCGGCCGGCAGCCGGAGCGGGTCGCCGGTGAACACGCAGCCCGGCCACGAGCCGGCGAGCCGCGGCCACAGGATCGGCTTGATCCCGGCCTGCTGGTAGACCTTGACCTGGGACTGGATCAGCCGGGAGTCGGGCGGCGTCGAGTTCGGGTCGTAGCCACCGGTCATCTTGATGTCGAGGTCGCCGTACCCGCGCGTGGCGAGGTGGGCCTTGAGCTTGGCGAACGTGTCCGCGGCGGTCATGTCGGGGACCAGCCGGAGGTCGAGCTTGGCGGCGGCGCGGTGGGGCAGGATGGTCATGCCGCCCGGGCCGGTGTAGCCGCCGTAGATGCCCTCGATGTTGACCGTCGGCTTGGCCGCGAGATCCTCGAGCGCCTGGCGCCAGCTCGCGTCGTGCGCCCAGCGCTGGACGCCGAGCGACGCCTTGGACTCGGCCTCGTTCATCTCCTGGGCGGCCAGGTCGAGCAGCTTGCGGTCGCGCTCGCTCAGCGGCTTGACCCGCTCGAACAGCCCGTCGATCGCCGGATCGCCCTCGGCGTTGACCAGCGTGTTCAGCGCCTGGACCAGGTGCCACGCCGGGCTATCGACCCGGGCGCGGTTGCTGGAGTGGATCGCCTTCTTCGGGCCGCGGCCCCAGGTGTCGGCGCTCGACACGATCTCGCACTCGACGACGCCCTTGGCGCCGAGGTTGATCGTCACGGTGCCGTCGTTGCTCTGGCTGGCGTGCGGCATGAAGATGCCGTCGCACTTCGCGAGCTGGGCCTTGATCTCGGGCCGCGATACGATCTGCGCGAAGTGCGGCGAGCCGATCTCCTCCTCGCCCTCGGCGACGAACACCAGGTTGACGGGCAGCTTGCGGTTGGCGCCTCGGATCGCGTGGAGCGCGGTGAGGAACGTCGCCTGCGGTCCCTTCTGGTTGACCGCGCCGCGTCCCATGATCGCCTTGCCGAGCCTGGGGACATCGACGATCGCGGCGTCCCACGGCGGCGAGCTCCACTCCTTGGGCTCGACCTGCTTGACGTCGTACATGAAGTACAGCCCGATCGTGCGCTTCGCGCCGGCGTCGAGCGTCGCGAAGATCCCGGGGTGCCCGTCGGTCGACACGCTCTCGACCTTGCCGAACTCGGCGTCGCGCAGGAGCCGCATCGTCAGGTCGCGGCCCTCGGTGATGCCGCGGCTCTCGGCGGCGATCGTCGGCTGCTTGATCCACTCCTGGATCCGCGCGATGGTCTCGGCGCGCCGCTTCTCGATCTGATCGTAGATCGGCTTGAGGTTGGCGGCCGCGTGCGCCCGCCGCGGCAGCAGCGAGGCAGCCCCGACGACCGCCGCGCCATGCAGGAAGGTTCGGCGTTGCATCATGGCGCGCGACTATACACCTCGCCTGGTGCGGTACAGCCATGGCGCCCTATGCATTGAACCTGTTCGATCTGGCCGACCTGCACCCGCTGCGCCGCAACGGGACCCGCAACCACCTGTGGTGGGCGTACGAGCGGCTGGAAGACCTGCGCCCGCTGCTCGAGCGCTGAGCTACACTGCCGCCATGCGCAGCGCGCCTGTCCTCGCCGTGATCCTCGCGTTGATCCCCGCGGTCATCGCCGCCTATGGCGGCGCCTGCGCCGGCTGTACCGGCCCTGCACCGGATCCGGGGTCGGCCGCCGAGACCGGCCCGCGCTACGTGTCGATCGGCCGCGACGCGCTCGACGCGGCGCTCGCGGTCGCCGAGCGGCGCGGCGCGGCGCTGCACGTGCTCGACCTCGACGCCGACGTCGCGGTGATCGCGGTCGATGCCCGCGACCTCGGCCTGCTCGCCGAGCAGGTCCATGCCCGCCACGACCGCTGCGGCGGCTTCATGGTGCACGACAGCTACGCCGACGCCCGCGCCGCCATCCCGGTCCATACCGATCCGCACCACGCCGACCCGAGCCATGGCGTCCGCCCCGAGCTCGACTACTCGCTCGATCGCGCCGCGGCCGTGCGCGCTGTGTTGCCGGCGGTCGACGCCACCCGGATCCGCGCCACGATCCGCGCGCTGTCGGCGATGCCGACTCGCTACTACCAGTCGCGGACCGGCGCGGAGGCCGCGCGCTGGCTGCACGGCCAGTGGCGCGGCCTGACCGGCCGGCCGGACGTCACGGTCGAGCTGGTCGACCACGGCTACGCCCAGCCCTCGGTGATCCTCACCATCCCCGGCGCGGCGCGCGCCGACGAGGTCGTCGTGATCGGCGGCCACCTCGACTCGATCAACCTGCTCGGCGCGGCGAGCGCGGCGCCCGGCGCCGACGACGACGCCTCGGGCATCGCCACGGTCACCGAGGTCGCGCGCGTCCTGCTCGCCCACGACTACCGCCCGGACCGCACGATCCAGCTCATGGCGTACGCCGCCGAGGAGGTCGGCCTGCGCGGCTCGCAGCTGATCGCGCGCGACTACCAGCGCCGCGGCGTCCGCGTCGTCGGCGCGCTCCAGCTCGACATGACCAACTACCGGGGGTCCGACAAGGACATCTGGCTGATCAACGACTACACCAGCGCGGCGCAGAACGCGTTCCTCGGCCGGCTGATCGACACGTACGTCGGCGCGAGCTGGGGCACCGACGCCTGCGGCTACGCCTGCTCCGACCACGTGTCGTGGCACCGCATCGGGGTCCCGGCGTCGATGCCGTTCGAGGCGCGCGCCCGCGATCGCAACCGCGCGATCCACACCCGCCGCGACACGCTGGAGACCAGCGACAGCAGCGCCGTGCACGCGGCGAACTTCGCGCGGCTCGCCGCCGCCTATGCGATCGAGCTCGGCAAGGGTGAGCTCGGCGCGCACGGTGCGGGCGCCGCCGCGTTCGCCTCGGCCGATGCCCGGCGGCCCGGTGCGGCGCGCTCGCCGGGGCACCCCGGGGGGCGCCCCGGCGCCGCCGCTTGCATCGCGCTGTTCCTCGCGGCGCTGTGGTTCGCGCGCGCGGCCTCGGGCCGGATCGGCTAGCTCGCCGTCGCGGCGCGCGCGGGCGGCTCGACCTGCAGGCCGAGCATCGCGCGGACCTCGGCGAGCGGCGTCGCCCAGTGGTCCTCCCAGGCGAACGTCGGCAGCCGGCGGCCCGCGCGCCTGCCGGCGCGGTACAGCGCGACGACGTCGCGCACGATGCCGACGTCGCGCTGCTCGCGCACCCGGCGCAGCGCGCCGAACACCGCGAGGAACGCGCTGCCGGGCGTGCCGGTCTGCGAGTACGAGAACGCCTGGAGCGCGACCTCGCCGGCCGGATCGGTCTCGCAGCCGGTCACGACGTGCCACAGGTCATGGGTCTGCCGCATGCGCTGGACCACGTAGGACCGCTGCGGGTTCGTGATGCCCGGGGGCGCACCGTCGAAGATCTCGGGCGTGATGCCGTGCGAGCGCAGGAACCTCGCGTACGCGTGGCCGAGCGTGCCCTCCGGCAGCGCGGCGAGCCCGTCGAGATCGATCGTGCGCGAGTCGATCGCGCGGTGCTCGGCGTACAGCACCGCGCCCTCGGGATCCGCGAAGAACCGCGCGACCCGCGCCTGGGTCGACGGACCGCTGTTGATCACGCCGAGGAACGCGAGCACCTGCTCGGTGTCCGCGGGGTTGTTCAGTACCTTGCGGAGCAAGCCAACCCCGAGCTTCCAGCGCTGCAGGCTGGTCATCGAATCGAGGTCGGCCGGAACGCCCGCCGGCCTGGCCGCGGTTGCGCTCGGCATCGACGGGGCGGGGGTGGGGTTGGAAGAGCTCACTGTCTGCATCGCCATCTCCTGATCACCTACCTATTGTCACAATGATAATAGCGATGCGCTTGTTGTCAAGGCGACGATAGAACCCGTGGTAGGTTCGCGTAATGGTGCGGACTCGCAAGCCTTTCTCCGAGCGGCTCGCCGAGGTCGTGCCGCGGCGACGGCGCAGTCCGGAGCTCGCGCGCCAGGAGATCCTCGACGCGGCCGAGCGCGTGTTCGCCCGGTTCCAGCCCGATCAGGTCGGGCTCAAGGAGGTCGCGCGAGAGGCCGGCGTGAGCCACGCGCTGATCACCCACTACTTCGGGACGTACGCCGGGCTGATCGAGGCCGCGCTCGAGCGCCGGATGCGCGCGACCCGCGAGGCGGCGCTCGCCCGGCTGCGCGAGCCCGAGGCGCTGTCGCGGCCCGGCGAGCTGCTGGAGCTGCTGTTCCGCGCGCTGCAGGACCCCGTGCACCTCCGGCTGATGCGCTGGATGCTCGCCAGCGAGCGGCCCGCGGCGAGCCACGCCTTCGCGCTCCAGGACCGCGGCCTCGCGGCGATCGCCGAGCAGGTCGCGCGCGCGCTCAGCCCCGAGCCGGACCCCGCGCTGCTGCGCGGCGTCGAGATCACGCTGCTCACCGCGGTGTCGGCCGCGTACGGCTACGCGCTCGCCAAGCACACGCTGGCCCCGGCGCTCGGGCGCGAGCCCTCGCGCGAGCTCGACGACGAGGTTCGCCACGCGCTCGCCGCGATGGTCCAGACCCAGATCCGGCCGCGGTGACGGCGGGCTCATACCCGGAAGAAGATCTGGTACAGCGCGAGCACGACCTCGACGACGATCAGCGCGAGGATGTAGTACTCGACGTTGAGCGAGCGCCGCGCCTGGTTGAGCTCCAGCATCGTGCGCGCAGCGGCGGTCACCAGCGACAGCTTGCTCTCCAGCACCAGGTGGCGCTCGCGGATCTCGTACTCGTCCTCGAGCCGCGCGTACAGCCGATCGAGGTCGGCGCGGTCCCACAACAGCTACGGCTTCTCCAGCACCTCGGCGCGATCGACCAGCTGGTGCTCGACCAGCATCGCCTCGCCGATGTGGCGCACCAGGTCGCTGTACCGCCACGGCAGCTTGCGCGGCACGCGCTTCATCTCGACCGCCAGCGGCTCGATCGAGTCGAACGCCGTCCCGATCTCCTGCTCGTTGCGCGCCAGCACGACGCTCTTGGCGAGGATCTCCGCGATCACCTGCATGCGCTCGATCGACGACTCCTTGATCACGAGCGCGTCGGGCTCGACCGCGTCGGCGTCGCCGATCCGGATCGTCGCTCGCTCGGTCTCCGGCACCTGGTAGCGGCCGTGGATCCGCGGCGTGAGGTCGTGCAGGAACCGGTCCTGCGCGACGGTGTCGACCGCGAAGAACACGACCGCGCCGGAGCGAAACAGCATCGCGCAGCCGGCGCCGACCGCGACCGTGACCGGCAGGTGGTTCGACAGCCGCGGGTCGATGCCGCGCACCTCGATCCGCTCGGCGACGTTGACCGCACGGGCCTCGAACTGCGCTCCGAGCTCGCGGATCGTGTCCCGGGTCGAGTCACGGAGCGATTCGCGGCTCGACTCCGTCGAGACCTCGGGGCGGGGCACGTCACGCAGCGCGTCCATCTCGCGAGTCTACAGCTGCTCACCACACGTGCGGCACCAGCCGGTGCGTCACCCGGAGGCGGTATCAGCGCGATGTGGATCGCGCCGCGGCGCTGGTGTTCGGCGCGCGCTTCGCGTATGAGTGCGCCATGCCGCACACCTGGGACCCGCTGTCGCTGTCGCCCGAGGCCGCGCTGGAGCGCCTCGTCGAGGGCAACCAGCGCTACCGCCGCGGTGACGGCGCGGTCGCCAGGCGAGGGTTCGATCCGGCGCACGCGGCGGCGACCCAGCGGCCGTTCGCGATCGTGCTCGGCTGCTCGGACTCGCGGACGCCGGTCGAGATCGTGTTCGACCAGGGGTTCGGCGACCTGTTCGTCGTGCGGGTCGCCGGCAACATCGTCGCGCCGTCGATCGTCGGATCGATCGAGTTCGCGGCGTCGCAGTTCGGCACGCGGCTGGTCGTGGTGATGGGCCACACCGGCTGCGGCGCGATCGCCGCGAGCCTGCACGCGCTCGACACCGGCACGGGGCCCGCGTCGAAGAACCTGCGCGCGATCACCGATCGGATCTCGCCCCACATCGAGGCGATCGCGCGCGCGGCGGCCCCGGACAGCGCGCGCGAGGCGATGCGCGCCAACGTGCGCGCGTCGGTCGATCACCTGCGGCACGGCAGCCAGATCCTGGAGGAGCTGGTGCTCAAGGGCCGCGTCCGGGTGGTCGGCGCCGAGTACGAGCTGGAGACCGGCCAGGTCGTGTTCTTCGATCATTGACCGTCGGTGGGGCAAAATAGCTCTCCCGACCCGCGTTCAAGGCTTCGGCGGAACGCTGTGTTGCACGGTGCGGTTGCGACCGGCGTCGCCGGCCGCCCTCGTCTCCTCGGAAGTCGAGGATCCCATGCTCACACGTCGCGAACTGCTGACCCGCGGAACCACCGTGCTGCTCCTGATCCCGGTCGTCGGCTGCTCGTCGAGCAGCGACGACGGAGGGAGCTGCGCCGGCGTCGAATCCACGTCGACGAATGTCGCGGCGCACACGCACACCGTGTGCGTGCTGACCAGCGACCTGACGGCCGCCCGCCGCCGGGGCGACGTACACCACGAGCAACGTCGGTAACCACACTCACCAGGTCATGCTGACCGCCGCCAACCTGACCGCGATCAACGGCGGTCAGACGGTGATGGTGACGTCGACGAGCGATCCGGATCCGATCAACAGCATGGTGCACTCGCACGACTTCATGATCCGGAAGATGTGATGGGCCGCGCCGCCGTGCACTCGCTTGCGCCGCCGCCGGCACGGCGCGATGATGCGGCGGATGTCCAGGCCCGGCTGGTTCGTGATCCTCGCGGCGTGCGGCGGCGCACACGGTGAGCCTGCGGGTGCGCCGGCGGCCGACCGGCACACCATGCAGCACCACTTCGAGAGCGCCGAGGCCTGCGCGAAGTCGTTCGACGACCCGGCGCGCGACCGCTGGCAGCAGCCGCAGCGGGTGCTCGAGGCGCTCGAGCTCGGCCCCGGGATGGTGATCGCCGACATCGGCGCGGGGACCGGCTACTTCTCGGTGCGGCTGGCGCGCGCGGTCCCCGACGGCCAGGTGATCGCGACCGACATCGAGCCCGACATGATCCGCCACCTGACCGAGCGCGCGGCGCGCGAGCAGCTGCCCAACCTGCGCGCGGTGCGAACGCCGCCGGCCGATCCACAGCTCGCGGCGGGCACGGTGGACCGCATCCTCGTGGTCGACGTCTGGCACCACATCGACGACCGCGCCGGCTACGCGCGCGCGCTGGCCCGGGCGCTGCGGCCCGGCGGCAAGCTCGCGATCGTCGACTTCACCCGCGAGGCCACACACGGACCGCCGCCGGAGATGCGGCTCACCCCCGAGCAGGTGATCGGCGAGCTGCGCCAGGCCGGGCTCGCGGCGGCGCTGTCGCCGATCGTGCTGCCCGATCAATACATCGTGATCGGGACCCGTTGAACAGGTCAGTCGAGTAGCCGCGCCGCCGGCCACTCGACTTGCCGCTCGTCGGTGCGGCGCACGGAGCCGCGATCGTGTGGCAGCTCGCGCAATCGCCCGCGCCGCGAGCGCGATGACAGATCGCATTCACGCCAAGTGCACGGTGCTGTCGACCGCCGGTGACGACGTGATTCCCGCGGCATACAGCGCATCGCTGGCACCTCGGCTGCACGTGCGACGGGACATCTTCCACCAGCCATTCGAGGAGCCAAGATGACCGCCACGTTCCAGCAGCTCACCGCCGACCAGCTCGCCCGCCCGTACGGCGGCATCCCCGCCGCCGCGCAGTGGGTCATGATGCACGAGTCGAGCGGCAGCACGACCGCGGGCCACCTGCATTCGCAGGGCAGGGGCGACGGCACCCCGGGCAACCAGTCGTCGGCGTTCGGCGCGTTCCAGATGATCGAGGCCCAGCGCAAGCACTACATGGGCGCCGACTACCAGTCGACCGACTTCAACAAGCAGTACGCGGCGGCGACTCACTACGTCAGCGATCGCTACGGGTCGTGGGACGCGGCGAAGAGCTTCTGGCAGTCGCACCGCTGGTACTGAGTGAGCTGAGCCGCCGCATGGCCGGGCGGCTCGCCGCGGCCGCTAGCGCTTCGCGGTGATCTCCGGCGCCGGGCTCGCGGGCAGCTTCGCGAAGCCCCAGACCGTCGGACCGGCCGCCGGCGCGGCCTGCTTCGAGAACCCGGCGACGGCCGGTGCGGACTCGCCGGCCGGCAGCGTGGCGTAGCCCCACGTGGCCGGGGCGGTGCGCGCGGCCACCGGCGCGCTGGCGTAGCCCCAGGTCGATGGCGCCGCACAGGCGGCGAGCGGCGCCAGGATGGAGATCAGAAGCGCGGCGAGGCGCGAGGTCGACGGGTGCAGATGGGTTCGTTTCCACATGGCGGTTCTCCCAGGGTCAGTACCAGCAACTCCCGTGCAAGGAAGCCGCCGCGGTAAATCCCTGTACGTACGTCCCGCCTGCCGGTTACTCGCGACCGATCGTGATGCCGGCCCGCAAGATCTGCGAGCATCTCGGTGCGCGCAGAGGTCGGCGGTACCCACAGGAGCTGGCGCACCCGGTCGCGCACGTGCCGCGAGACGTTGCTTTCCGCGACCGATGCAAGGTGTGGTCGAGCGCTCCTGCGACGGAGATCGCGCGGATCTTGCGTGCGATCTCGAGACGCGCCCGTTGCTGTCGTCGTTTCCTGCACCGTGTCGCCTGCGGCGGCGGGGCATCTCGGGAATGACCGGAGGGTGATCCGCACGAGTCCGCTGCAAGTCCGCGGACATAGCACCGTGCTCGTCGATCTCGCAGCGACATTTGTGACACTGGCCGGCGGTTTGCTGGGTACGTCTTGCATGAAGACTCACCGCGTGTTCACCGTCCTGGTGGCGCTTGTCCTGGTGCCGTTCCTGCTGTCCTGGGGCACGCTGCTGTTGATCCCGGCCGCGCTGCTGCTCGTGCCGTGCGTCCTGCTCGCTGCGGTCGCCGCGCTACCGGCGCTGCTCGTGGCGGTCACATCGGAGCCGCACGACGCGGCGCGCCCGCAGGCGCCGGTGTCCACCATGCCGATCTACTCGGCCTAGCGCGTCCAGCAAATGCGCAGATCGTGCGCGTGGCACGATAGCGCCCATGTACCTCCCGGCGCTGTTCCACGAGACCCGGACATCGGTCCTCCACGATCTGATCCGCACGCATCCGTTCGCCGTGCTGGTCACGCTGGACGCGACCGGCCTGGTCGCGAACCACCTCCCGATGGAGATCGATGCAACGGCCGGCCCGCTCGGCACGCTGCGGGGCCACGTCGCCCTCGCCAACCCGGTCTGGAAGGCGCACCGCCCGGACGCCGAGGCGATGGCGGTGTTCCAGGGTCCGCAGTGCTACATCACGCCGTCGTACTACGCGACCAAGGCGGCGACCGGGAAGGTCGTACCGACCTGGAACTACGCCACGGTCCACGCCCACGGGCCGCTGCGCGTGATCGAGGACGCGGCCTGGCTGCGCCGGTTCGTCGTGCAGCTGACCGACCGGCACGAGGCGATGCGCCCCGCCGGCGAGACGCGGTGGCAGGTCAGCGACGCGCCCGAGGCGTTCATCGAGACGATGATCAAGGCGATCGTCGGGATCGAGCTGCCGATCGCGCGGCTCGAGGGCAAGTGGAAGGTGAGCCAGAACCGCCCGGCCGAGGATCGCGCCGGCGTGGTGGCGGGCCTCGGGGCCGGCGATCCGATGCAGCACGCGATGGCGGAGCTGGTTCGCGAGCGGATGCCGTGACCTGGGCGGCCCGAGCCGCCTCAGTCCTCTCCCCACTCGCGGATCCGGTAGAGCGCGTGGACCTCGCGTGTCGCCGCCGCGAGATCGCCGGCCCAGGCCAGGCCGCGGCGGTACAGCAGCGCAGCGATGTCAGCGCCGCGCGCGTATTCCGGTCGGGTCCGGCGATGGCCGCGCCAGGCGAAGTTCGCCGGGCAGCCGGCCGCGACGCCGGCCATCTGCAGCGCGCGCCGGTCGTGACCGCGGTCGCCGCGCACGAGCTCGGCGAGCTCGAGCGTCATGCCCCACGCGAACCACATCAGATCGCCCTCGAGCGTGTGGCGGCCGGCGGTGGCGCTGCGCGGATCGTCCGGCGCGATGCGCGCGGCGCGCTCCGGTGCCGGCGGCAGATCGTCGATCGCGAACCGGTGGATCGCGGTCAGGTAGTCGACCTGGACCTCGGGCTGCCGCGGATCCCCGAAGTGCCGGTCGAAGATCGCGGCGACCAGCTCGTCGACCTCGATGATCGCCGCGGCGATCTCGGGCCGGTCGAGCTCTTCGCGAATCCGCTGCGGGCCCGACTCGTACAGCGCCGCCTGGGTCCATGCCCGGAACAGCGGTGGCCGGGTCTCGCGAGGCAGCAGCAGCGTGAGCAGGCCGGGCTCACCGTGACTGTCGCCAAAGTAGAACCGCCCGCGCGACTCCGGATGATAGACGTCCCAGTACTCGGTCCATGCATCGAGCTCATGGAAGTACGAGACGTGGCGGGCGAGGTCGTCGGGTGAGTTCAGCCGAGCACCACCACGTCGCCGGCCTGGATATGGGCGCCGAGCTGCTTGGTCACGGTCTCGTGCAGCGCTGCCGACAGCCGCTCCGCGACGCCGGCAGTCTTGATCTGCGACACGTCGCGCAGCGCCCCGAGCAGGTGTGCGACGTCCTTGAGCTCCTCCGGATTCCAGCCCGGAATACGATGGATCTTGCCGTCCTTGCCGATGTACCAGCCGCCGCCGTCCGTGCCAATGAAGATGATCCGATTCATCGTCTGTCTCCTCCTTGCGCCCGTACCGACGAGCCATGATCGCGACAAGAGGCGCGTTGTCGTCGTCGCGATGCCTCCGCGTCCCCGGCGGGGGCCCCGGTGCGTTCACCATACGCCGCTGCATCGGCAGGCACAATCGATCTTTCCGAGATTGGCTGACTCGACTGCGCAGTGGCGGTCGCCAGATCGCGCAGTGTTTGCGTTGGTGCGCAACGCATTGCGGATCACCGGCCGTCCGGAGCGGCGAATGTTGCCATGACCGTGTGAAGTTCCTCCCGGGATGCGGGCTCGGGCTCCGGGCTGCGCGGCGCGCCGCGAGGCCGCTCGACCGGACCGGCGTGATCCGGTCTGTGGCGAGCCTGGCAGGTGACGATACGGTGTCGACACACGCGGTCGTGGCGCCGGCCGCGTGAAGCCCGCCCTGCCCGGCGCCGCGGATCCACCGCCGCGCGGGTACGCCAGCTTGCGCAGCGTTTCGCGGATCGATCACGCTCGGCGACCGGCTTGCGCCCGGAGATCGTCGCGCCGATCGGGACGCTGTGGCCCGCCCGGCGACGGGCGCGTTCGCTGCATCGCCCGCCACGCTGGAGGTCCTGGATGCAGCGAATCAAGCTACTCGGTCCTGCGGCGATGATGCTCCTTCCGATCGGCGCGGTGTACGGCGGCGCGCACAGCTCCGCGCTGGTCTCGATCCAGCTCGACGACAGCGGCAACGTGATCGGTGCGATGGGCAACGAGGCCGACGCGCTCAACAGCGTCGACTCCAACCAGTACATCGGGTGCGGCGGCACCAGTGACACCGGGTTCTGCCAGGCGCACGACGCCACCGCCGACCCCGACGGTGTCCTCGACCTGGCGATCTGCTTCACGGCGAACACCGAGCTGCTCGCCCAGATCCGGTCGGTCGCCGCCGACTCGTTCGCGTCGGACCGGGTATAGTCCGGCGCGATGTCGGCTCTGTTCTCTCCGTTGTCCCTGCGCGGGCTGACGCTGCGCAACCGCGTGATCATCTCGCCGATGTGCCAGTACTCCTCGGTCGATGGGCGGGCCACCCCGTGGCACGTCGTCCACCTGGGGTCGCTGGCGCTGTCGGGCGCCGGGATGCTGTGCACCGAGGCGACCGCGGTCGAGGCCGATGGCCGGATCTCGCCGGCGGACCTCGGGCTGTACGACGACGCCACCGAGGCGGCGCTGCAGCCGGTGCTCGCCGCGATCCGAGCGCACTCGAAGATCCCGGTGGCGATGCAGCTCGCGCACGCCGGCCGCAAGGCGTCGACCCACGTGCCATGGCAGGGCGGGGCGCAGATCCCCGTCGCGCAGGGCGGCTGGCGGACCCATGCGCCGTCCGCGCTGCCGCAGCGCCCCGGCGAGGAGCCGCCGATCGCGCTCGACAGCGCCGGGCTCGCCCGCGTGCGCGACGCGTTCGCCGACGCCGCCCGCCGCGCGGCTCGGCTCGGCATCGATGCCCTGGAGCTGCACGCCGCGCACGGCTACCTGCTCCACGAGTTCCTGTCACCGCTCGCCAACCAGCGCGGCGACGGGTACGGCGGCTCGCTCGCCCACCGCATGCGGTTCCCGCTCGAGGTGTTCGAGGCGGTCCGCGCGGCGTTCCCCGGCGACCGCCCGGTCGGCGTCCGGGTCTCGGCGACCGACTGGATGGATCACGGCTGGGATCTCGAGCAGACGATCGCGCTCGCCCGCGAGCTCGCCGGGCGCGGCGCCGGCTGGATCGACGTGTCGTCGGGCGGCATCTCGCCGGCGCAGAACATCGTGCTCGGCCCCGGCTTCCAGGTGCCGTTCGCCGAGGCGATCAAGCGCGCGACCGGGCTGCCGACGATGGCGGTCGGCCTGATCACCACGCCGGCGCAGGCCGAGGACATCGTCGCCAGCGGCAAGGCCGACCTGGTCGCGCTCGCCCGCGCGATGCTCTACGACCCGCGCTGGCTGTGGCACGGGGCCGCCGAGCTCGGCGCCACGATCGACGCGCCGCCGCAGTACTGGCGGTCCGCGCCGGCCGGCCATTCCGGACTGTTCGGGGACCACAAGCCGCGCTGAGGCGCCGGAGCCCGAGGACGAACCAGATCCTAAACGACGGGAGGCACGCATGACCGTTCACGGCAGGGTTGCGATCATCACCGGCGCGGGGCGCGGCATCGGCAAGGCGACCGCGCTCGCATTCCTGCGCGACGGCTACCGCGTCGCGCTCGCGGGGCGCCACCCGGGCACGCTCGAGGCCACCGCGGCGGAGTCCGGCGCCGGCGACCGCGCGCTCGTGATCCCGGCCGACGTGACCGATCCCGCCGCGGTCGACGCGCTGTTCGACGGCGTCCGCCAGACGCTGGGCCGGCTCGACGTGCTGTTCAACAACGCGGGGACCGGCGCGCGGCCGGTGCCGATCGACGAGCTCACCGTCGACGAGTGGCGCCACGTCGTCGCCACCAACCTGACCGGCGCGTTCCTGTGCGCGCGGGCGGCGTTCCGCCTGATGAAGGACCAGGACCCGCGCGGTGGGCGCATCATCAACAACGGCTCGATCTCGGCGCATGCGCCGCGGCCGAACTCGGCGCCGTACACCGCGACCAAGCACGCGATCACCGGGCTCACCAGGTCGCTGTCGCTCGATGGCCGGCCGCACGACATCGCGTGCGGTCAGATCGACATCGGCAACGCGCTGACCGAGATGACGGCGCGGATGGCCAAGGGCGTCCCGCAGGCCGACGGCTCGGTGCGGCCGGAGCCGGCGATCGACGTCGCCCACGTGGCCAACGCGGTGCTCCACATGGCCAACCTGCCGCTGGACGCCAACGTCCAGTTCATGACGATCATGGCGACCAGGATGCCGTTCATCGGCCGCGGCTGAGCGAGGCGCAGGGTATGACGCAGAGCCCCTGGAAAGGGCTACGTAAACGGCAATCGCCGAGCATACGATTCCAGCAGCCCTCAGATTAATGACCAATGACGCGATGATCGGCTCAGGGTGATACTCCTTGTCTTGGAATCCAGGGGGATGATGCGCGGACTCCCGGCGATCAGGTCAGGCCGGTGACCTCGCCGTTGTCGTCGAGGTCGATGTGCTCGGCGGCCGGCGCGTCGGGCAGGCCGGGCATCCGCATGATGTCGCCGCAGATCGGGATCAGGAACCCGGCGCCGGCGGCGATCTCGATCTCGCGCACGGTGAGCGTGAAGCCCTCGGGCCGGCCGAGCAGGCTGGCCTGCTCGGAGAACGAGTACTGGGTCTTGGCCATGCAGATCGGCAGCTGCGACAGCCCGAGCTCGGCGATCGTCTTCAGATCGGTCTTCGCCTTGGCCGCCAGCGCGACCTCGCCGGCGCCGTACAGGCCGCGCGCGATCGCCTCGATCTTGGCCTCGACCGGGGCGTCGAGCGGATAGGCGAACTTCGGCGTGCGCGCGCCGCTCTCGGCCGCCGCGACCACCGCCACGGCCGCTTCCATCGCGCCCTCACCGCCGTGCGCGAAGTGGTCGCTCGCGACCACGGCCGCCTCGTGCTTGTCGCACAGCTCGCGCACCAGGGCGAGCTCGTCGTCGTGATCGGCTGCGAACCGGTTGATGACGACGACCGGCCGCAGCCCGAAGAACCGCGCGTTGTCGAGGTGCCGCGCGAGGTTGGGGAAGCCGCGGCGGATCGCGTCGACGTTGGGCAGCGCCAGCTCCTTGACCGGGATGCCGCCCTGGTACTTGAGCGCGCGGATCGTGGCCACCAGCACGACCGCGTCCGGCCACAGCCCCGACGCGCGGCACTTGAGGTCGAGGAACTTCTCGCCGCCGAGGTCGAAGCCGAACCCGGCCTCGGTGACCACCCAGTCCGCCAGGCTCAAGCCCAGGCGCGTCGCGATCACCGAGTTGGTGCCCTGGGCGATGTTGCCGAACGGCCCGCCGTGCAGGATCGCCGGGGTGCCCTCGAGGGTCTGCACCAGGTTGGGCTGGATCGCCTCGCGCAGCAGCGCGGTCATCGCGCCGTGGACCTTGAGATCGCGGGCGTAGACCGGCCGCCGGCCGCGGCTGAACCCGATGAAGATGCTGCCGAGCCGCTCCTTCAGATCTGCGGTCGACTGCGCGAAGCACAGGATCGCCATCACCTCGGACGCAGCGGTGATGTCGAAACCGGTCTCGCGCGGCACGCCGCTGCCCGATCCGCCGAGCCCGATCACGATCCGGCGCAGCGCGCGGTCGTTCATGTCGATCACGCGCTTCCACCGGATCGTGAGCGGATCGAGATCCAGCGTGCTCTTCTTGCTGTGCAGGTGGTTGTCGACCACCGCGGCCAGCAGGTTATGGGCCTTCTCGACCGCCGCGAAATCGCCATTGAAGTGTAGATTGATGTCCGCGTGCGGGATCAGGCGGGCGCGGCCGCCGCCGGTCGCGCCGCCCTTCATGCCGAACACCGGCCCGAGCGACGGCTCGCGCAGGACGGCGACCGCGCGCTTGCCCAGCCGCGACAGCCCATCGGCCAGACCGATCGACGTCGTGGTCTTGCCTTCGCCGGCCGGCGTCGGTGTCACGGCCGATACCAGGATCAGCTTGGACCTCGCGGCGCGCGCCAGATCGATCCGCGCGAGCGGCAGCTTGGCCTTGATCCGGCCGTACGGCTCGATCTCGTCGGCGGTCAGGCCGAGCCGTGCCGCGATCTCGACGATCGGGCGCGGCTTCGCGGTCGCCAGTGGATCGAGAGGAGCCTCGGAATGCGGTGGAATCATCCGGGATTCATCCCACCCCGGCCGGGCCGGATGCAACCGAGTTGCAACGACTACATCGGATGCAACACACACCGCGACGCAATGCACGATCGCTGACCCGTCGCGTCATGTGGCAACGCGAGGCGCGCACGATACGATGTGTGGCAGCCGGGGAACGGGCCGGCGAGGGAGTGGACGATGCACAGCAAGACGATGTTCGGATTCAGCGCGGTGGCCAGCGCGGTGTATCGCGTGACCACCGCGTCGAACGTCTACATCCTCGGCTTTCACGAGGAGCGCGGGCGGAAGTACGTCGTGGTGCGCGGCCTGCCCGGCACGGACCGGGAGCACCTGGTGCTGCGCGACAGCGATCCGCGGATCGGCGACGCGCCGATGTTCGAGGTGCCGCCGCCCGCCTGGATCGGCAAGCACATGGACATCGCGACGATGTCGTCCAGCGAGGTCACCGCGGTGACGATCGAGACCGATCGCGCGGCGATCGCCTCGGTGGGCGGCGATTCACCGTCGGCGCGCAACCTGTGGAACGCGGCCGCGAGCGAGACCATGCCCGGCTTCCCGGCGCGGCCGCCGGGGATCCCGCAGCTGCCGGGAGTCCGGGCCGGGCTGGGCCGCGGCACCCATCCCGCGATCCCCGCGCCGGCGGCGCGCGGCGTGGGGTACCAGGTCGTCACCGGGCAGCCGGCATCGCCGGCCGGCGCCGCGCCGGCGAGCCCGACGGACCTGCCGTATCCCGAGCGCCACGTGGCCTACGCCGAGACTGCCGCGGTGCTGCTGCGCTCGATCGCGCGCCGCGATCGCCTGTTCGACGACGTCACCGCCGATCGCGTGCTGCGCGACCGGCTGGGCCGCTCGCTGGACCAGTGCGCCGAGCTGCTCGACCAGATCCTGCGCCGCCGCCGCTGACCGGCCGGCCGGGCGGGCGTCACGGCTTCGGGAGCGTCTTGTAGCGGTCGAGCAGCCTGGACTGGTGGGTGACGAGCGACTGGACGGCGCCGCCGATGATCACGGCCTCGGCCCGCGACGTCAGCTCCAGCGGATCGCCGCTCCACACCACGACATCGGCGATCTTGCCGCGCTCCAGCGTGCCGCGCTCGGCGGCGCCGCCGTAGATCTGCGCCGGGACCTCGGTGATCGCGGCCAGGCCCTTCGGCCAGGGCAGGCCCTGGGCCACGGCGATGCCGGCGAGCTGGCGGATCGTGCGCGCCGCCGACGGGCGGTCGAGCGTGGAGATCCCGACCGCGACGCCGGCCCTGGCGAGGATCGTCGCGTTGTCGTCGCGGACGTCGAGCGCGCCGAGGTCGCCGGGCAGGTTCTCCGTCGGATCGAGCAGCACCGGCATCCGTGCGGCGGCGAGCTCGGGCGCGACCCGCCACGCCTCGGCGCCGCCGACGATCGCGATGCGCAGCTTGCGCTCGGCGGCGATCGCCAGCGCGGCCCGGATGTCGACCTCGGCGGTGGCGCGGATCACGGCGAGCTCGCGGCCGTCGAGCACCGGGATCAGCGCCTCGAGATCCAGCCGCTGGCCGATCAGGTGGCGCGACGCGTTGCGCTCGAAGCCGGCCCGGTTGCGGCGGTAGGCGTCGACGTCATCGAACAGCTCGCGCAGCCGCTCGACGGTCTGGCCGCGCGAGCCGGCCGGCATCGCGTTGCGGCCGAGCGCGATCACCATCGCCGCCGGCGCGCGGATCGGCGCGAGCGGGGCAGCAGCGTCGGCGAGCGACACCCACGCGGTCTGGCCGGCGACCAGGCCGCCGATCGGCCCGGTGATCGCCGAGGTCACGCCGCCGGTGCGTGCGACCGGGATCGCGACCGAGCGGCCGTCGTAGCCGTCGATCGCGCGGTACGCGGCGTGGATCTCGGTGGGCTGGTTCCCGAACCGGCCGTCGTTGCCCGACTCCTCGGCGTCGACCTCGATGAGGCCGAGCTGGGTCGCCGCCTCGATCAGCCCGGCGGTGACGGTCTTGCCCTTGCCGTCGATCCGGGTCGCGCCCGCGGGCACCGCGACGCCGGCGTCGACCTCGGCGATCTTGCCGTCGCGGATCACGATCGTCGCGTTGTCGAGCTTGCGATCCGAGCGCTGGTAGATCGTCGCGCCGGTGATCGCGATCGTGTCGGCGGCGGCGGGCGCCGCCCCGGCGGTCACCAGCGCGGCGAGCGCGAGCGTCGTCATCGCCGTCATCGCCGTCTTGCTCGCGCCCGTCATGGCACCCTCTGGGTCGCCGAGTTGGCGAGCTCGAAGTCCGACGGCGTTGCGCCCTGGCTGCGGTCATAGGTGACCTCGCCGCCGGCGATCACCAGCTCGGCGCGGCTGTACACCGAGAGCGGCGAGCCGCTCCACACCGCGACGTCGGCGCGCTTGCCGGGCTCGAGCGTCCCGGTGATGTCGTCGATGCCGAGCACCCAGGCCGGGTTGGCGGTGACCCAGCGCAGCGCCTGGTCGTCGCTGATCGCGATGCCCGCGGCGCGCCCGGCCGCCATCGCCTTGGCGGCATCCTGGTTGAGCCGCTGGATGCCGATCGCGGAGTCCGAGTGGATGGTCGCGCGGCCGCCCTGCTGGGTGACCAGCGCGGTGTTCTCCGGGATGCCGTCGAACGCCTCGAGCTTGAACCCCCACCAGTCGGACCAGGTGTTGATCGCGATCCCGCGCGCCGCGAGCAGGTCGCGGATCTTGTAGGCCTCGAGCGCGTGGTGGAACGATCGGATCTTGAACCCGGACTCGTCGGCGACCGCGACCATCTCCGCCATGTCGCTCGCCTTGTAGCAGTGGATCTGGACCAGCACGTCGCCGTGCAGCACGCCGGCCAGGGTCTCGAGCCGGAGGTCGACCGGCGGCACCTCGGGCGCGGGCTCGACCTTGACCTTGAGCTTGGCATCGGTCTGCCTGGCGTCGAGCTCCGCGGCGCGTGTCTTCTTCTTGAGCCACAGCGCGCGGCTCCGCTCGTACGCGGCCTGCTTGGCGAGGTAGCCGCGCGCCTCGTTGAACGCGGCGCGGAACGCGGCGTACTCGCCCATCCGCGTGCTCGGTCCGGCCTTGCCGCCGTACACCCGCTTGGGGTTCTCGCCGCACGCCATCTTGATCGTGCGCGGCGCGCCGGGAAACGCGACCTCGTCGCTGGTCCGCCCCGGCCGCATCACGACGGTGAAGCCCTCGCCGCCGATCAGGTTGGCCGAGCCGGGCAGGATCAGCGCCGCGGTCACGCCACCGGCGATCGCGCGCGCGATCGCCGGGTCCTGCGGAGAGTACCCGTACTGTGCGCGGACCTGCGCGGTGACCGGCGCGGTCGCCTCGTTGCCGTCGTCGTTGGCGTGCGCGAACGGCACCGCGTACACGCCGAGGTGGGAGTGCGCGTCGATCAGGCCCGGGGTCACGAACTTGCCGGTGCCATCGATCACGCGCGCCCCGGCGGGGACCGCGACGCTGGCATCGCTGCCGAGCGCGGCGATCGCGCCGCCGGACAGCACGATCGTGCCGCCCTCGACGATCTTGCCGGTCGCCGTCATGATCGTCGCGTGGCGGATCGCGATCACCTGCGCGCTCGGGTCGTGCAGCGCGGCGGCGCGGTCGCGGGTCGGCCGCTTGCCGCGCGGCGGTGTGTCCGCGGTCGGGTCGACCCAGGAGTCGGCGATGTCGAGCGCCGGCGGCTCCGGCTTGGCCACTCGGGGGGGCGGCGCGGCGCAGGCCGCGAGCCCGAGCAAGGCGAGTACAGGCACCCTCATGCATCCGGTGATACAGGGCCAGGCCGGCCGCGGCCTACCGCCGGCGCGGAGAATCGATCGGTGGAACCCCGAATTTGCGGGTGCGTCATCGCATTGTCCCGGTGTCCCGGCGTGTACCGGTCCTGCGTCCCCGATCGCGAAGAATGGAAACCATGCACGACCGCGGCGCGCAGGCGCGGCCGGTGCTCGCGCAGGATCGCGTTGAACCGGCCGTGCGCGGCGCGCTCGTGCAGGAACACCAAGAACTGCAGCTCCCAGCGACCGGGCGGAGACCGGCGAGACCATGTCCGGATGGCCGCCGAGGCCGCCAGGGATCCCGCAGCTGCCGGGGACCCGGGCCGGGCTGGGCCGCGGCACGATCCGCCATCAACGCGCAAGCGGCGCGCGGCGTCGGGTATCACGCCGTGACCGGACAGCACGGCCGGCTGCACCCCTCGCTGGCCCGGTGCGCCGAGCTGCTGGACAAGACCCTGCGCCGTGGCGCACGGTGACCGCGATGCGGTCTCGGCTACTTCAGGGCCTTGTCGCGGTCGAGCAGTCTGGACTGGTGGGTGATGAGCGTCATTACCAAAAGTTCTCCCAGATGATTGTAAAATTACCAGTGAGCCATGATTATCAATTTCAGCCCAGGCTGGATCTGTAACCATTCCATCATTCCGTATCTGAGTGACCTACATGTCGGATAGATCGCCGGGAGCGTGGCGTCACCAGCGCCTCCGATCCTGAATCGAGGCGACGCAAGGCTCCGCGTCTGCGAGCTCTGTTAGGATGGGGGAGAAGTACCCCACAGAGACAAGGGATACAGCATGTACACCATCGAAAACCGAGTGGGACGGCTCGTCGAGCTGCGAGTCGAACCCCCGGTGACGGAGGAAGAACTATCGCAGTTCCACGCCACGGTCGCGAAGGTATGCAAGCCGATCAAGGGCCAGATCGTGACCTGCACCGACCTCGTCGGCGCGACCGTGTTCTCCCAGCCGGTCGCAGCACGCTGGATCGAGATCATCCGGCAGGAGAGCCCGCTCGTCGAACGCAACGCCGTGCTCGTCGGCGAAGGCGCCGTGTTCAGCATGCAGATCGAGCGAATCATCCGCCAGGCCGGGTTCAAGAACCGAAGGGCCTTTCTCTCGCCGGTGGCGCTCACGGCCTGGCTCGGAGAGATCCTCACGATACGCGAGCGCGCGCGCCTCGAGCAATTTCTCCAGGACGGTGCGGAGTCTCGCGCGCGCCAGCTCTGAGCTCGATCCACCGAGCGAGCCGGGTCACGGGGATCAGGTGACGAACTGGCGCAGCGACGCGGCGCTCGCCGGCAGCACACCCTTGTCCAGGTAGAACGCGACGAGCGTGCGCACGAGGTCGGCGTCGATCGGGCGGCATGCGAGGCCGCTGCCCTCGAGCGCTGCGCCGGTCCGCGCGCAATCGAACCGCGGGACCCTCACCATCGCGCCGCGGACCTCTTCCATCATCGCGAGGTAGGGCGCGAGCGCGTTGTCCCGACCGGCGCGCGACTCGGCAACGAGCGCCCCGTGGAAGTCCGCGAACGACAGCTCGATCAGGGGGTAGCCGAGCTCGCGGAGGATCTCCACGACCGCGGACCAGCGCGCCGGATGTGGGTTGACGATGTGATACACGTCGCCGGTCTCTCCGGCTCGGCGCGAGGCGATGGCGACGATGGCCTGCGCGACGTAGTCGACTGGAACGAGGTCGATCTCGGCATCGGAGCGGAACGTGCGGCCGGTCTGCACGCAGCCTTCGAGGAAGTGCGCGACGAAGTCTCCGGTCTGCGCGACGCCGGACACGCTGTGGCCCACGACCTGACCGAGGCGATAGATCGTGACCGGGAGCCCCCGGCGTGCGGCCTCCTGCGCCATCCGCTCGGCGGCCCACTTGCTCTGCGCGTAGCTGTTCGGGAGCCCGTCGGGTCGCGGGTCGAGCGGCGCCTCGAACAGCACGGGCGTCTCGCGCAACGGCGCGCCGGCGAGAACGGCGATCGTCGACAGATGGTGGAGACGCTTGGTCCGCCGGTGCGCGGCGAGCGCGAGGATCTCTCGCGTGCCGAGGATGTTGGCGGGGCGCAAGCTCGGGTACGGTCGGATGAAGTTCACGGCCGCCCCGGAGTGGAAGATGGTGTCGACCGCGGTCGCGAGCGACTCGTAGCCGGCGTGGTCGAGCCCGAGCCGAGGCTGCTCGAGATCTCCCGGCACCGCGACGATCCGCGACGCGGCCGAACCGTGGGACAGCCCGTGACGCACCTGGGCTTCGAGGAGCCTGCGCTTGCCCTCGGACACGCTCGACGCGCGCACGAGACAGTGAAGCACCGCGCTGGTGCGATGCAGCAGCTCGTTGACCAGGAAGGCGCCGACGAAGCCGGTCGCGCCGGTGACGAGCGCGGCGCACATCGGCGACAGCGGCTCCTGGATCGGCTCGATGTCGAGGGATGGCGGGATCGCGTCGGCGAGGATCGTGGCGTCGATATTCTTCAGCGGGGCGCCGCCGAGGAACGCGGCCAGACCCCCGACGGTCGGGGCCCGCGTGATCGCGCCGAGCGGGACGTCGCGCGCGAGCACGCGCCGGAGCTCGAACACGAGACGGGTGGCGAGCAGGGAGTGACCTCCCAGCTGGAAGAAGTCGTCGTCGACGCCCACGCGGGCGATGCCGAGCACCCGCGCGAACGCAGCGGCCACGGTCTCCTCGAGCTCGGTGCGAGGCGCATCGTCGGCGCGGAGCGAGGCTCCCGGCCCCGCGGCGTCGGGCGTCGGGAGCGCGGCGCGGTTCACCTTGCCGCTCGGGAGCACGGGCATCGCCGGGAGCTCGAGGAACTCGGCCGGGATCATGTACTCGGGGAGGCGGTCGCGGAGCGACGTGCGCAGCGCGGCTGCGTCGGCCCTGGCGGACGGCCTGGCCACCCAGCAGGCGACGAGACGCCGCCGGCGTTCGTCGTGGGGCGATGCCAGGACGACGACGCTCTGCTGCACCGCCGGGTGTCGATCGAGCGCGTCCTCGATCTCACCGAGCTCGATGCGCAGGCCGCGGAGCTTGACCTGGTGATCGACTCGCCCGAGGTATTCGATGTCACCGCTCGGAAGCAGGCGGCACCGGTCACCGGTGCGGTACATGCGCGCGCCGGGCGCCTCGGAGAACGGATCCGGCACGAAGCGCTCGGCGGTGAGGTCGGCGCGACCGAGGTACCCGCGGCCGACGTTGCGGCCGGCGATGTAGAGCTCGCCCGGAACACCGATGGGGACCGGCTCGCCATGGCGATCGAGCACGTGGATGCGCGTGCCGGCGATGGGCTTGCCGATCGGGACGATCCGGCGTCCGCCGACCGGTCCCCTCGGGCAGCGCCAGAACGTCACGTCGATCGCGGTCTCGGTGGGGCCATAGAGGTTGGTCAGCTCCGCCGCGAGACGGCCGTGGAACGCCTCGGTGAGCTCGTACGGGAGGGCCTCTCCGCTGCAGATGACGCGCGCGAGCGAGGTGCAGCGCTCGATGTCGTGCTCGCGCACGAAGGCCTGCAGCATCGAGGGGACGAAGTGGATCGTCGTCACGGCTTCGCGCACGATGACGTCGCGGAGGTACGCCGGATCGCGATGGCCGCCGGGCCGCGCCACCACCAGCGTGGCACCGACCATCAGCGGCCACAAGAACTCCCACACCGACACGTCGAACGTGTACGGCGTCTTCTGGAACACGCGGTCCGCGGCGGATAGCCCGTAGGCATCCTGCATCCAGAGCAGACGGTTGGCGAGCGCATGGTGCGTGTTCATCGCGCCCTTGGGCTCCCCGGTCGAGCCGGACGTGTAGATGACGTAGGCGAGGTCCGACGGCGAGCGCCTGGCTCGACAGGGTGACGACGACGGCTCCGCCGCCCATGACGCCGCGTGGGCGTCGACGGCGAGGATGTCGGTCGTTCGCGCCGCGGCCCGCGCCACGTCGAGCAGCGCGGCCTGGGTGAGCAGCACGCGGGGAGCGGCGTTGCCGACCATGAACGCGAGCCGCGCCACGGGGTACTCGGCGTCGAGCGGGACGTACGCACCGCCGGCGCGCAGCACCGCGAGGATCGCGACCACCATCTCCACCGAGCGCTCGAGCAGCAGCGCGACTCGCTGCTCGGGGCCGACCCCGAGCGCGATCAGACGATGCGCAAGGCGGTTCGCGCGCGCGTCGAGATCCGCGTACGTGACCCGCTGCGCGTCGAACACCACCGCCGTCGCGTCCGGACAGCGTGCGGCCTGCGCCTCGATCGCGGCGTCGACCAGCCGGTCGTCCGGGTAGTCGGCGCCGGTGCCTGGCGCCATCGCGAGCACACGCGCTCGCTGCTCGGCGTCGAGCATCGGGAGCGCCGAGATCACCGTGTCCGGAGCCTGGGTGGCGGCGGAGATCAGCGTCGCGACCTCCGACGTGAGCCGATCGATCGTCGATCGATCGAACAGATCCGTCGCGTATTCCACCCCGCCGGAGATGCTGCCGTCGCCGCGATCGACGAGATCGAAGTAGAGATCGAACCGCGCGGTGCCGTCCTCGAGGACCTCCGGGATGTCTCCGGTCGTTGCCGCGAGCGCGAGCGGCGGCATGGGCGGATGCAGCGCGAGCTCGATCTGGAACAGCGGCGCGAACGCAGGATCTCGGGCGACGTGCAGCGCCTGGATGATCTCTGCGAGCGGGAGCGACGGGTGCTCGTACGCACCGAGCGCGTGATCGCGCGTCCTGGCGAGCAGCTCGCGGAACGTCGGGTCACCGCGCAGATCGGCGCGCAGCGGCAGCATGTTGTTGAAGAACCCGACCGAGCGCTCCAGCTCGCGCGCACCGCGGTTCGCCACCGGGGAGCCGATCGCGAAATCGTCCTGCGACGCGTGGCGGCCGAGGACGACCGCGACCGCGGCGAACAGCGCCATGAACGTCGTCGCTCCCTCCGCGCGCGCGAGCTCGATGAGGCGCCGGCCCAGATCCGGACCGATGATCATCGGCACCGTGTCGCCGGCGTAGGTCGGCACGGCCGGTCGCGTCCGATCGGTCGAGAGCGCGAGCACGTGGGGGACCCCGGCGAGGCTGCCCTGCCAGAACGCGATCATCGCCTCGCGTTCGCCGCCGTCGAGCAGGCGGCCCTGCCAGCGCACCCAGTCGGCGAGCTGTGCCTCCAGTGGCGGAAGCCGCGCGGGGTGTTCCGTCCTCGCAGCGTCGTAGAGCGCGGCGAGGTCCTCCGCCATCACCCGCATCGACCAGCCGTCGGCGACGATGTGGTGCAGGCCGAAGCTGAGCATGTGCTCGTGCTCGGAGACCCGGACCACGCCCGCGCGGAACAGCGGCCCGCACGCGAGATCGGCGGGAGTGCGCGCCTCCCGCGCCAACCACGCCCGGAGCGCCTGCGCGCGTTCGGCCAGCGGCAGTCCGGTCAGATCCACGTGGGTCACCGCGGGGGCCGAGGGCGGCGCCACCCGCTGCACGCGCGCGCCGTCGACGGTCGGGAACGTCGTGCGCAGCGCCTCGTGCCTCGCGACGAGCGCGGTGAGCGCCGCGTCGAGCGCGCCGAGATCGAGCGCGCCGTCGATGCGGTACGCGACGGTCATGAAGTAGACGGTGCGGGCCGGCGTGAGCTCGTCCAGGTAGGCGAGCCCGGCCTGCGCGGGAGACAGCGGCAGATCGCGATCGCGCGGCACGGCGACGAGCGACGAGCCCCGGGCGCGAGGCTCGGCCCCGGCCGTTCGCGCCGAGACGATCTTCGAGACCAGCTCTCGCAGCGTGGGCCGCCGGAGGAAGGCGGCCATCGGGAGCGTCACACCGAGCCGCGAGGTCACGGCGTTGCGGAGCTCGGCGGCCATCAGCGAATCGAGGCCGAGCGAGTTCAGCGCCGTCGCCTCGTCGATGCGGGCGTCGCCCAGGCGAAGCACCTTCGCGGCAAGCGAGGCGACGATCTCGCGCACGCGAGGCGCCAGTGCCTCCGGCGGCAGCGTGTCGAGATCTTCGCGATCATCCCGGGCCGGCAGCGCGTCGCGGGTCGGCTGTTCGGCGACGAGCTCGGCCAGCATCGGTCGCGCCGCCACCGACGGATAGGATGCTGCGTACCTGCGCCAGTCCATCCTCGCGATGATCGCGTGCGCGTCGCCCGCGGCGAGCACATCGGCGAACGCTTCCAGACCCTGCCGCGGCGCGAGGCTGCCCGAGGACCAGCCCCGGTCGCGCGCCTCCGCCAGCTCGTGACGGGCCGATAGCCCGACCTCCGACCACATGCCCCAGTCGATCGTCGTGGCGGGCAGGCCTCGCGCGCGCCGATCGAGCATCACCGCGTCGAGGAACGCGTTCGCCGCGGCGTAGCTCGACAGCAGCGGCGACGGGAGCACGGCGGACAGCGAGGAGAATGCGACGAAGAAATCGAGCGGACGATCCCGAAACCAGCGATCGAGCGCTCGCGCCGCGGCGACCTTCGGGCGGAGATCGGCGTCGAGCGCCGCCGCGTCGATCGAGGTGGCCGCGCGCACGCTGGAGATCGCGGCGGCGTGGACCACGCCGCGGATCTCCGGCCAGCCTTCTT
>JBGQCL010000046.1:0-41816 GCA_041495365.1 Kofleriaceae bacterium | reverse complement strand
GGGAGCACTTCGTGGCGTTCGTTCACGATCGCATGCAAGCCGAAGCGCAACGCGACGGCACGCGACTTCGCTTGCAATCTTCACAGCCTGCAGAGCTACCCAGTCTGCTCAAGGCAGCGTGACATGGGCCGATCTGCACCCGAATGAAACGACGTGAACTGCGCCCTGACTGCTACGCCTTGACCTCGGGCGGGAACCGCTCGAAGTAGCTCAGCGCCAGCTCCTCGATCGGCGGTGGCAGCGGGTCGGGAAGCTCGCCAGCGGCAGCCAGGAGCGCGCGCCCACACTGCGGGAGGAGCGGGGTAGCGGGTGGCTGCTCCGCAGCCCGACTATTTCAGCATTTTAAGCTTTCGGGCAAGGTCGCGCACCGGGGCGAAGTAGAGCTTTTTCCCGATCTTGAATTGTTCAAAGTGTCCGAGCGACACGAGCCCAAGCAAGTCCGTACGAGCCGTCTGATAGACCACGCGGGATAGCGCCTGATGGCCATCGATAGTGATCCGTGCGTCGGGATGTCGCAGTGCCTCATTCAGAAGGACGATCTGGCGATTGTTCAGATCATCACGGCCACGGAGTCTGTATTCGAGATCGCGTACCTCTTGCGCCTTCCGCTTCAAATAGATATGTAAATCATCTATCGATGTGCGCAACACATTCAGCTGATGCAACAAGAAATATGTAGAATCATTGTTGTCTGACTCAGAAAATATAAACGCCTGCTCGTATTGCCTGCGCGCCTTGTCAATCACCCGTGAGATCGATATAAACTCCATCAACCAATAGTTATGATGCAGCATCGACCAGTAGAAGAGAGCGCGTGCCGTGCGCCCGTTGCCATCGACAAACGGATGGTCGTAGGCGAGCCAGAAATGAAGCATAATCGCGCGTACTACCGGATGTATAAACGGATCATCGTTGGATGTACCGTTGGCGAACGTGCACATCTTATCCATACGATCGACTAACTGATCGGAGGGCGGAGGTACATGGAGCACCTCGCCGTTGGTGTTATCGACAACGTGAATAGGCTCGTCTGACTTACGGAATCGACCGGCGGCGTCGTCCACATCGAGTGTGTCACGCGTAACGACATTATGCAGCTCAAACACGGCTTCCGCGCTCAGTGGCTTATCTTTGTTCTCGCGGACCCACTCCATCGCCAAAAAGTTGTTGCGGATCATCCGCTCGCTCTTGGTGCGAGGCTCTCGGTTAGTGCGGATCATCTCCTTTGCCACCGCGCGGGTAGTGGACGCACCTTCGAGTTGGCTCGATCGAAATGCTTCTTCGATCAGCGAATTGACTATATAGCGGTCTCTCGTCTCTAGGTTAGTAATATCTTCAGGAAGCGCGATATGGCCGCTGGCATCGCGGTCGATTTCGTGCACGAGCCGCTGCGCAGTATCCGTCATAGAGAACGCAAATCGTCTACCGCTCTGGTCGTATAGCTGCAGCGGTCGAGCTAGTTGATTCCGTGCTAGCCGTATCGCCCACCACCATGCTTCGCGAGTGATGCCCTCTGGCGCAGGGCGGTGCCGCAGCTCCTCCCAATGTAGATAGCGCCCGCCTTGCTCAGGACGCACGCATTCAGGATGCTGGAAGAGCGTCCGAATGACGCTAGGCTCCGGCATCCACTTAGGATCCGGCATATGAGAGAACCTCACCATGTACGCTCCTGCTAAATTCTTCGTGATTAGTAGCAGACTTTTGGAGCCATCTACTAAAATGTAAAGATTTAGTTCTTGCTTAGCAGGTCCAACGAATCGTAACCATCTGAAATCATTTAAATAAGGCCAGTCGACCATGTCCCAAGATCCGCCGCATGATCGGCGAAGCCCTGGCGCGCGGGCTGTACCGGAGCGGCGAATGCGGCCATCCGCCGGGCTCCTGCGTCCGGCATGATCTGTGCCGTGTCCAGCTTTAGCGCTCGACGGTACCACGTTGCGCGACGTCTAACAGCACGCGCCGCGCCCACTCCGACGTTGAGGCTAGCGCAGCCACGTGTGATCGCTTCACCGGTGACGGTGCCCCAACGCTCGGCCAGTTGTCGGCGAGTCATTCCGTGAGCAACAGTCATAGCGGAATTCAGGTTTCGCGCAGATGACGACACGACACGGCAACGAGACACGTTCGGTGATGGCTACAGGTTCGAGATCGACGATGGCATGGGTCCGCAGGCGACGCCGCTAGCGCGTAGCTGTCGCCTGCCGGTCGTGCTTCGAGGTCGCCCATGCGGCCTCGGGGTTACTCCGTCTTGCTTGCCTCTCGGAGGCCGACCAGCAGGAGCCACGTTGACAGGCCAACCCCTGCTCGTTCCGCGGCTTTGGCGAGGATCTCCTTCTGCGCGTCGGTAACCCGCACCTGGATGGACTTGTCCTTGGTCACTTTCTTGCGTCGTTTCGCAGCCATGTACCGCGTTTGTATCCACGAAAGCAAGACATGTCAAGCCGCTTGACTCGTACACATTTCGTGGATACATTAGCAGTATGGACGCTGCATCGCCCCTCGACGCTCGCCAGGCACGCGGCCTCGCTCTCGTCACCGCCAAGCGCGCCAAGATCAAGCACGTGTCCGGCTCGCGGTGGCCGGTCCCGTCGCAGACCAACCCCAGCGGTGGCTACGTGGTGGACGTCGAGCAGCACGCCTGCACCTGTCCGGACCACGAGGATCGGGGCATCCGCTGCAAGCACATCTGGGCCGTCATCCTCCTCCGCGCCGAGGTCGAGCTTCCCGACGGCACCACCGTGGTGACCGAGAAGCGCATCACGTACCGCCAGGACTGGCCCGCCTACAACGCGGCGCAGACCGAGGAGCGCGATCGCGTGGAGCTCTTGCTCAAGGGCCTCTGCGACGGCATCGTGCAGCCACCGCGCAAGCCGGGCGCCGGTCGCCCGCCCGCGCTCCTCGCCGACATCGTCTACGCGGCGACGATGAAGACCTACGGCCTGATGTCCGGGCGCCGCTCCACGTGCGACATCCGCGCGTGCGCCGAGGATGGTCTGCTCGGCAAGGCGCCCGCGTACAACACGCTGTTCAAGTACGCCGAGCGCGCCGAGCTGGCGCCGCTCCTCAAGACGCTCGTCCACGAGAGCGCGGCGCCGCTGCGCGCGGTCGAGACCACGTTCGCGACCGACTCCACCGGGTTTGCCACGAGCACCTACGCGCGCTGGTTCGACGAAAAGTACGGCGGTGAGAAGAAGTGCCAGCGCTGGATCAAGCTGCACGCGCAGGTCGGCACGCTCACGAACGTGATCGCGTCCGTCGAGGCCACCGAGAGCAACGTCGGTGACCCGGTGATGCTCAAGCCGCTCCTTGACTCGTCGGTGGAGCGCGGGTTCGATGTCCGCGAGCTGTCGGCGGACAAGGCGTACCAGCAACGACAACCTCGTCGCGATCGAGGCCGCGCACGCGGTGCCCTACATCCCGTTCAAGTCGAACAGCAAGGGTACCGGCCGCACGGATGCGTGGCGCCGGTTGTGGCACATGTTCGAGGCGCAGAACGACCAGTTCCTCGCGCACTACCACAAGCGCAGCAACGTCGAGAGCACGTTCTCGATGGTCAAGCGCAAGTTCGGCGCGTCCGTCCGCGCCAAGACGTTCTCGGCGCAGATCAACGAGGTGCTCCT
The DNA here is from genome assembly GCA_041495365.1 of Kofleriaceae bacterium. Classification (GTDB taxonomy): domain Bacteria; phylum Myxococcota_A; class Polyangia; order Haliangiales; family Haliangiaceae; genus JABFXX01. The sequence goes on along the minus strand of JBGQCL010000046.1, from coordinate 38,196 downwards.
CAAGTGCCTCTGCCACAACCTCGCGTGCGTCGTCCACGCGATCCACGAGCTGCGGATCGATCCCGTGTTCTGGGCGCGCCTGGAGGTGCACTGATGTCGCATCGCGATCTGTCCCTCGAGCAGCAAGAGCACGTGCGCGTGTGCCTGCGAGCGCTGCGCGCGCGGTTCGGGAACTGGCGCAACGTCGAGCGCTCGCTGCCGGTCGCGCACAGCGTGCTGGTCGACCTGATGGCCGGGCGCTGCGAGGTCAGCGTGGTGATCGCGTTCCGCGCGGCCAAGGTGCTCGACGCGTCCGTCTACGACGTGATCGCCGGGCGGGCGGTGCCGGACGGCACGTGCCAGCACTGCGGCAAGGAGCCGAGCGAGCACTGGCGGTGCGAGGGGGGTGCCAGCACAGTCGGTCCGTGAATTCCGCCCCGGGTGATCCCGATGTGATCCATACGTGATCCCTCACGCTGGTTCAGGTACTTGGAAACGCTCCGGATTCCATAGATCCATGATTTTCCTATCGATTTCGGTTGGACGTACGACGTATATACGCTACCATTGCTCAGGCAGATCCACGCCGTGGGTCCTCAAGCATGGACGCCAAGCGAGTCGACCTTTTGAGCCAGCGCGCGTGCGTGCTGGCTGTCTTGTGGAGGCGCGGGGGTTGAAATGGAGATCGGCAAGCGCGAGAAACTCTTCCACGCGATCGTGTTCTTCGTCGAGAACACGAAGGCATGCCACAAGGTCAAGCTCTGCAAGCTGCTCTGCTTTCTCGACTTCGAGATTTACCGGCAGACGGGGAAGTCAACGACGGGCCTGCAATACTTTGCGTGGCCGATGGGTCCGGTACCCCGCGATCTCTTCGAGGAACTCAGTGCGCCGCGCGCGGACATGAAGAAGGCCCTCGTCATCCACACCGCACCCGCCGATGATCCAGACGGTGACTGCCGCCTAACGATCCTGCCTCGGATAGATTTCGACGAGGGCCTCTTCACGAAGCGAGAGCTGAAAGAGATGGAGCGGCTGGTCGAGATCCACCGAACCGCCACGGGCGCTCAGATGAAGCTCGCCTCTCATGAGAGAGGCCTCCCATGGCATCAGATCTACGAGGTGGAGGGCCGGCACCAGGAGTTGATCCCCTACGACCTCATCCTCGATGATCGTCCGGACTCGGTCACCAAAGAACGCGCCGACGAAATCGAGCGAGAGGGGCGCGCAGTTGCCATCCTCTTCAAGTGACGGACCCGTATCGCGCCGGCAGCGTGTGGTGGGTACTCGTCGACTTCGGGCAGAGTCGAGGAGAGCAAGAAAAATTCATCGTACTTCTAATCGATTGCCTATCGAATGGCGACCGAAGTGTCGGCGTATTCACTACCTCACAGGATCGTCACTACCCAGGCATGGGCGCAGCACCGTGCGGCTGCCCTAAGTGGCAGTGCTATCGAATCGATCCGGGCCAAGAAGCGTGCTTTACGAAGCCTACGTTCGTCCAGTTCGACAACGGGTTTCCGATCAATCGGGCGGGGTTTGGCGATCGGGCCAAGATAGGGAAGGCCCGCTACCTCCAGGCGCTCGCAGAAGTGCGGTTCCGGTCCATCCTGAAATGCGCCAAGGATTCCGTCGACCTTGAGGGGTGGGCGATCACGCTGATCGAGAAAACGCTGAAGTCGCTCACGCCAGCCACGCCGCCGGCTCCTAGTCCGAAGCCAAAGGCGCTAACACCCCCACCCTTCGTCAGCAACGAGATACTGTCTATGCGCGTCCGCGTCGAGGCCCGGTGCGGGCCATGTCGGGCAGAGCTGGCTGGCGCGATGATGATGACCGAGGTGGCGATCTCGCGCATCCTGACCGGCCTGGATCTGCCGGCCAGCGGTTTCCTGGGAGACCTTGGCGCCGGACTGGATGCCCTCGGCACTGACTGCTCGTGTACGAAGAAGAAGTGAGCGGGCGCCGCTGAACGCGGCGGGAGAGATCCCGACGCCCGGTGCCGATCCCGCCGCAATCCGCTCCACTGAACTCGCTGCCTCTAAATTCGGCGAGCTGCCTCTAAATTGGGCCTGGAGAGTGGATTTGGAGGCAAAGCCCCGACTCGTCCGAAATCCGGACGAAACCCGGACAAGCGACAAGCGTGCCTGTCGGGGTTCTGGCCGGATTTCGGACGCGTGTCGAAATCCGCCCAAACCCGGACACGAGATCGCGGCGGCGCAACCGGCGGCGCAGGCGGTCCTCAATGGAGATCGACGCGATCGGCGGCGCGGCGGAGCACGGCGGCGACGCTACCGGGTCGGAGGCCGGGTCGGTGAATAGACCGCGGGGCGCTTCTCGACGAAGGCGCGCATCGCCTCGCGGCCCTCGGGAGTCAGCGCGCTGTGCGCCATGACCTCGATCGCCTCGGCGTAGGCGGCCTCGACGTCGAGCCCGACCTGGCGATAGAACGTCCGCTTGCCGAGCGCCTTGGAGGCCAGGCTGCCGCGGCTGGCGGCGCGCGCGAGCTTGTGGGTCTCGGCGACCAGGTCGGCGCGCGGGACGACGCGGTTGACCAGGCCCCAGGCGAGCGCCGTGCGCGCGTCGATCGAGTCGCCGGTCATGCCGAGCTCGAGGGCGCGGCGGGCGCCGATCGCGCGGGCGACCGCGACCATGGGGGTGTGGCAGAACCAGCCGCCGCGGCCGCCGGGGGTGGAGAACGTGGCTTCCTCGACCGCCACCGCGAGGTCGCAGCTCGCGACGAGCTGACAGCCGGCGGCCGTGGCGATGCCCTGGACGCACGCGACGACGGGCACGGGCAGCCGCGCGAGGCCGAGCATCAGCTCGGTGCACACCGACAGCAGGCGGCGCATGCCGTCGAGATCGCGCTCGATCATGTCGCCGAAGTCGTGGCCGGCGGAGAACACCGGGCCGGCGGCGGCGAGGATGACGGCGCGCACGCCCGGCGGCTCGACGGCGCGCTGCACGGCCGCGCCGAGGTCGAGCAGCATCGACTCGGACAGCGAGTTGCGGCGCTCGGGGCGGTTGAGGGTGACGGTGGCGAGATCGTCTGCGATGTCGACGAGGACCTGATCTGCGGCCATGGTTGTGTGTACCATGGCGCATGGTCGAACCGCGCGACCTGGGTGCCACGCCGCTGGTGAACTTCGGCGGCAACGTGGCGTTCGCGCCGCGCCACCGCTACACGCCCAGCAGCGAGGCCGAGGTGCTGGAGGTGCTCGATCGCCACGCCGGCGGGACGATCCGCGTCGTCGGCTCGCTGCACTCGTGGAGCGACGACACCGTGAGCGACGACGCGATCCTCGATCTCCAGCTGTTCGATCAGGTCGCGGTCGAGACCCGCGGCGACGAGATCTGGGCGACGATCGGCGCCGGGTGCGTGCTCGGCGATGCGCTGGCGCAGCTGCGGGCCGCCGGCGCGACGCTGCCGACGCTCGGCGCGGTCACGGTGCAGCGCATGGCCGGGGTGGTGTCGACCGCGACGCACGGCTCGGGGCGCAGCAGCTTCTCGCACTACATCACCGCGCTGCGCGTCGCGGCCTACGATCCCGGGACCGGCAAGGCGCGGATCTTCGAGATCGACAGCGGCGACGAGCTGCTCGCAGCGCGCTGTGCGCTCGGTGCGATGGGCGTGATCCTGGCGCTGCGGCTGCGCTGCGTGCCGGCCTACCTCGTCGCCGAGACCCTGGTCCGGCGCGACACGCTCGACGAGGTGCTGGCCAGCGAGGCGAGCAACCCGCTGCAGCAGTTCGTGCTGGTGCCGTACCTGTGGGCGTTCGTCGTGTTCCAGCGCCGGGAGGCCGGCAGCGAGCGGACGGCACGGCCGAGCTGGTGGCGCCTGCTCCACCGCGCGTACGCGTTGCTCGGCATCGACCTGCTGCTCCACCTCGTGATCAAGGCGCTGGTCACGATCGGCCGGCCGAGCTGGATCCGCGGGTTCTTCCGCTCGGTGTTCATCCACCTGGCGTGGCGGGACCGCACGGTGATCGACCGCAGCGAGCTCGTGCTGACCTTGCACCACGAGCTGTTCAAGCACCTCGAGATGGAGCTGTTCGTGCCCGCCAGCCGGCTGGCCGGCGCACTGGCGGTCGTGCGCCACGCGATCGCGGTGTTCGATGGCAGCGACGCCGGGCCCGACCCCGCGGTCGAGGCCGCGCTCGGTGGGATCGGCCTGCTCGACGAGCTGCGCCGCCGCGCCGGCTCGTACACGCACCACTATCCGATCTTCATCCGCCGGGTGCTGCCCGACGATACGCTGGTCTCGATGACCGCCGGTGCGAGCGAGCCGTTCTACACGATCAGCCTGTTCTGCTACCACGAGCCGCGCACCGCGTTCTACGCGCTGGCCGACTTCGTCGCGCGCGCGCTCAACCGGCTGCACGGCGCCTGCCCGCACTGGGGCAAGTACTTCCCGCTCGGGTACGCCGAGATCGAGGAATATTACCGGCGGCTGCCCACGTTCCGCGCGGTCTGCGAGCGCTTCGACCCGCGCGGCACGTTCCGCAACGCCTACGTGACCCGCGTGTTCGGCTTCACCGGGACCGTCACCGTCACGGGCACCGGCGAGCGCGCCGCGTCGCAACCGCGCTGATCGCCCGCACGATCCGGATCAGCGCGCGGCGTCGCGATCGCGGCGCCGTGCGGGCGCGTCGAGCGGCACGACGGCGGTGATCCCGAACATGCCGCCGTCGCGGATCGCCGCGGTCAACCGGCCGCCGGCCGCGGCGACGCGCTCGCGCATGCCGGACAGGCCGCCGCCACCGGGCTCGCCGGACGTGGGGTCGCCGGCGCCCGGCGCGGCGCCGTCGTTGGACACCTCGAGGTGGACGACGCCACCGGCCGCGGTGAGCGAGATCTCGGCGCGCTGCGCCTGGCTGTGGCGGACGATGTAGGCGACCGCCTCGCGCACGACCCAGGCGAGCAGGTCGTCGATCGCAGGGGGCAGGGCGGCGACGACGACGCTGGTCCGCACCTCGATCCCGGCGGCCTCCAGCGCGCCCTGGGCGCGATCGAGCTCGCCGTCGAGCGTTCGCGCGCGGTAGCCCGACACCGCCTCGCGGACCTCGTCGAGCGCCCGCCGCGCGATGTGCTCGAGCTCGCCGACCTCGGCCTGGGCGCGCTCGGCGTCGTGGTCGAGCAGCTGGCGGGCGAGCTCGGCCTTGAGCGCGATCACCGACAAGCTGTGGCCGAGCAGGTCGTGGAGGTCGCGCGCGAACCGCAGGCGCTCCTCGAGCACCGCGTCGGCCGCGGCGAGCCGGGCGACCTCGCCGTGCGCGGCGCGCAGCTCCTGGACCAGCAGGCCGCGGCGACGCATCCCCAGCGCGGCGAACCCGGTCATCGAGATCGCGAGCGCCCACGACACGGCTGTGGCGATGCTCGCGGCCCGGCCGTCGACCCCCAGCAGCGTCGCCACCGCGACGGCCGCGGTCGCGACGATCGCGGCGGGCGCCCACCGGATCGGCGCGGTGAACGCCGCGATCGCCCCGACGAACGCGAGCTGCACCAGCCAGCCGCGCCCGAACCCCAGCGTTGCGGCGATCGCGAGCGCGACCAGCGCCGCGAACAGCGGGCCGATGAGCCGGGCCCGCGCCGCCGACACCGGGAGCCGCGGCCCGGGCGCGCCGGGGGGGCGGCCGAGCTCGACGACCAGCGCGAAGCACGCGACGAACGCGGCGAGCGCGGCGGCGGCGAGCCAGGTCGAGCGGGTCCGGCCGGCGACGACATCGCTGGCCGGCCCGAGGAGCGCCACGAGGGACACGTAGACCGCCGCGTGGCGGCGCTGCCAGCGGCCGGCAGGGTCTGGCCGGCGCCCACTCGCCGGATCGGCCGTGCGGTCCATCGCGCTCATTGTACGCGCGGACCGCGACACCCGCGACATCCCTGCGAATCGAGTTTCTCATGCTCCGTTCACGCGGCGCCCGCCCGCGACGCGTCTCGCCGGGTCGCAGCGATGTCGCTGCGCGCTGCGCGCTGCGCGGAATGCGAATTCGTGTGCGCAGGGTGTCGCAGCGCGAAGCCACGTAGTGTCGACGGTCCGCCGCGGACATGACGGGAGTCATCGCGCTGCGAGTGCGTGTCGAGTCGTTCTCGTCACAGACCGCATTGTGTCGCTTCTTGCCAGGGCATCACCGCATCATCACTGTCACCATGACCGCGCATATCCGAATACAGAGGAGGCAGGCATGGCATATCGCATGAGGTCCGGTGGAGTGCTCTCGATTCTGTGGGTCGTGGCCGCGGCGGGCGGCTGTTCCGGCGAGCTGGGGGGGCCGCCGACCGGGGAGGCCGAGGCTGCGGATGCGGTCCGCGAGGGGCCGGGGTGCACCTGGAGCCAGTGGGGCCAGAGCGCCGCGCACGACGGCCAGGCGTGTGGCCGCGGCCAGTCGCCGACCCACGTCCTCGATCATATCGTGTACGACCCGTTCGAGTTCCAGGAGATGTCCGAGACGGGCGGCAACCTGTTCATCCATTACCAGGTCCCGCTCAACGACGGCGCCGGCAACTTCTTCATGATGCACAAGGCCGGCACGTTCACGTCGTGCGACCCGCCGGGCTCCGGCCAGCCGGACGGCTGCGGCATCGATCCGCGCAACATCGCGAACGAGATCTGGCAGGAGAAGCGCTACCAGCGCCGGCACGACGGCTCGTTCGAGGAGAAGTGGACGTTCGAGACCGACTGGAAGCCGTTCCCGGTGTTCCTGTGGGAGCCGATGTTCCAGCCCGCGCTGCACGGCCCGCTGATGTACGTGCCCGGCGCCGGCGGCACGGTGTGGCAGGTCCTCACGGTCCTCGATCGCCCGATCGCGCTGCAGCGGATCAACCCGTTCCCCACCGTCGATCCCGACAGCTATGTCACCAGTGGCATCACCGTCGATCGCGAGGGCTTCCTCTACTGGAACGTCCTCAAGCGCAACGTGGCGCCGATCGGCAACCACGGCTTCCTGGTCAAGGCGGCGCCGTGGGGCCAGACCTGGACGGTCGACTACGAGACCCTGATCCCGGGTGCGCCGGCGGTGCTCGACTCGTGCTTCTACACGTTCTCGTCGGCGAGCCCGCGTCCGCCGCTGCCCTGGCCGCCCTCGGCCGGCGCGCTGCCGCCGCAGTTCATCTGTGGCCGGCAGCGGCCGGGTGTGAACATCACGCCGGCGATCGGCCCCGACGGCACGATCTTCACCGCGTCGACCGCGGACTTCGCGCGCAACTACGGCTACCTCATCGCGCTCAAGCCCGACCTGTCGCTCAAGTGGGCGAGCTCGCTGCGCGGCGTGGTCAACGACGGCTGTGGCGTGCACCGCCCCGACTTCCCCGAGGGCGATATCCGGTGCAGCACCACGTTCTCGGCGGTCGGCGTCGATCCGAACACCAACCTGCCGCCCGCGCTGACGGTCGATGACCGGTCGTCGTCGACCCCGGTCGCGCTGCCCGACGGCGGCGTGCTGTACGGCACGCTCGACGACTACAACTTCTCCCGCGGCCACCTGGTCAGGCTCGACCGCGACGGCCAGCTCGCCAGCACCTACACGTTCGGCTGGGATTCGACCCCGGCGGTGTACCAGCACGACGGCACGTACTCGATCGTGATCAAGGACAACCACTATTCCACCGGCGGCCCGTTCTACGTGAGCCAGCTGTCGAAGGATCTCCAGATCGAGTGGCGGTTCCAGAACACGACTACCGAGGCCTGCGTCCGGCAGCCGGACGGCACGCTCCAGTGCGACGACGGCACGGCTCACCCCGACGGCTTCGAGTGGTGCGTCAACGCGCCGGCGGTCGATGCGCGCGGCGACGTGTACGCCAACTCCGAGGACGGCAGCGTGTACCAGATCGGCCAGGGCGGCGTGCTGAAGACCCAGACCTTCCTCAACCAGGCGCTGGGCGCGGCCTACACGCCGGTCTCGCTCGACCCCGCCGGCCGGGTCTACGCCCTGAACAACGGCGAGCTCACGGTGTTCGGCCGGTGAGCTACGAGGCCGGCTCCGGGTTCGGCTTGAACTCGTAGACGAACGTCGCGCGGCCCTCGTGGTCATCCGGCGGCGCGAGGGTGAGCCCGTCGATCGCCTTGACCACGCAGTCACCGAGCACCGGCGGCGCGCTCGACTTGCTCTGGTCGACCGACGGCTGGGTGATCGCGCCGGTCTTGGGCGCGACCACGAACTGCACGGTGACCGTTCCGCTCAGCCTGGCGTCGGTCTTGAGCGCGTCGCTGTAGCAGCCCTGGAGCTGCGCGGTGCGGGTCTCGAGCAGCTTGCCGGTGTCGTCGCGGTAGGCCTCGGGGCGGCGCGCGGTTCCCGCGCAGGCAGCCACACTCGCGACCAGGCCGGCCGCGAGCCATCTCGACAGTGCAGTCATGGCTCATCCACCTTTCTTCTTGGCCGCGGTCGCCGGCGGCGTCGCGTCCGTCGCGCGGACGACCTCGTGGTTCTCATCGACGACCTTCTCGGTGCCGGTCTGGGCGTCGACCTCGATCTTCTTGTGGGTGACGTCCTGCTCGAGGATCACGAACTCGACGCGCCGGTTCTGCTCGCGGCCGGCCTCGCTGCCGTTGTCGGCGATCGGGCGATCCACGCCGTAGCCGATCGACACCAGCTCGCCGGCGGCGATGCCGTGCTCGGTCAGGTACTTCATCACCGACCGCGCGCGGTCCTCGGACAGCTTCTGGTTGTGCTGCGCGCTGCCCTCTGCGCTCGCGTTGCCCTCGATCCGGATCTTCTTGATCTGCGAGTTCTTGTGGATCACCGACGCGATCTCGTTCATCAGGCTGAACGACTCGGGCCGGATCGTCGCCTTGTCGTAGTCGAACTGGATCTTGTCGTGGATCTCGATCTTGTTGTCGCGCACCTCGACGCGCGGCGGCGGCCTGGCCGCGACGACGGCCGGAGGCGGCGTCCCGCTGACGGGCAGTGTGCTCTGGCCCTGGAACACGACCGGGCCAGCGCAGCCCACGGCCGCAACGGTGCTGATCAATAACCATGCTCGCATCGGTTTCTCCTTGGGCCCCGACCGATGGACCGGGCCACCGAACGCGATGACGGCGGGGGCGGCCGGCTGTTCACGGATGCGGTGTCCCAGGCTGCTAACTGTCCGATCTGAAACGAAAGATTGTGGTACATGAGCGGCGGTTCACGCACGGCCGCCTCGCCGGCAGCGCGATGTGGGTAGGATACCGTGGGATGATGGGCCTCGAGGTTGCTGCGCCCGCCGAGCTCACGACCGAGCGGCTCGTGCTGCGGGCATGGCGCGACACCGACCTCGCGCCGTTCGCCGCGCTCAACGCCGACCCGCGGGTGATGGCGCACTTCGCCTCGGCGCTGTCGCCCGCCGAGAGCGCCGCGATGGTCGAGCGGATCCGGCGGCACTTCGCCAGCCACGGCTTCGGCCTGTGGGCGGTCGAGGCGCCGGGCGTCGCCGGGTTCATCGGCTTCGTCGGCCTGGTCCACGTCCCGTTCACGGCACCGTTCACGCCGGCGGTCGAGGTCGGCTGGCGGCTGGCGGCCGAGCACTGGGGCCGGGGCTACGCCACCGAGGGTGCGCGGCGGGCGCTGGAGGTCGGCTTCGCGCAGCTCCAGCTCGCGCAGATCGTGTCGATGACCGTGCCGGCGAACCAGCGATCGCGCCACGTGATGGAGAAGCTCGGCATGCGGCGATCGCCGGCCGACGACTTCGATCACCCGCGGCTCCCCGAGGGCCACCCGCAGCGCCGCCACGTGCTGTACCGGCTGTCGCGCACCGAGTGGGCGCACCGGCGCGACTCCGAGGCGCCCTGATCACCGCCGCCGGCTGCGCGGGCCCGGCGCTACCACGCGATGCCGTAGTCGTCGCCGTCGTCGCTCGAGCCGCCCCACAACGTGCCGTGCGGCTGGTCGAAGAAGATCGCGTTGATCGGCCCCGCGGTGCGCGGCTTGACCTCGAAGCTGTAGCCCATCTTGCCGAGCTCGCCGCGCACCCAGGCCGGCAGCTGCTCGTTGATCAGCATCTTGCCCGGCCGCGCGTCGTGCGCGCCGAACGAGCTGCGCATCTGGTAGCTGTTGATGTTGGCGGCCTCGCACGCCTCCTGGACGTTCATCCCGAACTCGACGACGTTCAGGAAGAACTGGAGCAGGTTCTGGTCCTGCGAGTCGCCGCCCTGGACCGCGAACGACAGGTAGGGCTTGCCGTCCTTGAGCGCCAGGCTCGGGGTCAGGGTCACGCGCGGGTGCTTGCCGGGCTCGACGACGTTGAACGGGTTCTCGGCGGGGTCGAGCACGAAGCTCTGCATCCGCTGGCTCAGGCCGACGCCGGTCTTGCCGGCGATCACGGCGGGGACCCAGCCGCCGCTCGGCGTGACCGACACCACCCAGCCCTTGTCGTCGGCGGCCTCGATCGACGTCGTGCCGGCGTAGAAGTGGCGGACGAACTCGTCGTCGAGCGGTCGGCTCGTCGGGTCGGCGGCGGCGACCACCGCGGGGGCGGGGCCGGCGCTCGCGGTGGCGCCGGTCGAGCTCGACCCGGCCGCGCCGCCGGCGGTCTTGGCACCGGCGGCGGTGGCGCGCCAGCGCTCGAGCAGGGTGCGGAACGGGTTCTTCTCGCCCTGGTACGGATACGGGTCACCCGGCCCGATCTCGGGGTCGTTGTTGCTCCAGTTGATCTGCTTGAAGCGGTCCCTGGCGTAGGCCTTGGACAGCAGGCCCTTGATCGGCTCGGCCGGCGGCACGTACGGATCGCCGTAGTAGAAGTCGCGATCGGCGAACGCGAGGCTCATCGCCTGGTAGATCGCGTGGAGGTAGCGGGCGCTGTTGTAGCCCATCGCCTTGAGGTCCATGTTCTCGAGGATGTTCAGCGCCTGCAGCATCGCCGGCCCCTGGACCCAGGTGGTCAGCTTGTAGACGGCGATGCCGCGGTAGGTCGTCGACACCGGCTCCTCGATGTGGACCTGCCACTTCGCCAGATCGTCCATCGTGAACAGCCCGCCTTGCTCCTTGACCGAGCGTACCAGCTCGGTGGCGATGTCGCCCTTGTAGAACCGATCGTAGGCGGCGTAGATCGCCTGCTTGCGGTTCTTGCCGGCCTTGATCGCCTGGGCCTCGGCCTCGACCAGCTTGCGCAGCGTCGCGGCGAGGTCGGGCTGGCGGAAGATCTCGCCGGGCGCGGGGGCCTCATGCGCCTGGCCCTGGTGCGGCAGCATCACCGCCTTCGCGTACGGCCACTGCTTGATCCGGGCCTTGTTGCGCTCGATGACGCTGGACAGCTCGATCTCGATCGGATAGCCGTCGGCGAGCTGGATCGCCGGCGCCAGGACATCGGCCAGGCTCATCGTGCCGAACTCGGCGAGCATCGTGAACAGCCCGCCCGGCGTGCCCGGCGTCACCGCGGCGAGCGGGCCGAACTCCGGCGGGTACTTCATGTTCTGGTTCTTGAAGAACTCGGGGGTCGCGCCGGTCGGCGCCACGCCGAGCGCATTGATCCCGACGACCTTCTTCTTCGTGGGGTCGTAGATCAGCGCCTGGGTCTCGCCGCCCCAGCTCAGCGTGTCCCACAGCGTGGTGACCGCGGCGAGCATGGCGCACGCCGCGTCGACGGCGTTGCCGCCGCGCTGGAACATCATCGCGCCGGCCTGGGCGCCGAGCGGCTTGCCGGTGATCGCGACCCAGTGCTGGCCGTGCAGCACCGGCTTGTGCGGCCGGTCGGCGCGGGCCGGGTCCAGCGTCAGGATCGAGATCGCAACCAGGGCGACGGAACCGGACAACAACGCGGGGCGGGAGCGCATCGCGGACCTCCGTGTGGGGGCCCAGACCTTACCTCAGGCGCGGGACGCGATGCCAAGCCAGCGGCCGGCGCGCTGCGTCAGTGCACGCGCTGGATGCCCTTGCGCAGCTGCGCCGGGGCGATCGGCTTCGACGGATCGGTACACACCACCGCCTTGAGGTCGGCGTTGCGGCGGCCGAGGTCGTTCAGCGTGCGCGGCTGGCCGGTCGCCGGATCGCTAATCGTGGTACCGGTGAGGAAGGGCGACAGCGTGGCCTCCTGGCCCGAGAACCGCGGCTGGATCTGGGTGAAGAACGTGTTGGTCTCGGCCGTCGAGTGGCAGCCGTTGCACGTGTTCAGCGCGAAGTGGAAGCGCGCGTCGCTGTTGACCCCCGGCGCGAACCAGGTCGAGAGATCGTTGAACACCGCGCCGGCCTGGAACGGCTGGCCGTTGAACAGCGCCGGCACCGTGTGCTTCTCGGCGAGGATCGCGTCCTGGTTGGCGTTGATGTAGGACGCGAGCGTGCTCGTGTTGTTGAAGCTGCGGTCCGGAGTCAGCGCGAGCGGCACCGGCTCGAGCCGGCCCGAGGTCGCCGACAGCGCGAACGAGCGCATCTGCCAGATCCCGTTGCTGCCGAGGTCGATCTCGTTGCTGCGCACCGCGTTGATCGCGCTGCCGTTGGGGTGATCACTGCCCGGAGGCGGCCGAGCCGCGAACGCACCGCCCGCGCGGCATGCGGATGACGAATTCGCGACGAAACATTCCACGCCAACGCACGATCCTCTGTCCTGTCGATGTGTTGCGGTCTGGGTTGAGCGATCACGAGGTCAGCCCGGCCGCGGCGCCCCCGGCGCCGGGCTGGTCACGTACAGAAGGCGACGGACGCGACCGAAAACCACCACGCGATCTCGGTCGAAATATCGCTGGCAGGGTTACCAGCGCGGCCGATACCCGACGAGGGAAAGCGGTGTCATCAAGTGGCAAACGACGGATTGCGCGGGCTGGCGATGGCAGTCAATCACCGCGATCGACCACGCGCGCTGCAGGCAACGGCGCCTCGGGCGGCGGCTGTCCCGGGCGTCGCACGCGTCGCAGCACGGCCTGGAGGAGCAGGCCGACGGCGAGCAGGCCGAGGGCGGCGAGCGCGGTCGCGGTGTCGCCGACCAGCGCGAGCACCAGGAACGCGAGGGTGCCGGCGAGGAAGACCACGGCCGACGCGGGATAGCCCCAGGTGCGGAACGGCCTCGCGCGGTCCGGCTCGCGGCGGCGCAACGCGATCAGCGCGAGCGTACAGATCGCGTAGTTGAGAAGCAGGTAGAACGACACGATTGCGACCAGCCGCTCGAACGTGCCGGTCGCGATCAGGCCGAGCGCGACGACCGTGGTCACCAGCGTGGCGACGCCGGGAGTGCCGCCGGCGTTGACCCCGGCGGTGCGCGACCACAGCAACCGGTCGCGTCCCAGCGCGAACAGGATGCGCGTGCCGATCATCATGATCGCGTTGAGCAGCGGCGCGAGCGAGATCAGCGACAGCACGGTGATGACCTGGCCGCCGCGGCTGCCGACGATGCGCACCGCGGCGTCCGCGGCCGGCAGCGTGGAGGTGGCGAGCTCCGCCACCGGCAGGATCGCGAGCAGGGCGAGGTTGACGAGCAGATAGACCACGACGACGGCGGCCACCCCGCCGATCATCGCGCGCGGCAGGTTCTTGACCGGATCGCGGTCCTCCTCGGTGAAGTACAGCGCGCTCTGCCAGCCGGCGTAGCTGATCACGACCGCCTGGAGCGCGGCGACCACGCCGGCCAGGTCCGGCGACGCTGCGGGGGCCACGGCCGGCCCCTGGGCCGCCCCCCCCGACATCGCGATGGCGGCGATGCAGAGCGCAAGGAACGCGAGGAACTTCAGCGCCGTGGCCGACTCCTGGAACCAGCTGGAGACCCGCAGGCCGGCCCACTGCAGGCCGACGAAGCCGACCAGCACCGCCGCGGCGATCCAGCCGGAGGCGCCGGCCAGCGCCGGGACGAGCTTGGCCAGATAATCCCCGATCGAGATCGAGACGTAGCCGAGCACGGCGCAGTACGTGATCCAGTCGGTCCAGCCGACGGCGAAGCCGACCCAGTCCCCGAACGCGCGGCGGGCGTAGACGTAGTAGCCGCCGGCCTGCGGGAACATCGCGCCGAGCTCGGTCAAGCCGCTGGCACCGACCATGTTGTACAGGCCGCCGAGCAGCCAGAACCCGATGATGATCGCGCCGGTGTGCAGCTGCCCGGCGACCCCACCGGGCGTGCGCAGGATGCCGATGCCGATCGTTCCGCCGATGCTGACCGCCAGGCCGAACCCGACGCCGAGGATGCGCCGCAGCCGGCCGATGGAATCCGCTGCCGTGGTGGTGCTCGCCAAGCTGAGCGACTATACGCGCAGCCATGCACCATCAGCGCCTCGGATCGACCGGTATCAAGATCTCGCGGCTGGGCCTGGGCTGCGGCAACTTCGGTGGCATCGGCTCGGCGCCGGCGTTCTTCGGCATGGGCGAGGACGAGGCCCAGGCCATCGCGCTCCTCGACCGGGCCTGGGACGCCGGGATCAACCTGCTCGACACCGCGGACGCCTACGGCGGCGGCCGCAGCGAGCAGTACATCGGCCGCTGGCTCGCCGCGCGCGGGTCGTCGGTGCGCGACCGGCTGGTCGTGAGCTCCAAGGTGTATAACCCGGTCGGCCCGGGCCCCAACCAGCGCGGCCTGTCGCGGCTCCACGTCCTGCGCCAGATCGACGCGAGCCTGGAGCGCCTGGGCACCGACCGGATCGACCTGTACCTGATCCACGAGCCGGATCCGGCGACGCCGCTCGAGGAGACCCTGCGGGCGCTCGACGACGCGGTGCGCGCCGGCAAGATTCTCTACGTCGGCGCTAGCAACATCGAGGCCTGGCGGATGGCGGTGGCGCGCGGGATCAGCGAGCTGCGCGGCCTGGTGAAGTTCGAGTGGGTGCAGAACTCCTACAGCCTGCTCGACCGCACCGCGGAGCGCGAGATGCTGCCGTTCTGCGCCGACCAGCGCGTCGGGTTCACCGCGTTCAGCCCGCTCGCCGGCGGCTGGCTCACCGGCAAGTACCGCTCCCAGCAGGCCTACCCCACGGGATCGCGGATGACCCTGCGGCCGGAGCCCTACGCCCACCTCGCCATCGAACGCGTGTTCGCCGGCCTCGACCGCCTCGCCGAGGCCGCCCGCGAGCGCGGCGTCACGATGGAGGCGCTGTCGCTCGCCTGGCTGCTGCACCAGCCCCGGGTCGACGCCGCGATCGTCGGGCCGCGCACCCTCGCGCACCTGGGCAGCGCGCTCGCCGCGCTCGACATCGCGCTGTCCCCCGCCGAGGCCGCGGCGCTGGGCGCCCTGTTCGAGCGATAGGGGGCGCGTCGCGTCGCGCGCCCTGCACCTGCAGGCTCGCTGCTTCATGCGACAGGGGGTCGAGCGCGTTGCTCCCACGCGGTCAGTGCTCTAGGCTCGTCGCGTCAGCTGCTCCGGAGGTCAAGTCATGCGCCCCAGGGACCGTGTACATCGTGGGTCCACCTCGTCCATGTCGCGCCGCAGCTTCGTGATCGCCGGCGGAGCCGCCGTCGCGGCCGTGCCGCTGGCCGAACGCCTTGCCGAAGCCGCGCCGCCGCCACCGCACGGCAAGCTCGCCGAGGTCGTCGGCAGCGAGCACTGGACGACCAAGCCCGCCGGCGGGGCCAAGGTCAAGCTGTTCCTGTGGCGCAAGCGGCTGCGCAGCCCGGCGGGCGACGGCCGGCAGGGCGCGATCCTGTTCGTCCACGGCTCGTCGATCTCGTCGACGCCGTGCTTCGATCTCCAGGTCCCCGGCCGCCCCGAGCTGTCGGCGATGGACTGGTTCGCCCGCAAGGGCTACGACACCTGGTGCGTCGACTGCGAGGGCTACGGCCGCTCTGACAAGTCGCGGCCGATCAACGCCGGCGTGTCCAGCGGCGCCGACGACCTGGTCGCCGCGTCCGACTACATCATGAAGCAGACCGGCGGCGACAAGCTGCTGCTGTACGGCGAGTCGTCCGGCGGGCTGCGCGCCGCGCTCCACGCCCAGCGCAACCCCGAGCAGGTCAAGCGGCTCGCGGTCGATGCGTTCGTGTGGACCGGCGAGGGCAGCCCGACCCTGGCCGAGCGCAAGAAGCGCCTGGAGCAGTTCCGCGCCAGCAACCGCCGGCCGATCGACCGCGACTTCATCCGCGGCATCTTCACGCGCGATCATCCCGGCACCTCGGACCAGACCATCGTCGAGGCGTTCGCCGACGCCGCGCTCGCTCGCGACACCAGCGTGCCGACCGGCACCTACGTCGACATGTGCGCCAACCTGCCGCTGGTCGACCCCGAGAAGCTGACCGTGCCGGTGCTGATCCTGCGCGGCCAGTTCGACGGCATCGCCGCGCTCGACGACGTCGTGCGGTTCTTCGCGAAGCTGCCCAGTTCCGACAAGCAGTTCGTGATGATGCCGGGCATCGCGCACTCGAGCATGCGCGCGAAGAACTTCCAGATCCCCTACCACGCGCTCGACGCGTACTTCAGCGCGCCGGCGCCGGTGTACGTGGGCTAGATCCGATTCAACGTCACCCGCGCTGGATGGATCGGACCAGGACCGGTGGCTCGCGCACTGCGCCCGGGCCGAGCACGAGCGCGATGGCGCCGAGGATGAACGCGCTCGCGGCGATCTCCTGCCAGGTCAGCGGCTCGTGGAGCACCCACATGCCGCTGAGGATGCTGATCACGGGTGTCGCGAGCGCGGAGATCGACGACACGGCCACCGGGACCATGAGGACGATCCGGTTCCACGCCCAGTAGCAGAACATGAAGCTGACGAACACGCAGTAGACCATGCCGAGCGCCGCGGTGGCGGTGATGGGTCGCCACCGATCATGCTCGAGGGCCACGGCCGCCGCGGCGATCGGCACGCCGCCGGTGATCATCATCCAGCCGGTCAAGGACAGCGTCGGGATCGGCAGCTCGAAGCGCTTGAGCAGCACCGTGCCCAGCGCCCACGAGACCGCGGCGGCGAGCATGAGCACGACGCCGGTGGCCGCGCTCGCCATCCCGGCGAGGTCGCCCCCGAGCAGGAACGCGACGCCGCTCATCCCGAGCAGCAGCGAGAGGCCGCGCCGCGCCGTGAGCCGCTCGTCGAGCAGCCAGACCGACAGGATCATGCTCCACAGCGGCATGGAGTAGCCGAGCAGCGCGGCCCGCCCCGACGGCAACAGGGCGATGCCGTAGATCACCAGGACGTTCCAGCTCACGATGTTGCAGGCCGACAGCGCGAGCAGCGGCCTCCAGTGGCGCGCCGGCACGTGCAGCGACAGCCCGCCGAGGCGAGCCAGGGTCAGCATGCCGGTGCCGGCGGCGAGCAGGCAGATGGCGCGAACCGTGAGCGGCGGGATCTCGACGAGGACGAGCTTGACGACGGACCAGTTGAAGCCCCAGCCCAGCGTGATCAGCGTGAGCAGGACGAGGCCGAACCGGGACAGTCTGGAGCGTTCCACCATGCGGAGAGTAGCCGTGCACCAGGCCGCCGGTCGCCGCCGGACGTGGCGGCGAGCGCGCTAGTGCTTGCTGCGCGACCGGGCGTAGCCGCGCTTGGTGAGCTCGATCCGCGCGATCACGCCCTTGTGGACCTCGTCGGGGCCGTCGGCGAGCCGTAGCGTGCGGGCCTGGGCGAAGAAGCTGGTCAGCGGGGTGTCCTCGGACACCCCGGCACCGCCGTGGATCTGGATCGCGTCGTCGACGATCTTCTGCAGCATGTTGGGTGCGACCACCTTGATCGCCGAGATCTCGGTCAGCGCGCCGATCGCGCCCACCTGATCGAGCTTCCACGCCGCGTACAGCGTGAGCAGCCGGGCCTGGTCGATCGCGAGCCGGGCCTCGGCGACCCGCTCGCGGTTGCCGCCGAGGTCGATCAGCGGCTTGCCGAACGCAGTGCGCGACATCCCGCGGTGGATCATCAGGTCGAGCGCCTGCTCGGCGGCGCCGATGCAGCGCATGCAGTGGTGGATCCGGCCCGGCCCGAGCCGGCCCTGCGCGATCTCGAAGCCCATGCCCGGCCCGGAGATGATGTTGGCGCGCGGGACGCGGACGTTGTCGAACTGGACCTCGCCGTGGCCGTGCGGCGCGTCGTACGAGCCGAACACCGGCAGCATGCGCTGGATGGTCACGCCCGGCGCGTCGATCGGCACCAGCACCTGCGAGTGCTGGTGGTGCCGGTCGGCGGCCTCCGCCGGCGTGTGGGCCATGAAGATCGCGATCTTGCAGCGTGGGTCGCCGATGCCGCTCGACCACCACTTCCTGCCGTCGAGCACGACCTCGTCGCCCTGGACGATCGCGGTCGCCCGCATGTTGGTTGCGTCCGACGACGCGACGTCGGGCTCGGTCATGCAGAACACCGAGCGGATCTCGCCGGCCAGCAGCGGCTCCAGCCAGCGCTGCTTCTGCTCGTCGGAGCCGTACCGCCACAGCACCTCCATGTTGCCGGTGTCGGGAGCGGCGCAGTTGAACACCTCGGGGGCGAGGAAGCTGCGGCCCATCTCCTCGGCGACCGGCGCGTAGTCCAGCACGGACAGGCCGCCCGGCGCCCCGGGCAGGAACAGGTTCCACAGCCCGGCCTGGCGCGCCCTGGTTTTGAGCTCCTCGACCAGCGGGTGGATCTTCCAGGTCCGCCAGTCGCCGGTCGGGTTCAGCGCGGCGACCTCGTCCCAGTAGCGGTGCTCGACCGGGGCGATGTGGTCCTGGATGAAGCGGCGCACGCGCTGGATGTGGTCGGTGCTCTTGGCGCTCGGGCTGAAGTCCATGGCGGGCGCAGCGTACGGCCGCCCCTTGCATGAAGGAACTGAATATTCGGAAGATCGCATCATGAACCGCGCGAATCGCGCCCCGGTGCTGGAGCAGCTCGACCTCAACCTGCTCGTCACCTTCGATGCGGTGTACCGGGAGCGCAACCTGACGCGGGCCGCGAAGCGGCGGTTCGTGACGCAGTCCGCCGTCAGCCATGCGCTGGCGCGGCTGCGCGAACAGCTCGGCGATCCGCTGTTCGTGCGCCGGGCCAGCGGCGTCGAGCCGACCCCGGTCGCCGTCCGGCTCGCGCCCCAGATCGGCGAGGCGCTGCGCGTGCTGCGCCGCGCGCTCGAGACCGACGAGTTCGATCCCGCGCGCGATCTCGGCCGGGTCCGGATCGCGATCCACGAGGAGCTCGAGCCCGCGGTGCTGCCCGGGTTCGAGCGCCGGCTGCGCGCCGCGGCGGCCGGCGTCGAGCTCGACTGCGTCCGGGTCGATCGCACCAGCCTGGAGCGCGACCTCGGCTCGAGCCGGCTCGACCTCGCCGTCGACGCCGCCCAGGTCGCCGGCGCCGACCTCCGCCACGCCTCGCTCGCCCACGATCAGTTCTGCGTGGTCAGCCGGCGCGGCACCCGGATCGACGTCCGCCGCTACCTCGCCGCCCGCCACGTCATCGTCTCGTCGCGCCGCACCGGTCCCGCCCTCGAGGACATGCTGCTCGGCCAGCTCGGGGTCCAGCGCACCGTCGTGCTGCGCTGCCAGCGCTACGAGGCCGCGTGCCGGATCGTCGCCGGCTCCGACCTCCTGCTCACCGCGCCGCGGCTGCGCGCCCGCGCGATCGCCGCCCACATGCGCCTGGTGCTGTTGCCGGTGCCGTTCGCGCTGCCGCCGTTCGACATGCGGTTGTACTGGCACCGCCAGCTCGACACCGACCTGCGCAGTCAGTGGCTGCGCGCCCAGCTCGCCGCCGTCGCCGCCGAGCTCGGCCTCGGCCGCCCGGCGCTCGATCGTCCGCTCGGCGACGCTGCTTCGCGCACGCCGAGCCGTGTTGCGGATACCCGAGGTGTACGCTAACGTGTACACACATGAAGACCTACACGATCCGCGACGCGCGGGAGAACCTGGCCCGACTGGCCGATCTCGCGGAGGCTGGCGAGCCGGTGCGAATCGCGCGCAAGGGCCACGCGACCCTCGTGCTGGTCGCCGAGCGCGACTTTCAGTCGGCGGACCGGTTCTTCGAGCAGCTCGACGCTCTCCGCGGCGAGACCGGCGGCGCCGAGCTGGAGCGGCCGGCGGGCCGCGCCACGGCGCGACGCATCTCATGAGGTACCTCCTCGACACGAACGCCATCAGCGAGCCGTTTCGCCCGGCGCCGTCGGAGGCCTTCTTGCGGCGCCTGAGAGAGCAGAAGAGCTCCACCGCCATCAGCGTCATCACGTGGCAAGAGCTCGTGTCCGGGGCGGCGCGACTGCCGAGGGGGCGGAGGCGCGAGGCGCTGGAGCGCTATCACGCCCTGGTGCGAACCTCCTTCCCGATGCTCGGCTTCGACGAGGCTGCAGCCACATGGGCGGGTCGAGAAGACGCACGGCTCGCGCGGCGCGGGATCACCGTGTCTTGCGAGGATCTGCAGATCGCCGCGATCGCAGCGGTCGGCGGCCTCACGCTCGTCAGCGCGGACACCGCGTTTCGGCGCTTCGGCGAGCTCACGATCGTCGACTGGACGAAGCCAGGCTGATCAACCTCCGCTGACGTTCGGTGCACTCGACATGCCCCGACGGTGTCACGAGGCTGTGCGCGGCAAGCACGCGATCACGCCGGCGCCGAGGCCGTCCGTGGACCGCGACTCTCGATCTCGCCACATCGCACGAGCGCCCGATGAGGCAGCCAGGCACGTGTCTCCGCGGGTCTCGTGCCTCCGTGCCGGTTCGCGCCGGCGCGAGCTGCGGCTGGACCGCGCGCCGACCGTTCCGGCGCTGGCGCGATGAGTGCGCAGTGCGTATCCGCGCCAGGGGACACCGCGCTGCGGACCGCGCGACCGCGGCCGGTGACCGGTTACGATGAGCTATCGGCCTTGCGCGACTTCGCCTTCCTGTTGCCGAGCAGGCCCAGGAACGGCGAGCCGGCGCCGACCAGGAACCCGAACTGGTACCAGCCGCCGTCGCGGGCGATGTCGTAGATCGGGTAGTGGCCGAGTGCGCCGAACGCATGGAGGACGAGCAGCGGCCAGGCCGTGATGCCATTCCAGAGGCCCCAGAGGAAGTCCATGTGGTTCTCCTGAGGCTAGCTGATCGCATCCGGCGTGCCGGCGCAATCGGCCGAGGCGGTGGGGCTCCGCCGGCACGGTTTGCAGCGTTCCGGCGGTGCGTCGCAGCCGTTGCGCGAAGCATTCGAAGCTCATCACCCGGGCAAGCTCGGCGGCGGCCGTGGCGTCAGGCGGCGCGGCGGGAACCTGGGTCGCCGGGCCGCGGACGCAGTCGATGGGTAAGGGCGCAGCGTGCCACGATCCGGCGACGGAGGTATAGTTCGTGCTGTGAGGACACCGTCGCCCGACGAAGTGAGACAATGGCGCCAGGAGTTCGATGCGGCGGCTCGGCGGCCGTTGAAGACGCGGCTGCGCTACGCGTTCGTGCATACGTACAAGCCGGTGCTCGACGACGCGCGCTATCGCTCGTTTGACACGATGGCCGAGTATCGCACCTGGTGCGAGCGGGAGCTTCCGCGCTGGCTGGGGTATGGCCAAGACCTTTGAGTATGCGCAGGCGGAGGAGATCCGCGACGCAGCATCTCGACTCGGCGTAGCTGACTACCGGCCGGCGTAGAGCCGGGCGTCGAGGGCATCGCGCAGCTGCGCGGTGATCGGGCCGGCGGTGCCGGAGGCGATGGGGCGGCCGTCGACGCTGACGATCGGGGTGACGTTGTTGGCGGTGCCGCACAGGAACAGCTCGTCGGCGCTGCGCAGCTCGGCCTCGGTGACCGCGCGCTCCTCGACCGGCAGCTGGAGCTCGGCGATCAGCGCCATGATCACCTTGCGGGTGACGCTGGGCAGGATGCGGTGGCCGAGCGGATGGCTGCGCAGCACGCCGTCGACCACCGCGAAGATCGTCGACGAGGCGCCCTCGGTGACGACGCCGTCGCGGTGCATGATCGCCTCGAACGCGCCGGCGTCGACCGCGGCCTGGCGGGCGAGCACCGAGCCGAGCAGGTTGATCGTCTTCCAGTCGCAGCGCGCCCAGCGCAGGTCGGGATGAGTGACCGCCTTGACGCCGGTCTGCTGCTGATCGACGCGCCGCGCCAGGCGGGTCGCGCTGATGTAGACGCCGGGCGGCGTGCCCGGCGGTGGGAACGCGTGGGCGCGGGGGGCGCTGCCGCGCGTGACCTGGAGGTACAGGAAGGCGTCGCCGGTGGTGAGCTGGTTGTCGCGCAGCAGGCGCTCGCACACGCCGTGCAGCGCGGCGACGCGGTCGGCGCCGAACTCGATGCGGATGCCGGTCAGCCCGTCGACCATGCGATCGGCGTGGGCCTGCCACTCGAAGATCCGGCCCTCGATCGCGCGGATGCCCTCGTAGATGCCGTCGCCGAACACGAAGCCGCGGTCGTCGACCGAGATCACGGCGCGGTCGTGCGGGACGTACTCGCCATTCAGGTACACGGTGGTCATGACCGCAGGGAATCACGGCGTGAGGGAATGTCCAGCATCCGATGCATGGTTGTTGCCGGTTCGTGGCGGATGCGCCGCGTCGAGCGCGGCGGAGCTGCTGCGGCAGGGTAACCGGTCGCGGGCTGTCGCGGCCGGCGCGTCGGCGCGCGGGGTGCGCGGGACCACCGGGCGTGGTCAAATCCCGGCCATGCGAACCACGATGCTGCTCGCGTTCGTCGTGCGAGATCGAGAAGCCGCGGATCGAGCTCGCGGTCCCGGTCAGCTGACCGGCAGCTCCGGCGCCGCCGCCTCGCCGCCCGCGCCGGTAGTCTCGCGTGGCGCGACCGGGCGCCGCGCGAAGCGAGTATAACCGCGGCATGGCCGTGGACCGCGCTCCGCTTCTCGACCGCAGGTTCCTCGATGTACTCGACGGGCTCGCCGCACAGGGCGACCGGCCGCCGCTGGATCTCGACGCGCCGATCCGCCCGGGCTCGCGGCTGACCGCGCGGCTGGCGATCGATCTGTTCGACGCCCAGGCGGCGAGCCGCCACCTCGACTACGCGGCCCGCGCGCTGCGCGCCCGCAACGACGGGTTCTACACGATCGGCTCGTCGGGCCACGAGGGCAACGCCGCGGTGGCGGCGGCGCTGCGGCCGACCGATCCGGGGTTCCTGCACTACCGCTCGGGCGCGTTCTTCGTCGCGCGGGCGCGCCAGGTGCCGGGGCAGACGCCGCTGCTCGACGTGCTGCTCAGCCTGTGCGCGAGCAGCGACGAGCCGATCGCGGGCGGCAGGCACAAGGTGTTCGGCAGCCGGGCGCTGGCGATCCCGCCGCAGACCTCGACGATCGCGTCGCACCTGCCCAAGGCGGTGGGCGCGGCGGTGGCGCTGGACCGCGCGGCGCGGCTCGGCGTCGGCGGCGATGTGCCCGACGACGCGATCATCGTGTGCACGTTCGGCGACGCGTCGGCCAACCACTCGACGGCGGCCGGCGCGATCAACACCGCGGCGTGGACCGCGTTCCAGCACCTGCCCGTGCCGATCCTGTTCGTGTGCGAGGACAACGGGATCGGGATCAGCGTGCGCACGCCGGCGGGCTGGATCGCCGCGAGCCACGGCAACCGGACCGGGATCCACTACGTGTGGGGGGACGGCCTCGACGTGGCGCACGCTCACGACGCGGCGTGCGCGGCGGTCGATCACGTGCGGACCACGCGGCGGCCGGCGTTCCTCCACCTGCGCACGGTCCGGCTGCTCGGCCACGCCGGGTCGGACGTCGAGCAGGGCTATCGCGCGCTGGCCGAGATCGAGGCCGACGAGGCCGCGGATCCGGTGATCGCGACGGCGCGCCTGCTGGTCGAGTCCGGCGCGCGGACGGCCGACCAGGTGCGCTGGCAGTACGAGGACCTCCGCGCGCGGGTCGCGGCGCTGGCCGACGAGGCGGCCCGGCGGCCGCGGCTGGGCTCGGCGGCCGAGGTCACCGCACTGCTGGCCCCGCGCGATCCGGCGGCGATCGCCGGCGAGGCGGCGCGGCCCGCGGCGCCGGAAGCGCGCGCCGCGCTGTGGGACGGCAAGCTGCCCGAGCACGAGCGGCCGGGCCACCTCGCGGTCCACATCAACCGCGCGCTCGGCGACCTGCTCGCGAAGTACCCCGAGCTGATCGTGTTCGGCGAGGACGTCGCGCGGAAGGGCGGGGTCTACAACGTCACCGCGGAGCTGTCGCGGCGCGCCGGCGTCGGCCGGGTGTTCAACACGCTGCTCGACGAGCAGAGCATCCTCGGCCTGGCGATCGGCGCGGGGCACCTGGGGCTGCTGGCGATCCCCGAGATCCAGTACCTGGCCTACCTGCACAACGCCGAGGACCAGCTGCGCGGCGAGGCGGCGTCGCTGCGGTTCTTCTCGAACGGCCAGTACGCGAATCCCATGGTGGTGCGGATCGCCGGCTACGCCTACCAGAAGGGCTTCGGCGGCCACTTCCACAACGACAACTCGGTCGCGGTGCTGCGCGACATCCCCGGGATCGTGATCGCGTCGCCGGCGCGCGGCGACGACGCGGCCGCGATGCTGCGGACCTGCGCCGCGGCGGCGCGCCGGTGCGGCTCGGTGTGCGTGTTCCTCGAGCCGATCGCGCTGTACATGACGCGCGACCTGCACGAGCCCGGCGATGGGCTGTGGACGTCGGTCTACGACCCGGAGGCTGCGCCCGTGCCGATCGGGGCGGCGCGGACCCACGGAGCCGGCCGCGACCTCTTGATCGTGAGCTTTGCCAACGGGCTGTGGATGAGCCAGCGCGTCGCGCGGCGGCTGGAGCGCGATCACGGCGTGGCGTGCCGCGTGCTCGACCTGCGCTGGCTGTCGCCGCTGCCGGTCGATGACCTGATGCGCGAGGCGCAGGACGTCGGCCGGGTGCTGATCGTCGACGAGACCCGGCGGTCCGGCGGCGTGTCCGAGGGCGTGATCGCGGCGCTGATCGACCGCGGGTTCGGCGGGCCGATCGCGCGGGTCGCCGCGGTCGACAGCTTCGTCCCGCTCGGCGCCGCCGCCAACCACGTGCTGGTGTCGGAGGCCGAGATCGAGCGCGCGGCGCTCGCGCTGGTCGGGCGGCGCGCCGGGATCGCCGCGAGCGCGGTCAGCGCGGCCGGCGCAGGCGCAGGCGCCGGCGCGGCCGCGGCCGCTGCGTCGAGCGTGGTGCGATGAGCCGGCTGCGCGCGCTGATCGTGTGCCCGGGCCGGGGCTCGTACGGCCGCACCCAGCTCGGCAGCCTGCCGCCCGGCGATCCGATCGTCGCCGCGCTCGATCGGTTCCGCGCCCGGCTCGGCCGGCCGGCGCTGTCCGGACTCGACCGCGCGCCCGAGTACACGCCGCGGCTGCACGTCGCCGGCGAGCACGCGTCGCTGCTGACGTTCGCGTGCACCGCGGTCGACCTCGGTGCGATTGATCCCACGGGGAGCTTCGCCCCCCGCCCCGCCGGCAGAGCCGTCGGGGTCCCCACCCCCCGTCTCGCTGCGCTCGACCGCCACCGGCTCGACATCGTCGGCGTCACCGGCAACTCGCTCGGGTTCTACACCGCGCTGTACGCGGCCGGAGCGCTCGACCTCGCCGCCGCCGCCCGGCTGATCGAGACGCTCGGCCACTACCAGACCGACCACGTGATCGGCGGCCAGCTGATGTACCCGCTGGTCGGCGATGACTGGCGGCCGGTCGCGGCGAACGAGGCCGCGGTCGCCGCCGCGCTCGACCATCCCGGCGTGCACGTCTCGATCCGGCTCGGCGGGACGATCGTGCTCGGCGCCGACGCCGACGGCCTCGCCCACGCGCGCCGCGTGCTGCCGGCGATCGAGCGCGGCGGCATGCGCTACCCGGCGCAGCTGCCGCTGCACTCGGCGTTCCATACCCCGCTGATGGCGACGACCGGCGAGCGCGCCCGCGCCGAGCTCGCCGACCTGGCGGTCCGCTCGCCGGCGATCACGCTGATCGGCGGCGACGGCGCCGTGCACCGGCCGTGGGCGAGCCCGGCGGCGCTGAGGTCGTACACGCTCGGCCCGCAGCTGGTCGAGCCGTTCGACTTCACCCGCGCGATCGTCACCGCGCTCGGCGAGCTCGGCCCCGACGTGATCGTCCTGCCCGGGCCGGGCGACTCGCTCGGCGGCCCGATCGGCCAGATCCTGGTCGCCGAGCGCTGGCGCGGCGTGCGCGATCGCGCCGACTTCCTCGCGATCCAGGCCAGCGACCGGCCGGTCGTGCTGGCGATGCACCGGCCCGAGCAGCGCGCCCGCGTCGTGGGCTGAGTCACGCCGGTGTCGGTGCACGGCGCATGGCGCACGTCCGCCGACTGCGATCTCGCGCCTCGGTGCTGTGACCAGGTCACACCGTGGCGACCGCGGCGGCCGGCGAGCCGACCGCGCCCGGCAGCCGGAGCGGCGGCGCGGTCAGCAGGAACCGGCTGCGGCCGTGCGCGCGCAGCCAGCGCGCCAGCTCGCCGAGGTGCCACAGCTCGCCGAGGTGGATGCCGTGCTTGAACAGGCAGTGCTCGTGGAGCGGCAGGTACGCGTGCGGCGTCGGCAGGTACGGCGTCGTCGGTAGCAGCTCCACCGCGTAGTTGTCCGCGATCAGCGCCGCGCAGCGGCTCGCCGAGATCCAGTCGAGCAGCCGGGGATCGCGGCCGTCGAGGCCGGTGCAGCTGTGATGGACCACGGCGGGATCCGGCCGGCGGTCCTGCTCGAGCAGCAGGTCGGCAAACCCGGTGTGCAGGCACACCAGGTCGCCCTGCTCGACGACGACGCCGTCGGCGTCGATGACGCGCATCAGGTCGTCGTAGCCGATCGGCTTGCGCTCGCGGCCGAAGTGGGCGTGCAGGTCGATCATCACGCCGCGGCCCTGCGCGCCGTGCTCGGCGAGGTTCGCGATGCCGAGCGCGTCGGCGCGCGAGCCCTCGAACCGGGCCCACGGCTCGGCGCCGGGGTGCTCGGGCCCGGGCCGGATGTCCTCGCCCGCGCGGAACCCGTTGTAGAACACCGGCTCGGCGACCCCGTCGCCGTCGGCATCGAACCGGCTGCCGACGTGGGCGAGCGAGTCCCACTGCGTCGAGTACTGCAGCGTGAGCAGCACGACGTCGTCGCACACCACGTCGGTCAGCAGCGGGTTCTCGTCGGCGGCCGCGAAGCAGAAGTTCTGCTTGTCGCCGCGCACGGTCGGCGCGAGCCGCGGCGGACCGCGCCGCGGGTTCAGCACGCTGCCGCCCGGAACGTCGAGCGGCAGCGACAGGCAGAACGTCTTGCCGTGCTTCACCTCGGCCACGCCCTGCAGCACCTTGTCGGCCGTCACGTAGTTCATCCGGCCGCGCTGATCGTCGGGACCGAACTCGCCCCAGCTCGACCCGGCCGGCCTGTGCTTCCAGCGTTGCGCCATGGCGCGGCGACTATAAGCCAGGCGCCGGCCCGCGCCGGCCGGGGGCCCGCAAAACCTGCTGTGCGCGGCCGCCGCTTTCGCATACGTTCGGCGCCACCCGCCGTTCCAAGGACGCCCCCATGACCCACCGTTCCCTCGTCTTGCCCGCCGCGGCAGCGCTCGCCCTGCTCGCGTTCGCGCCCGCCACCGTCCCGGCCCAGCCGGCGCCCGCCAAGAAGCCCCTCGATCCGAGGGCCCAGGCGATCGCCGACGTCGTCACCGCCAACCACATCCTCGCCGACCAGGGCGTGGTCGACGGCTTCGGGCACGTCAGCGTCCGCGATCCCACCGATCCCAACAAGTTCTTCCTGGCGCGCAGCACGGCCCCCGAGCTGGTGACCAGCGCCGACGTCCTCGAGCACGACCTCGACGGCAACGCGCCGGCCGCCGGCGGCGCCAAGCTCTACCTCGAGCGCTTCATCCACGCCGAGATCTACCGCGCGCGGCCCGACGTCAACGCGATCGTGCACTGCCACGCGCCGGACCTGATCCCGTTCGGCGCCACCGGCATCGCGCTCCGCCCGCTCTACCACATGAGCTCGTTCCTCGGCGGCGGCGTCCCGGTGTTCGAGATCCACAAGGCGGCCAACGGGTCGACCGACATGCTGGTGCGGACCCCCGAGCTCGGCAAGGCGCTCGCCAAGACGCTCGGCGCCCACCCGGCGGCGCTGATGCGCGGCCACGGCGCGGTGGTCGTCGGCAAGGACGTCCAGTCCGCCGTGTTCCGCTCGGTCTACACCGAGCTCAACGCCAAGCTGCAGGCCCAGGCGATGACGCTCGGCGCCAAGGTCATCTACCTCGACGCCGACGAGGCCAAGAAGTCCGAGGAGACCAACGGCGCGCTGGTCGGCCGATCGTGGGAGCTCTGGGTGCGCAAGGTCCGCGACCGGTAAACGGCCCCGGTCCGCGGCGCGGGTGGGCTCAGGCCAGCGCGCCGCCGTCCACGATGATCGACTGGCCCGTCATCCACGCGCCGGCACGGCTGGCCAGGAACACCGCCGCACCCGCGATGTCGTCGGGCTCGCCGAGCCGCCGCAGCGGCGTGCCCGATGACGCGCGGCGCTCCCCTTCCTCGGTGTCCCACAGCGCCCGGGCGAAGTCGGTCTTGACCAGGCCCGGCGCGATGCAGTTGACCCGGATGTTGTGCGGGCCGTTCTCGACCGCCAGGTTGCGCGCGAGCTGGAGATCGGCGGCCTTCGAGATGCAGTACGTGCCGATGGTCAGCGAACCGCGGTAGCCGCCGATCGACGACACGATGATGATCGCGCCGTCGCGCCTGGCGATCATGTCGGGAAGCACCATCTGCGCGAGCCAGTGGTTCGACCGGATGTTGGCGCCGAGGATCTTGTCGAACGCGTCGTCTCCGATCTGCGACATCGAGCCATACGCGGGGTTCAAGGCGGCGTTGCAGACCAGGACATCGATCGGTCCGAGCCGGGCGTGGGTCTCGTCGACCAGCGCCTGGAGCTGGTCCTTGTAGTTGATGTTGCAGGCGATCGGCACGGCCACGTTGGCGCGGCGCGCCTCGTTGATGCCGGCGGCGACCTGGTTGCAGGCGTCCGGCTTGCGGCTGGACACGACCACCCGGGCGCCGTGCTATGCGAGGCGCTCGGCGATCGCCTTGCCGATGCCCTTCGTCGAGCCGGTGACGAGCGCCACTTTCCCTGTCAGATCGAAGAGAGTCATCGCGATCTTGTATCAGAGATGGCCGGGCGGTTTGGTGTCCGGCGGGTACCAGGCGATCTCGATCAGGTTGCCGTCGGGGTCGCGGCAGTAGACCGACGTCATCGGCCCGAGCGCACCGGCGCGCTCGACCGGTCCGACCTCGATGCGCACCCGGCAGGCCTGGAGATGCGCCACGACCTGCTCGGGCGTGTGCCGGGTGATGAAGCACAGGTCGTCGCTGCCCGCGACCGGGTGCACGCCGGTGAACCAGGCCACCGCGTCGGTGTCGACCGGGCGGAGGTTGATCTTCTGCCGGCCGAACCGCATCGCGACCCGCGTGCCGGTGCGCGACGCGAAGTCCTCGCGCTGCATGCCCAGCACCGCGGCGTACCAGGCCGCGCTGGCGTCGACGTCCTGGACGTTGAGCACGATGTGGTCGAAGCGGTCGATCGCGATGGTCATCTCGCATCTCCGCAGGGAGGGTTGATGCAGCTGGCCGACGCCAAGCTCTCGCCACTGTACACGCAGCCCGCACGGCGGTGGTCATCGTCGCGCAAGGTCTCGCCGCGCCTACTCGGTGACGGCCTCGCCGCGCCAGCATGTTCGGTCCGGCGGCGGTGGCACATTCAGGGTGTAGCGGGGGGGCGCGCCGTGCTCGGCGCGGAGATGGACCTCAGCGTACCAGTCGGGCTCGCCACAACTATACGCCGGGTGCCCCGGATCTGTCGGGTGGCTGCATAGCCCGAAGTGCACGCTCCAGGCTTGCTCCCGGCCCGGAAGCTGGAACCCCAGTTCACTCGGGCTCGTACCAGTCGAGAGGCGCCGGATGCGATCGTCATCGGCGCTCGCCTCCACCACGAGGGGTCGCAGCAGGCGATTGAGTCCCTGATCCTGAGGGCACACGGGAAGCCCGTGGACGTTCACCGGGATCATGGAGACCGCTCCATCCTTGCACGCAGCCACCCCCCAGGGGACGCAGAACAGCATCACGAAGGCAGCGCCGCTCAGGCGATTCCGGCCGCATGACCTCATGGCAAAGTGACCTCTGCCTCGATGTCGACATGCAGGTACTGGGTGATGCGTGCGTTATCGAGGAGCGCGAGCGCCGCAGAGGGCGCGAGGACAACGCGGGCGCGCCGCCTCCCATCCGCGTCCTCGGGTACCGAGACGGCGAGCTCCGCGCTCACCCTGGTCCCCTCTGGCACGACCAGCTCGGCCTCGCCCGCTGGCGTCCCGTCCGCTCGGGTGACGAGGACCTGATAGGCGAGCGCCACCGCCACAGGGCGCTTCGAGGCAATGACGAGCAGCGTCGGGCCATGCGGATCAGGTTGACGCATCTGGATCGAGAGCTCCATGGCAGGAATCACCTGAGGGTCGTGGATGGCCTGGACAAGGGCCTCCGGTGGATCTGCCGTGACCTCGATGGCGCGCCTGAAAGAGTGCGCCTGTCGGAACACGACTCGATCGCGCGCAGGCTCCCGCAGCACGATGTCGGCCTGGATGACGACCTCGTGCGGGCCCAGCTGAAAGGGAGGCCTCCCCGCCGGCGCCTTGAGGAGAATCAGTCGCTCATGGTCCCGATGAAGGCCAGGAGAATTGTTGAAGTCCGTGGCTCCGAGATCGGGGAATCGCCGCAGTGGCTCCCCGGAAGGATAGGCAAAGCCATCCACCGTCACCGTGACCCGCTCGCCCCACTGGAGCGACAGCGGCAGCGTATAACGGAACGACTGCTCGACGAGGACGAAAGCGGTCGGGCCGCTCGACGGATACCGCGGCCGGGCCAGGATCTCCAGCTCGGCCAGCGTCGACATGCCATCGGCGACGCGCTCGGGGGACAGATGCCCGCGCTGGAGGTCCATGAAGAAGCCCTCGATATTGGCCGGATCATGCTGGTTCATGTGATGCCCGGAGAACGGCTTCGAGGTCCGTCCATGCTAGACGATGAGATGGAACATGCTGGAGATCGGGGTAATCTTCCCGCTCCCCGCGGTGATCTTGGGATCGATGACGGTCGTGGAGCCGTACTGGTCGACCTCGAGGGTGAAACGATAGCGGCAGTCCCCGGGCCCTGTGGGGTCGAAGCGTCCCGAACAGACGAAGCGGATCTTCGGGTTTTCGGCGGTGCCGTAGGCCGTCTGCAGCGCCTTGGCGTTGAAGGATAGATCAGACTTGGAGTACTCGGTCGTGTCCTCCAGATCGATGTACACGTTGGCCATGAACCGGTTGGCCGCGGTCGCGTTCTCGAAGCTGTTGCTGAAGTCACCGTGGAGGTTGAAACTTGTGTCGTTGTTGCTGAAGACGCCCGCGCTGAAAAACGACGCCACTCGCTTGTTGATGGTCTTGCTGGAGGCTGGCATGGGCGACGCCAGGCCCGAGGGATAGGTTATCTGATCGGAGCTGTAGGACAGGCCGCCGGACACGGCGTTTACCTGGCTCTGGATGATGGCAATGCCACCGAGTATCAAGCCCGCGGTGACCGCGCCATCGCGCGCCAGATGGGTGTCGCTGCCGGGGCTCACCTGGACGCTCTGTCCGGCGACGACCCTGCCGGCGATGTCGTCGGCCTGGCGCTCGAGGGAGTCAGAGGGCGAGGTCATCTCCAGCCTGGGCTGGATCCGCTTGGGGGCGAGGCCGACGCCCTGCTGCACCACGTGCACCAGCTCGTGGGCCACCAGGCGCTTCGACGGATCGGACTGCTTGAACGCGATCTTGTCCCCGACGGTGAACGCCTCCGCGTTCATGGCCTCGCAGGCCTCCGTGGCGGATCTGCCGAAGAACGCCCGCGTTGCGGAGAAATCATGGCTCATTCGCGCGCCGAGCTCCGGCGCGAAGGGGACGGAGGATCCGGTGCCGCTGAAGCCCAGCTTCGCGGCAGTGTCTGGTGTCATCGCTGTGACGTCCTGCCGCGTGGGCTCAGGCGATCGCGCCAGGCTGGCGGCTGCCGGACGGGAGCCGCGCGCAGCGTCGATCAGAGCCTGGTATCCGGTATGGATTGCCGTGCGCGGGGCCTGCACGGGGCCCAAGGCTCGCGTGAAAAGCGCGTTCCGCCCGTCGCGATTGCCATCTTCGACCTCCGGGGTGGAGGCCCAGGACGAGGACGGCGTCACGGCCCTGGTCCTGGTCCTGGAGAACGACGGCGCAGCGGCCTCCGGATTGGCGAGCGACGGCGCAGGGATCGGTGCCTTCATCACGCTCATCATACTGTCACGGCGAGGACGAACAACCGGGAGTTGGCGGGTCCCGAGGTTGGCGAACGGTCCTTGGCGACGTCCTCAGCGTCGCTTCAACCCAGCTGTATCTTTGAGCTCGAGCCGAACGTGGATCAGCCCAACGGCGCCGAGATCTTCCCGCGTGCTCCCAGGAACAGGTTCTCAACCGCGAAACGTCTCCGGAGATCGCCGCGCGCGGCGATCTGGATGCACGCGCGGCCGGCGATTCTCGTCGGACACCGGCGGGAAGATCCGCCGGGCCGGCGGCGTAGCGCGATGTGCCGCGAGGTGTGGCAGCCGGCAGCGTAGAATCCGGCGCCGAGGGCACGCTCGACAGCGGCGACGCTACATCCGCGATGCGATTCCGCGACAAGACGGACGCGGCGATGTGGCGCTGGCGCATGACCTGCGCGGTTTCGGTGTGTCATGCCGGCACGCCATCGGGCAATCTGGAATGGCCATCACGGAGCACGAGGAATGCACCTGACGTAGGCAGCGTTCTTGCGTCAGTGAGGGACAACATGACAGTGGAGACGAGCTGGACACCGAAGTTGGTCCTCGACCCGGTCTTGCGCGACGAGGCGAACTTCGCGAACGAGGACTACGCGCCGTATGCGGACGACCTCACGATCAATCCGGAGATGTTCCGGAGGTATCACTCGCCGCGCGATCTGTGGGACTGGAGACAGCTCGCAGCGCTGCTGCTCGGCGACGTCAAGGGCAGGGACCTGCTCGACATGGCCTGCGGCATGGGCGAGGAGTCGGTCTACTTCGCCCAGCTCGGCGCGCGGGTCACCGGCATCGACATCTCCGACGTCGGGATCGCGAGCCTGAAGCGGCGGGCGGCGTTCCATCACCTCGAGATCACGGCGCTCGAGATGCGGTGCGATCCGACCAGCTTCGCCGCCGGTAGCTTCGACCGGATCCACGGCCTGGGCATCCTGCACCACGTCGGCATCGAGGCCGGCCTGCGCGAGGTCGATCGGCTGCTGCGGCCGGGCGGGCTCGGCGTGTTCCTCGAGCCGCTCGGCGACAGCGCGACCGTCGAGGGGGTCAAGACGTTCTTGATGAAGCACGCTCGGTTCCTCGGCAACTTCGACCGCGTGACCGACCACGAACACAACCTGACGTGGGGCGAGGTCCGCGCCGCGACCGAGCAGTTCGCTGACGTGCGGCTGTATCCGTACCACCTGCTGTATCGCGTGAAGCGGTTCCTCCCTCCGTCGTGGCTCGACGCGGTTCGCCGCATCGATTCCGGACTGCTGGCGCTCGCGCCGCGGCTCGACCACTTCGCAGGTGGCGTCGTGATCGCAGTCCGGGCGCGGAACCGCCACGGCAGCTGAGCGCAACGCGCGCGGCGACAGCGCGCAGTGCGCCGCGCCGCACGGGCGAGGACGCGCTACGAGCTACCCCGTAGGTGTGTCGTCGTCGCCGACCGCCAGCGTCGCGAGGTCGGCCCAGGTCGGCCCGGCCTCGACACCCACCCGCAGCGGCGCCTCGAGTGCGTAGGCGTGGCGCATCGCGTCGGCGGCGATCCGCGCGGCGTCGGCGAGCTCGACCTCGGGCACCTGGAACAGCACCTCGTCGTGGATCTGCAGCACCGGGGCGGCGGCGAGCCCGGCGCGGCGCAGCGCGCGATCGGCGTGGAGCAGGCCGCGGCGCGACACGTCGGCGACCGAGCCCTCGTGGGTCCCGCGGCGCGCCATGCGCTCGGCGTACGATCGATCGTGCGGATCGAGGGACTCGAGCCCGCCGACCGGCCAGCGCCGGCCCGCGATGGTCTCGAGGTAGCCGCGCGCGCGGGCCAGCCGGAGCTGCTCGTCCTGGAACGCGCGGACCTGGGCGTAGCGGCGATCGAACCGCGCGATCAGCTCGCGAGCGTCCTGCGCCGGCACACCGAGCTGTAGCGCCAGCGCGCTGGCACCCTGGCCGGCGAACGTCGCGAAGTTGACGACCTTGCCGATCTGGCGCTCGGCGTCGGTGATCTGATCGGCCGGCCGATCGAGCACCGCCGCCGCGGTCAGCACGTGGAGGTCGGCGCGGCGGCGCAGCGGCTCGACCAGCTCGGGGTCCCGGGTCAGGTGGGCGAGGACGTGGAGGCCGAGCTGGCGGTAGTCGACCGACAGCAGCACGCAGCCGGGCGGGGCGACGAACGCGCGCCGGATCCGCTGCATCTCGGGCGTGCGGCCGGGCACCCGGCCGAGGTCGGGGTGGGTGTTGACCAGCCGGCCCGAGAACGAGCGCGCCGGGTGGAACTGCGAGTGGACGCGGCCGTCGTCGGTGATGCAGCCGCGCAGCGCGATCAGCCAGCTGTCCCGCATCCGGCGCAGCAGGCGCCAGCGGATCACCAGCGGCACGATCGGGTGGGCGTGGTCGATCCGCTCGAGCGCCTCGATCGCCGTGCTCCAGCCGGTCTTGGTGTGGCTGACGATCGGCAGCCCGAGCTCCTCGAACAGCACCGCGCCGAGCTGCCTGGACGAGTTGATGTTGAACGCGTGCCCGGCGAGCGCCTCGATCTGGTGCTGGAGGTCGGCCTCGATCGCGGCGAAGTCGTGCTCGGCGCGGGTCAGCTCGTCGCGGTCGACCGGCAGGCCGGTGAGCTCCATGCGCACGCAGGTGTCGGTCAGCGCGAGGTACTCCTCGATCAGCGCGGCGGGCAGCGCCGGCGCGAGCTGCCGCCACACCGCGGCCGAGGCGTCGGCGTACT
This sequence comes from Kofleriaceae bacterium, assembly GCA_041495365.1. GTDB lineage: Bacteria > Myxococcota_A > Polyangia > Haliangiales > Haliangiaceae > JABFXX01. The sequence continues at coordinate 3,516 of JBGQCL010000046.1, read as the reverse complement.
GGCCGGCGAGCTCGGCGGCGCGATCGATCGGCAGCTGGGCCCACGGCTTCTTCTTCTGGCCGACCCCGCGCACCGCGTCGTCGCCGGGCAGCGCGCGGCCGAGCACGTGCTTGGCGACCAGCGGCAGGTCGTGCGGCGCCCAGTTGCTGGGCTGGGTCAGGTGCGAGGCGGCCGCGGAGTCGCCGACGAACCCGGCCGGCCGGATCCCGGCGCGGGCCAGCGCCGCGAGCGCGCCCTCGAGCGCGTGGCCGAGCTTGGGCGCGCCGGCGTCCTCGAGCCAGCCCGCCAGCACCTCGAGGCCGGGCAGGCAGCGGCCGGCGCCGGCCAGCGGGGCGTACAGCGCCTCGCCGGTGCCCGCCGAGATCGCCAGGCCGACCAGCGCGCCGTACGCCGGCGCAGGGTCCTCGGTCACCGCGTGGATCGCGAGCGGCCCGGGGCCGAGCCCGGCGAGCGCCGCGGCGAGCTCGCCGGCGGTGTCGCACACCCGGGTGCGGACCGACGCGCCGTCGTGCGCCAGCAGCTCGACGAAGCCGAGCCGGTCGTACACCGCGTTGACCTGCGCGGCGGGTGGCGGCACGTAGGCCAGCTCGTCGAGCGCCACCGGCAGCGGGAGGTGCGGGTCGAGCCGGGCGCGGGCGAGCTCGGTGCGCACGGCGTCGGGCGACGACCGCAGCACGTTGCCGGGCCGGCCGGGGATCGCCGCGGCGTCGGCCAGCGCGCGCTCGATCGAGCCGTGGCTCTCGAGCAGCCCCGCCGCGCCCTTGGCCCCGATCCCGGCCACGCCGGGCAGCGCGTCGTCGTCGCCGACCAGCGCGAGCCACTCGGCGACCTGCGACGGCGGGACCAGGAACCGCTTCTGCACCATCTCCGGCGTGTAGCGCGCGTCCTTGTTGGCGTCGTACCACCACAGCCGATCGGACACGAGCTGGGCGAACCGCTTGTCGACGCCGACGATGACCACGTCGTGGCCGCCGTCGAGCGCCGCCCGCGCGTACGACGCGACGACGTGGACCTCGCCGGGCGCCTCGGCGACGCGCAGGCCGAGCGTCTCGAGCAGGCCGCGCAGCGCCGGCAGCTGGGCGGCGAGCAGCGGGGGCCAGCCGGTGGTGTCGACGCCGGTGTCGAGCACGGCGACCGCGCGCGACGGCACCTTGAACGCCATCACGCGGTGGATCGCGCGCGCCACCGCGAACAGCGCGTTGACCGGCTCGCCGCCCGGCGATCGCCGATCGGTCGGCACCACCAGGTATCCCCGCGCCAGCAGGTTGGTCGCGGAGGCGACGAGCGTGCGGTCGGCCATCGGTTGCGCACACTGTACGGCAAGACGGCGCCGCGGGCGCAGTCGCGGCGCGCCGCCCGGTGTAGAGTCCGCCCCATGGATCTCGGACTCCGCGGCCGCGTCGCGATGGTCGCCGCTGGCTCGAAGGGACTCGGACGGGCGATCGCCGCGGCGCTAATCGCCGAGGGCGCCCGGGTCTCGATCTGCGCGCGCTCGGCCGGCCCGCTCGCCGACACCGAGCAGGCGCTGCGCGCGGCCGGCGGCGACGTGCTCGCCGTGGCGATCGACGTCAGCCGGCCCGACGAGCTGGCGCGCTGGCACGCCGCCACCGTCGAGCGGCTCGGCGCGCCCGCGCTGCTGGTCACCAACACCGGCGGGCCGCCGCCCGGGCTGTTCGAGGACCTGACCGAGGACGCCTGGCGCGCCGGGATCGACGGCGCGCTGATGAACGTGGTGCGGATGAGCCGGCTCGTCCTGCCCGCGATGCGCGCCGCGAAGTACGGCCGGATCGTCCACCTGACGTCGTTCGTCGCCAAGCAGCCGATGGCGCTGCTCACGATCTCGTCGACGCTGCGCGCCGGGCTGTCGGCGCTGACCAAGACGATGGGCAGCCAGGTCGCGGCGGACGGCATCACGGTGAACGCGGTGCTGCCCGGCCACTTCGCGACCGACCGGCAGATCCAGCTCAACGAGATCAAGGCCCAGCAGCACGGCATCACGCGCGGCGCCTGGGAGGACCGCGTGCGGGCGGAGATCCCGGCGCGGCGGTTCGGGCGTCCGGAGGAGTTCGGCGATCTGGTCGCGTTCCTGCTGTCGGAGCGCGCGGGCTACATCAACGGGACCTCGCTGCAGATCGACGGCGGTCTGACGGCCGGAACGTTTTGACCAAGGAGACTCCGATGGCAGTTGCGACCAAGAGCTCGGTCAGTTTTCATCGCTGGAGCGACATGCCCCGCGAGCGGGTGACCGACGAGATCGATCGCCGGGTCATCACCGGCGATCGGATGATGCTCGCCCACGTCTACCTCAAGAAGGGCAGCGTCGTGCCGCGTCACTCGCACGAGAACGAGCAGCTGACCTACATCCTCGAGGGCGCGCTGCGGTTCAAGATCGGCGCCGACGGCGCCGAGGTGATCGTCGTGCGCGCCGGCGAGGTGCTGGTGATCCCGTCCAACGTGCCCCACGAGGCCGAGGCGCTCGAGGACACGCTCGACGTCGACGTGTTCAACCCGCCGCGCCAGGACTGGCTCGACGGCACCGATCACTACTTCCACCAAAAGTGAGCCGGCGCGGCCGGCAACTGCTGTTGCGCCGCTCCGGATGGGAAACATTTCAATCTCGGCGAGTGTGCGCGGGTGTGCTGGAGTGGCGTGATCGCCGCCGAGGCGCGTCGATGTGATCGTTCGCGGCGGCGCGCGGCGAACGTGAGACCGTCGTTACTGCGGCCATCGCCGTCGCGCGCAAGCGACCCGCCACCTATGATGAGGCCGGGAGTCACGCGGTCGCGGCGGCAGTTCCGCACCGGGTGCTGGGCGATCATCCATGGCCAACGAAGTCGACGACATGTCCGCCGATCCGGATCGGGGGATCCTGGATCCGGAGCGCGCGCGTTCCGCTCCGCCGGCCGGAGCCGTTCCACATGGCAGCGCGGTGGCGTCGGGCACCCAGCCGATCGGATCCGCCGGGGTGCGGACCGCGGTGCTGCGCCAGGGGCTGCCCAGGACCGCCGCGTACCGAGCATCGACGGTGAGGCGATCGCCGCACCCGACGCCGGTTGCCACCCCGATCGTCACGGGGACGCCCGTCCCGACGGCCCCGGTCGCCGCGCCGAGCATCGAGCCACCGCCGGTCGACCACCCACCCGACCCGATCGCCGCGATCGCGCCGCCCGCGTCGTCGATCGAGCCCGCGGCGGACTCGATCGTTGCCGCGCGACCGATCGGCCGCCGCATCCGGCGCATCGGGCTCGGCGTGCTCGGCGCCGCCGTGCTCGGCGGGATGCTCCTGCTGAGCGCGCTCGGCTCCTCGGGGAGCGCCGCGCGCCCCGGCTCGCGCTCCGCCGTCCCGGCAGCCGCGGACCTGGTGCATGCCGTGTCGAATCCCGCGCCGCCTGCGATCGAGGTCGTCCCGCGGCGCGCCGTCGCACCCGCGCCGATCGCGAGGGCGGCTGCATCGCCCACCGACTCCGGGGCCGCGCCGCCGCCCGCGAAGCCGGCGACGCCTGCCGCCGCTGCGGC
>JBGQCL010000045.1:0-42819 GCA_041495365.1 Kofleriaceae bacterium | reverse complement strand
GGTCTCGTCGAAGACGCGGATCTGCTGGTCCTCGAGCTGCTCCATCGTCTTCAGGTTGCTCATGCCCGAGCCGTCGATGCCGGCGCGCCAGAGCGTGGGCTGCTTGCCGAGGGCGAGCAGCGTCATGTAGCCGCCGTAGCTGATGCCGCCGATCACGAGGCGCTCGCCGTCGCACCACGGCTGCGCGCGCGCCCACCGGTTGATCGACTCGACGTCGCGCACGGCGTCGATCCGGCGCTCGCGATCGTCGGCCTCCGCATACTCGATCCCGTAACCGCTGGAGCCCCGGATGTTGGGCGAGATCACCGCGAACCCCATCGCGGTCCAGAACCCGATGGTGGGGTTCCACGAGATCTTCGCGACCCCGGTCGGCCCGCCGTGGATCAGCACCAGCGTCGGCAGCCGGCCGGTCTTGCCGTCGGGCAGGTACACGTTGACCGGGATCGATCCGCCGTCGAACGCGGGCAGCCGCTCGACCGTCCCGCGCGGCGGCGTCCCCAGCCCCGGCCGCGGCTCGCGCCGCAGCGGCTCGATCGCCCCGGTCGCGACGTCGAGCGCCGCGATCTCGGGCGGCGCGTCCGGCGGCCGGACGGTCAGCACCAGCCGGCGGCCGTCGCTGTCGAACTGCCCGACGTCGATATCCCCGAGCGGAGCTCGCAGTGGTTCGAGCGCGTGGAGATCGCGCGGATCGAGCGCGCGCAGCTCGGCGTGCTCGCCCGCGTCCAGCTTGATCACCACGCGATCGCCCGCCGGCGACACCGCGATGCCGCCCAGCCCCGCGGTCGGTGCGGCTGCCTCGTCGTGGTGCGCCTGGTCCGCGCCGGTCGCGGCGTCGAGCTTGACCACCCGCAGCGGCTGCCCGCGCGCCGCGCACGCCGTGATCGCGCTCGCGCCATCCGCGGTGAGCGCGGCCTTGCCCAGCGCACAGCGCTGGCCGTCGGGCGGGAACAGCCGGGTCGGCACGCCGGTCGCGACGTCGAGCGCGAACAGCACCTCCTCGGTGTCGGACCGCTGCTGGACGTACAGCGCGCGGCTGCCGTCGGCCGATACGTCGGCGACGAACCCGACCTTCGGATCGCGATAGATCTCGCGCGGGGGTTCATCGACCGCGTGCACGAACACCCGCGTCGCCTGGTCGTCGAGCACGTGCGCGCCGTACACCAGCGTCCCCGACCGCCGCGCCACCTGCGGCGCCGTGCGGCGCAGCTCGCCGTCCGGCGTCAGGTCCGCCAGCCCGCTGCCGTCGAGGCCGATCCGGAACACGTGCCACTTCTGGTCCGAGCCGACGTCGGACAGGAACACCACCGTCTTGCCGTCGGGCAGCAGCCGCGGCGCGACCATCCGCTCGGGCGGCCCCGGCAGCCGGCGCGGCGGCCGGTCCGGCTCGCCGACCGTGCCGGCGTACAGCTGCGGCAGCCCATCGCGCGTCGACACGAACACCAGCTCGCCGTCGGGCGCCAGCACCGCGGCGTAGTCGCTGAACGCGTCGACGAACGGCGCGGCGCGCGCCGCGATCTCCGCGTCGCGTGCCGGCTGCCCCGGATCCGCGAGCGGCGCTACGGCAGACCTGGCACCGATCCCCGGGTGCCCGCACGCCGCCGCGACGACCAGCAAGCTCCAGCGCGTCATGGGCCCCGACACTACCCGAACCACCGCGGCTCACACGCGTGTCCCGGACGATCTCCCCTCCGCGCAGTGCTACACTGATCACATGATCCCGGTCGCGATCGCCAGGATGAGCTACGCCGACTACCTCGCCTTCGAGGCCGCCAGCGATACCAGGCACGGGTACCTGAACGGTGAGGTGTTCGCCATGGCGGGTGGGACAATCACCCACGGCGCCCTGGCGATGGCGGTCGGCACCGCGCTGTCCAACGCGCTTCGCGATCGCGCCTGCCGGGTGCTGTCGTCCGACGTCCGCGTGCGCTCGAAGGCCACCGGCCTGACGACCTACGCGGACGTGACCGTGGTGTGCGACAAGATCGAGGTGGACGACGACGACCCGCACGGCGTGCTCAACCCGCGGCTGATCGTCGAGGTCCTGTCGGAGTCGACCGAGGCCTACGACCGCGGCGCCAAGGCGGCGCACTACCGGAGGATCGCCTCACTGCGCGAATACGTCCTGGTCGGTCAGGGCGAGCCGCTGATCGAGGTCTACCGCCGCAACGAGCGCGGCAAGTGGGAGCTGGCCGTCGAGGCCCGCCGCGGTGAGCTCGCCGAGCTCACCGCGTGCGGCGCCCCGATCCAGCTCGACGTCGACGCGATCTACCGCGATCCGCTCGCCGGGTAGACAGCGGATCCGTGGCCAGTGGTCCCTCCCGAGCGCGGATCCGGGCCACGGGTCCGATCGCGGCGGCAACTCCCCGTGGCCCGGCACGAATGCCCCACCGCCACGACCACCGGGCGCATGGGACGCAGCCCATCGCGGATCGCGAGCGCAAGTTCGCCCATGATCGTGGTCGAGCGCGCGCCGATCGAGCTGTTCGACCTCGTGGTCACGTTCGGCAACGGCGAGCGCCACGAGGCGCACACCCGCCTGGTGTTCGGCGCCGGGTCGACCTCGCGCAACATCGACCTGCCGGGCGGCGCGCGCATCATCCAGCGCGTCGACTTCCGCTACGGCAACCTGGTCGCCGGGACGCAGGCCAAGGTCGAGCTCTGGGGCAGGTGAGTCAGCCGGTGACCGGCGCGGGCCCTACTTGATCACCGCCAGCCGCGGCGATCGCTTGGGCTTGGACAGCACGTTGCTTGCGATCTTCAGCGCGGCCTTCGACGCCAGGTCCATGAACCGCTGCGCGTTCTCGGAGTCCGGGCTCGCGATCACGATCGGCACGCCGGCGTCGCCGCCGAACCAGATCCGGGTGTCGATCGGGATCTCGCCGAAGAACTCGGCGCCGACCTCCTGCGCGAGCCGCTTGCCGCCGCCGTGGCTGAAGATCTCGTCGGTGTGGCCGCACGCGGGGCACTTGTAGTAGCTCATGTTCTCGATGATCCCGAGGATCGGGATCTCGACCTTCTCGAACATCGCGATGCCCTTGACGACGTCGATGATCGCGATCTCCTGCGGCGTGGTGACCATGACCGCGCCGGCGATCGGGATCAGCTGCGACAGCGAGAGCTGGACGTCGCCGGTGCCGGGCGGCAGATCGCACACCAGATAGTCGAGCTCGCCCCAGTCGACGTCGCCGAGGAACTGCTGGAGCAGGCGATGGACCATCGGCCCGCGCCACACCACGGCCTCGCCCTTGTCGACGAAGAACCCGACGCTGATCACGCGCAGGCCATGGTGCACCGCCGGCGTGATCCGCGAGTCCTTGGTCGCCGACGCCGGGACCTCGGGGGCGCCGAGCATGGTCGGGATCGACGGCCCGAACACGTCGGCGTCGAGCAGGCCGACCTTGGCGCCGTGGCGGGCGAGCGCGAGCGCGAGGTTGACCGCGACCGTCGACTTGCCGACGCCGCCCTTGCCGGCTGCCACCGCGACGACGTTCTTGGGGCCCTTGAGCACCGCCTTGTCGCTCGGCGCCGGCACGAACGCGGTGACGACCTCGGGGATCACGGTGACCCGCTTGGCGCCGAGCGCCTTGACCACCTGCTCGATCTGGACGACGAGCTCGCGGCGCTTGGCCAGCGGATAGGCGTGGGTCGGCACGTCGATCCGGATCAGCGCGTCGTCGCCCTGGACCTCGACGCTGTGCACCATCCGGTAGCTGACGATGTCGTGGCCGAGGGCCGGGTCGATGACCTGGCTCAGTGCCTGCTTGACGGCTGCTTCGGTGATCATCGTCTTCCTTTGCGGCGTTGCGGTTGCGTCCGGTCCCGGCGGTCTACGGGTCCTGGGTGGTCCCGGCCGGAGCCACCCGGCGGCTAGGCCAGGTGCCCCAGCTTGGTCTTCTTGGCGGCAAGATACCCCGCGCTGTGCTCGGTCGCGGGCACCCAGTGCGGCTCATGGGCGGCGACCACCACCCCGGCGCGCTCCAGACCGCTGATCTTCTGCGGATTGTTGGTCATCAGGCGGACCGAGGCGACGCCGAGGTCCGCCAGGATGCCGGCCGCGAGATCGTACGACCGGAGGTCGGCGTCGAACCCGAGCTGGAGGTTGGCGTCGACGGTGTCGGCGCCGTCGTCCTGCAGCTGATAGGCGCGGACCTTGTTGCCCAGCCCGATGCCGCGGCCCTCCTGGACCAGGTAGACCACCACGCCGCGGCCCTCGCGGCCGATCCGCTCCAGTGCCGCATCCAGCTGCGCCCGGCAGTCGCAGCGCAGGCTGCCGAGCACCTCGCCGGTGAAACACGAGCTGTGGACCCGGGCCAGCACGTCGCTGCCGCCGACCTCGCCGAGCACCATCGCGACGTGCTCCTCGGCGACGGCGCCCACCGCGGTCGATCCGGGGCCCGCCACCTCCCCGGTCCGGTAGACCACGACCCGGAATTCGCCGTGCGGGGTGGGTAAGCGCGCTTCCGAGTACCGCAGAACCATGTGATTAGGCGTATATGGCGCTCGCAGCAGGGCTTGTCAATCTCGCCGGCCGCTCCTATGGTGGGGCCATGGCGGTGCGCCCCGTGGTGATCTGGCCCGACGAGCGGTTGCGGCAACCGTCGGTGGCGGTCACCGCCGTCGACGCGTCGGTCCGGCAGCTGTACCAGGACCTGGTCGATTCCATGTACGCCGAGAACGGCCTGGGCATCGCCGCGCTCCAGCTCGGCGACCCGCGCCGGATGTTCATCGTCGAGCCCAGGCTCGCCGGACGGCCCGAGACCGATCCGCCGCTCGCGTTCATCAACCCCGAGGTGATCGAGACCTCCGAGGAGCAGCAGGACAGCGAGGAAGGCTGCCTGTCGTTCCCCGAGATCTACATCAAGGTCAAGCGCCCGATGCGCTGCAAGGTCCGCGCGATGGGCCTGGACGGCGCGCTGTTCGAGATCGAGGGCGAGGCGCTGTTCGCGCGCTGCATGCTGCACGAGAACGATCACCTGACCAGCAAGCTGCTGGTCGACTTCGTCGGCCCGCTCAAGCGCCAGATGATCAAGAAGAAGCTGCAGAAGCAGAAGGCCGACGCCGACGAGGTCGAGGCGTAGCGCCCGCGCGCGCGGCGCGCCCCGCTCCGGCGCGCCGGTCCGCTCGGCGATGCAGCGTCGGCTCACCGGCTGAACGGCCGATCGTTGATCCAGTGGAATCCGCGGGTCACGAGCAGCGGGTCGGGCGCGAGGCGCAGCGTGACGTGCAGCGTCTTGCCGAGGTGAACACCGTCCAGCACCAGGCGGTCGGGCGCCGGGCGTGAGTAATGCCAGGTCTCCTCGAGCTTCTTGTCGGCGTCGATCGTCAGCCCACCGGGGTGCGCAGCTCGAGCGGGTTCAGGTCGCCGAACTGCAGCCGGAAGATCTTCGCGAAGCCGTAGCTCAGCATCGCGTGCGCCAGCGCGTAGCGCAGCACCACGTGGGCGGCGGCAGCGAGCCGCGGGTGCGACCGCCTGCGCGTGAGCGCCGACCACGCGACCGCGCCGATCGCGCCGAGGATCGCGAACAGCAGCAGCTGGACGTAGTCGTACGTGCGATCGATCTGTCGCAGGGTGTTCCGCCGCGTGTTCCGCCGTTGGTGATCGTCGATCCGGTGAAGCCCGCCGGGGCAGGAGCCGCGAGGGCGGCGCGGCGTGCAGCGCGGCGTGCAGCGACTTGCACGCCGTCGATCATCAGCCGGTCGGCCGGCCTCGCCCCGCCAGCCCGTGGCCGAGCCCGCCATCCCCGTGTAGCCTCGCCGGGTGACCGACAGCGTGTTCGTCCGCGGCCTGGAGTTCGAAGGTAACCATGGCTACACCGCCGCGGAGCGCCGCGGCACCCGGCGGTTCCGCGTCAACCTGACGCTGGAGCTGCCGCTCGCCGCCGCTGCCGCGTCGGATCGGATCGCCGACACCGTCGATTACTGGAAGGTCAGCGAGGTCGTGGTCGCGCTCGGCACGCGCTCGACGTTCCGGCTGCTCGAGGCGCTGGCCGGCGCGATCGGTCACAAGATCCAGGAGCTGTACCCCCGCGCGCGCGTCGCGATCGAGCTCGAGAAGCTCGCTCCGCCGTGTCCCGGCGTGCCGGCGGCGTGCGGCGTGCGGCTCGTCCTGCCCCCTGCCGAGGGCCGTGCCGAGGGCCGAGTCGAGGGCCGAGTCGAGGGGCCCACCGGCGGCTGAGCGCGGGCGCGTCGCCGCGTCAAGCCCGGTCGCCCCGCCCGGCCGCCCCGGCGCGATCGCGATCACTCCGCACCGCGGGCTGGTGGAAGCTCGTAGGCGGGTGTCGCTGCCGCACGCCGCACACCACCGCGTGGCAACCCGTGCGTGAGGTTCGCCTTGCGCGCCCGCCGTGAAAAAAACTGCATCACGATCGGCCGTCCGGGCTTTACCCTTGCCCCAGCGGTCGTACAAAGTCCCCAGCCCATGCTCGAGCGCGATCCCGATACCTTGAAGCGACTGCAGGCGGTGGTGACCGCGCTGATCGAGCACCGCGTGTCGACCTCGCTGGTCGATGTCGAGCGCGCGATCCACCGCTGGCGCAGCGGGGCCCACAGCGCGCTCGCCGCCCACGGCGCCGTGCTGCGCCACGCCGCCCGCTGCGAGCGCACCGTCGAGCGCGTCACCGCGGCCGCCGGCGATCGCCCCGAGGGCATCCTGCGCGACGCGGTCGACGCCGGTCTGATGTCGGAGGACGAGTTCGTCGACCTGGTCGGCAAGCCGTCGCACGACGTCGCATCGATCGGCTCGCTGGTCGACGAGGACGACGCCAGCGCGCCCGACAAGAAGCGCACGCTCGAGGCGCTGCTGGCGCGCGGCCCGGTGCTGGTCCACATCGACGCGCGGCGGACCGAGGTCACCGTCCCGCCCCGGTTCCGCGCCGACCCCAGCCTGGTGCTGCGGTTCGGGTACAACCTGACGCCGGCGATCGTGGACCTCGCGGTCGACGACCGCGGGATCGCCGGGACGCTGACGTTCGCCGGCCAGCCGGTCCACTGCGTGCTGCCGTGGACCGCGGTGTACGCCGCGATGGTCGAAGGCGAGCAGCGCGGTACGGTGTGGCCCGAGGATGTCCCCGAGGACGTGCTGACCGGCGGCGAAGGCCAGGCCGGCGCTCCGCCGCCCGGGGCCGCGTCACCGCTGGCGGCCAAGCCCGACGACGAGCCGCGCAAGCGCGGCCACCTCAAGCTCGTCGAGTAGGCGACGATGCGCGCCGTCCTCGCTGCCGCGCTGGCGGCGCTCGTCGCTGCCGCGCCGGCGGCGTGTGCCCGCCCCGAGCCGCAGCCGCTGACCGGGCGCGCGCCGGACACCCCGCCGCCCACCGTCGCGTGGCGCGACCGCGACGTCGCGATCACCGGGCTGCCCGCGATCGCGGCCGACGGCAGCTCGATCGTGATCGCGCACCGCGACAGCGACGGCGGGCGCGGCAACCCCAACCTGACGCTGGTCGAGAAGGACCGCGGCGACCGCGTGGTGCGCCGGCTCGCGGTGATCACGGCGACCGAGGTCGACGAGCTCGGGGCCGCCGAGATCGCGCGCCGGTTCGCCGCCGCGGCGGCCTGGCTCGACGAGCGCCACGCCGCTGCGCACCTGGTCGCGATGGACGCGCTCGAGCTCCACCCCGGCACCGATGAGGCGCCGCCCACCGCCACCGGCGGCGACGGCGCGCTGCTGCGCTGGGTGCCCAGCGCGCTCGAGCTCGTGCTGGGCCCCGCCTTGCGCGTCCTGCGCTCGACCCCGCCGTCGTGGCTGGTCGCCGACCGGCCGATGTGCCCGGGCTGCACCGAGGTCTGCCACAACGACGCGGTCCTCGGCGGCGGCTACCTCGACCGCGATCGCCGCGCCGCGCTGGTCGTGGTGTCGTACCGCGGCAGCGACACCTGCTGGGAGCCGGGCCCGGAGGCGCACGTCATCGCCTGGTAGGCGGTGGCGGAGCGCCTCCCGGCGCTCACAGCTCGAACCGCTCGCGCAGGTAGGACGCGAGCGCGTCGCCGAAGATCGCCGCGGCGCGGTCAGCCGGGTAGCCGAGCGCGGCGAGCGTGTCCTGGCCGCGGCGAACGACCTCGCTCAGCTCGCCGCCGGCGGCGGTGCGCGCGCTGCCCGGATCCGGCTCGTAGCTGCGGATCGCGCCGAGCTTGCGCTCCAGCGGCAGGTAGAGCTCGCACCGCAGATCGTAGAGGCAGCGCAGCAGCACCGCGATGAACGTCGCGCGGCCGCACCGCCGCTCGATCGCGCCGAACCGGGTCTCCAGCGCGTGGCCGAACCGCGCCGTCTCGTTGGCCTCGTCGCGCGCCGCGATCCGGTGATCGAGCAGCCAGTCCTCCAGCACCGGGTCCCACGGCACCACCGGGTCCGGCGGCAGCGCCGGCTGCGCACCCGGGTAGGACACCACGATCCGCGCCGGGCCCCACGCGCTGCCCTGGCGGCGGCGCACGAACGTGCAGATCGGCCGCACGCCCTGCTGCAGGAAGAACTCCCAGCGCAGCGCCTCCGGCGGCGTGAGCTCGGCGGCGCCGGTGCCATTGCTGTCCGCGACCAGGCCCATGCCCCCTGGTACACCGGCTGCACGGCGATCACACGCGGAAAACGCTGCACGCCGCAGCGCCCGGCCGCTCCGCGATGGCGGATCTCGCCTACTGGGCCTCGCAGTAGCCGTTGTTGCAGGCCTGCCTGTCGCTCGGGCAGTCCGCCGGCCCGCCGCAGGTCTGGCAGCTCGCCGGGGCCTGGCCGTCTGGCACGTGGGCCTCGAAGTAGCAACCGCACGCCGACGGCGGCGCGTAGGGCTCGAGCGGCCCCATCTCGGTGGAGCGCTTCACGGTCATGGCGCACGGCGGCACCAGCCCGCTCTTGATGATCGTGTCGAGCAGCGGCTGGTCGAGCTTGCCCGCGGTGAACTTGGTCACCAGCGCGGAGGCTGCCGTGTTCGGAAGAGTGTTGTTGTTGGTGGTGAGCTGGGCGAAGAAGTGGACCGGGCCCCAGATCGCGTAGTGGCCGTCGCGCACGTTGCGCTTGTCGCGGGTGTTCACGCTGGAGTCGGGGTAGTAGCCGGACAGCTGGCCGATGTCCTGGAACGCGAGGATCCGCAGGCTCCCGCGCACGGCGTCCGTGAAGTCGGTCGACAGGATGCCGACCGCGTTGTTGGCGCTCAACGCGCTGACCGCCTGCAGCTGCGCCAGCACCTGCGTGCTGCCGCCGCGGTCGACGCCCCACCACTTGCCGGCGTCGACCTTGATCGCGCGCGAGATCATCTGCTGGGTGCCCGAGCCCGAGTTGCGCACGAAGTACAGCGACGGATCGCTGTACGGCATGGAGCCCGGATCGTTGCTGCTGCGGCCGAACACGACGTGGCCCATCTGGGCGCTGATCGACGTCTCCTTCGACTCCGACTTCACGACGAACGTCATCGGCTGGATCGGCCCGAAGTACTCGCCGATCGGGCCCCCCGGGGTGACCGTGTAGGTCGGGTCGCACGAGCCCGCGAACACGTCCGACGCCTCGACGTCGAGCGCGACCGCCGTGACCGGCGGCACGCCGTTCTGCGTGCTGAACGTGCACGGCTGCGACGTCTTGCCATCGGGGCTGAACAGCAGCGCCGGCTTGCCCGCGATGTCCTTGACGACGCGCTTGCTCGCATCGGGGCTGAACATCTGGGTGGCGCCGGTGCACGACCCCGAGGGCTGGTAGACGATCTGGAAGCCGGTGCCGACGAGCAGCTGCGCGACCACCGACAGGAACGGCTGGATCGCGGTCGAGCCGCCGACCACCACGACCTGGCGGCTGCTGTCGATGCACTCCAGCGTCGGGGGCGGGGGCGGCGGCGGGGGCGGGGGCCCGCCGGTGGGCGGCGTCGGCATGATCACGGACGGCAGCGTGTCATTGGGATGGCACAGCCCGAGTCGCACGCAGTTGTCGAACGGCACGACCTGGGCTCTGCTGCACTGGTTCTTGAGCTGTACCTGCAACATGTCCGGATCGAGCGAGCTCGGTGTGCCGGCGTAGCAGCCCCGCGGACCGAGGTCCGAACACAGCCCCGCCTGGCAAGTGTACTGCTTGGAGAACATGTCGCAGTCCGTGTCGGACTGGCACTGGTCGCGCCCGGTATCGAGCAGCAGGCTGCACGCGGTGATCAGCGTCGCGAGCAGCCCGAGGCACAGCACCGCGCGGCTCCAGCGCGACAATCGCAGCAGCTTTCTCAGCGAAGTCATGAACGTCTCCCTGGGTTAGCGAAACGCGCCCGCGATCTGGATCCCGCCGGGCACGACCGCGACGTGGACCTCGTGTGACGACGAGCGCGACAGCGTGAGCTTGAGCGTGACCGCGCCGGCGACCAGGGTCGCTGCACCCACCACGTCGGCGACCATCGCCAGCGTCCCGGCCCGCGATGACTTGCTGTCGAGATCGGCGCCGTTGGCCGGGAACTTGTGGCGAGCGTCGTCGAGCTGGCGCGACGCGACGTACGCCCAGATCCCGGTCGCGACCGTGCCGGCGGCGAGCGCGCCGGTCGCAACCCAGCCTACCTTGACGAGGTCGCCCCCTCCAGCCTCGCCCGGGGCGGCAACCGCGGGGCGGGCGACGGCGCCGCCGAGCGGGGTGAGCGACAGCTCGACCTCGGCGGTGTCGCCTGCCGAGACCTCGACGAATCGGGTCTCGGGGGCTCGCCCGGTATGCATCGCGGTGATCTTGCGGCGGCCGACGCTGGCCACGACCGGCGCGTCGAATGGCGTCTTGCCGACCAGATCGTCGTCGACGGTGACCTCGCAGTCCGGCACGTTGGTGCTGATCCGGACGCCGCCGACGCGGGTCCGCAGGGTCTCGAGCGTCTGCTCGATCTCGCGGCGATGCGGCGCGCTAGCCCCGGCCTCGGTCAGGTAGCGCTCGAGCACCGCCAGCGCGGCGGCGTAGTTCTGGAGCTGGTAGTAGGTCTCACCGACGTTGTAGAGCACGTTGGCGTTGGGCGCGATCTCGTAGGCGCGCTTGAACTCACTCAGCGCGCCACGGTAGTCGGCCTCGCCGTACAGCGCGACGCCGCGCCGGAAGTGCTTGGTCGCTTCCTTGACCGGCGATGCGGCGGGGGATGCAGTCGGCGGATCGGCGAGCGCGGCGGGCGCCGCGAGTCCGAGTAGTGCGGCGCCCAGCACGAGCGGTGCGAACCAGCGGGTCATGGGCCTCCTCCATAGGGGTCGTTGCGGTCGATCGGGCGCTGGGGCGTGGAGCCACCGGCGGGATTGACATCGGGCTCGGTGACCGTCCGGGACTCCTTGTCCCGGGACTCCCGGGGTTCCGCGACGACCGCGGGCTCGGCTCGCGGCGGCGGCGTGGCCGGCTCGGCGTGGTCGGGCGGCTTCGCCGGCGGCGACCGCACCGGGTGGGCGGGGGCGGAGCTGGCGGTCGGGGCGACGCGGGGCGGCACGTCGCGCGCCAGGCTGAGATTGACATTGACGTTCCCGGTGAACTCGACCGCCTCGACCTGGGGGAGGTAGCCCGGCGCGGTCGCCCGGAGCCGGTGGATCGCGCCGTCGGCGGCATACTTGCCGGAAAACGGGTTGCTGGTGACATGGGCGCCGTCGATCGTGATCGTCGCGTGGTCGGGGCTGACCCGGACCTTGACGGTGACGAACGCGGGCTCGGGCGCTGCCGCGGGGGCGGGGCTCGCCGGCGAGGCGGCCGGACCGGGCACCGGGGCCGCGGGCGGCGCCGGAGGGGCGGCGACCGGCAGCTCGGCGCGCACCTGCACGCCGGACGGCGCGGCGTCGTTGCCGGTTCGCCCGACCCAGACGATCACGCCGGCGATCAGCGCGGCGACCGCGGCCCCGGCGATGACCGGCACCCGGCGGCGGGGCGCACCCGGCATCGCGCGCGGCACCTCGCGCGATCGGCTGTGCGACGCCGGGGCGTCGCCCGACTGCGCACCCTGCTCGTCGTGCGGCGCCGACAGCTGGGGCACGGCGAACGGCCCCGAGCCGCGGCGCTCGCGCTGCTCGCCCTGGTACGACGGGGTGAACCCGCGCGCCGACACGTCGAGGATCGGGATCGCCTCGGGCTCGCCGCGGCCGCGCGCGAGGTGCGCCTCGATCATCGCGTTGATCGTCACCCGGTCCTCGCGGAACAGCTCCGACACGCACAGCCCGACCTCGCGGCTCGACACCGAGGTCCCGGTGACCGCGAGGTAGTGCTCGATCTCGTGCTGCAGCTCGCCGGCCGACGGATAGCGCTGGTCGCGATCCCACGCCATCGCGCGCGCGCAGATCGCGTCGAGCTCCGGCGGCACCCACGGCTTGATCGACGACGCGCGCGGCAGGTCCCCGGACGCCAGCGCCCACAGCATCTGCTGATCGTTCTGGCCCTCGCGCAGCTTGCGGCCGGTCAGCGCCTCCCACAGCATGACCCCGGTCGAGAACACGTCGGCGCGCGGGTCGACCTTCTGGCCGCGCGCCTGCTCGGGCGACATGTACGAGACCTTGCCCTTGAGCACGCCGACCCGGGTCTCGGTCAGCGAGTCGGCGGCCTTCGCGATCCCGAAGTCGAGCAGCTTGACCTGACCGTCGAACGTCACGAACACGTTCTGCGGGCTGACGTCGCGGTGGACGATCGCCAGCGGTGTGCCGTCGAAGTCGGTCAGTGTGTGCGCATGGTGCAATCCGGCGAGCATGTCGCAGAGGATCCGGAGGTGGATCGGGAGCGACAGGTCCTGCCCGGATGCGCGTGCTCGCCGGCGCACGCGGTCCAGGCCGCGGCCGTCGAGGTAGTCCATCGCCATGAAGGTGCGCTTGCCTTCATTGCCGACCTCGTTGGTCTGGACGATGTTGGCGTGGCTGAGCTTTGCCGCGAGGCGCGCCTCATCGAGGAACATCGTGAGGAACGCGGGCTCCTCGATGAGCTCGGGTCTCAGCTCCTTGACCACGACGAGCTTGTTGAAGCCGCCCGGTCCTTGCACGAGCGCCAAGTAGACGATCGCCATGCCACCACGGGCGAGCTCGGCGATCAGCTGGTACTTGCCAAGGATTCTTCCTGGCTCCGGAGCGCTCACATCGCTCAGGGTAATCCGCGGAACCGTGTGTATGAAAGTCTCTGTGACAATCGCATCCCGTGTGCGTCGTCATGACAATACACACTCTTCACTTACTCATCATTGTCACAATCGGATTGCTGAGTGGATTTCGCGCGTTTCTTGCCATCCCGCAACGATTTGCAGCAGCCGCAAGAACGCGGTCGCGCGCGATGCAGCGATTTGCGGCAGTGGTCCGACCAGCCGGACCAACCGGACCGCCGGTCACCCCGCGCGCGCCTTCTTGCGCTCCTCGGGGTTCTCGTCGAGCCACGCCCGCAGGCTCTCCTCGGTGATCTCGACGACGACGTCCTCGTCGCCGAGCCGGGCCTGACAGCCGAGCCTCGACTCGGGGCGGACATCGAACGCCTTGTCCATGATGTCGTTCTCCTTGTCGGAGACCTCGGGCAGCGAGTCGAGCCCGGCGTGGACCCGGACGTGACAGGTCGAGCACGCGAGGTTGCCGCCGCACGCGTGGCCGACCCGGGCGCCGCAGTCCTCCGCGGCGTCCAGGATCGACGTGCCGCGCTTGCACTCGACGGTCTGCGGCCCGGTCGACTGCGGGCCGTGTGGGTTGAGAAACGTCAGCTTGGGCATGGCAGCCTCCGCTACACCCCGACCTTGCGCGCGGCCTCGTCGATCGCCACCCCGTGGAGCTGGGCGGCGATCGCGCGGTTCATGCGCAGCTGGGCGAACGGCTTGGTCGCCCGGTCGAGCGCCTCGATCCGGGCGCGGATCGCGAGGTGATCGGTGCCGGCGATCGCGGCCTCGAGCTCGTGCATCGCCGCCTCGCCGGCCGCGCGGACCTCGTCGTCGAGCAGCGCGGCGTCGCCGACGAACGCCTGGCGGGTCGCGGCCAGGATGCGCTCGGCCTCGACCCGCTCGACCGCGAGGTTGCGGCGCGCGAGGTCGTCCTCGGCGTGATCGAACGACTCGAGCAGCATCCGCTCGACCTCGTCGTCGGACAGCCCGTAGCTCGGCACGACCTCGATCGCGGCTTCCTTGCCGGTGGTCAGCTCCTTCGCCATCACCCGGAGCAGGCCGTCGGCATCGATCAGGAACGTGATCTCGATCCGCGCCATGCCGGCGATCATCGGCGGCACGCCGCGCAGCACGAACCGCGCCAGCGAGCGGCAGGCGTCCGCGGTCTCGCGCTCGCCCTGCACGACGTGGATGTCGAACCCGGTCTGGTTGTCGGCGTACGTCGTGAAGGTCTGGGTCGCGCCGGTCGGGATCGTGGTGTTTCTGTGGATCAGCTTCTCGACCACGCCGCCCATCATCTCGACACCGAGCGACAGCGGCGCGACGTCGAGCAGCGTGACGTTGTGCTGCCCGCCGGCGAGCACGTCGGCCTGGACCGCGGCGCCGAGCGCGACCACCTGGTCGGGATCGAGCTCGCACAGCGGCGTGCGCTCGAACAGCGCCGCGACGAAGTCCTGCACCACCGGCGCGCGGGTCGAGCCGCCGACCAGGATCACGCCGTCGAGCTCGGCCCGGGTCAGCTCGGCGTCCTTGAGCGCGCGCAGGCACGGCTTGCGGGTGCGCTCGAGCAGCGGCGCCGCGATCGCCGCGAGCTCGGCGTGCGACACATCGCGGTGAAACTTGCCGGTCAGGCACGCCATGCAGTCCACATCGTTGTCGCTGGCGACGTCTTCGACATCGCGACCGCACACGGTCATGCGCTGCGCGCCTTCGCGCAGGCCGACAGCCCGGTGCACGCCGCCATCGCGGGCCCGGATCGGCCGCAGGTCACTGATGCGGTCGCCCGGCAGGTCGACGTCGAACGGCGCCTTGACCTCGGCATCGCGGACCGCCGCACCGCCCCGCCGGGCCTCGGCGACCTGGTTGCTCAGCGCTTCCTTGATCCGGCGCGCCGCGGCGATCGCGCCGCCGATGGCCTGGCGGCCGAGATCCGCGACGCCCGGCATCACCCAGGCCGCGATCGCGCGGTCGAGGTCGTCGCCGCCGAGCGCGGAGTCGCCGCCGGTCGCCTTGACCTCGAACACCCCGTCGACCAGCTTGAGGATCGAGATGTCGAACGTGCCGCCGCCGAGGTCGAACACCGCGTAGGTGCCGGTCGAGCCCCGATCGAGGCCGTAGGCCAGCGCCGCGGCGGTCGGCTCGGCAACCAGCCGCATGACCTCGAGGCCGGCGAGCCGGCCGGCGTCGCGGGTCGCCTGGCGCTGCGCATCGTCGAAGTACGCAGGCACCGTGATCACCGCGCCCTCGATGGGCCCGCCGAGCACGGCCTCGGCACGCAGCTTGAGCTCGCGCAGGATCTCGGCCGACACCTCCACCGGCGACACCAGCCGCCCGGTCGACAGCCGGATCCGCAGTGCACGGTCATCGCCGTCGAGGTCGTACGGCAGCATCTTGCGCACCGGGCCGAGGTCCTTCGCGCCGCGGCCGATCAGCCGCTTGACCGAGGCCAGCGTGTCATGTGGCGCATCGAGCGCGTGGGCCTGCGCCGCCCGGCCGACCACCACGCTACCGTTCGGCGCGTAGTGCACCACCGACGGGACCAGCGGATCGCCGCCGAGCACGGCGGGCGACGCGTCGGCGATGTGGGCGACCAGGCTGTTCGTGGTCCCGAGGTCGATCCCGACGACCCGCGGCTTGCAGGCGTCCTTGACCTTCGACTCCCCGGGCTCCGCAATTTGCATCAACATCGGTGGTCTCGACTGTCGCTACTCGTCGAGCGCGGCGTCGCACTCTTCGAGGTAGCGGTGGATGTAGCGCAGCACGATCAGCCGCTGCTTGAGCGCTGCGAGGTCATGGGCGGCGAACAGCCCGGGCAGCGCGTCGAGCGCCTCGGCCCGGCGCGCCTGCATCGCGCGCTGCAGCTGCTCGACCCGGGCGAGCTCGCCGGCGACACGGGCCTCGGCGAGCTCTTCGCGTAACTCGAGGATCTCCATCAGGAACGCCGGGTCGAGCCGCTCGTTGTCGCCGATCGTGACCCCGGCGCGCGCGAGCAGGTACTCGGCGCGCGACACCGGCCTCTTGATCAGCTGGTAGGCATCGTTGAGCGCGCGCGACCGCGACAGCGCGGCGACCCGCTCGGCCGCCGGCGCCCCGGCCACCCGGTCGGGATGCACCACCTTGCTGCGCTCGAAGAACGCGCGCTCCAGCGCCGCCGGATCGACGTCGTAGGCGGCCTGCAGCCCGAGCAGCGCGAACGGATCGTCGCCCGGTGGCACGGCGGTGCCGCGATCAGAACTGGACGGATTCGCCACAGCCGCACGAGCCCTTGGCGTTGGGATTGTTGAACTTGAAGCCGTGGCCCATCATGCCGCGCACGAAGTCGAGCTCCATGCCCCCGAGGTAGACCAGGCTCTTGGGATCGACGACGATCGACACCCCGTGCGCCGACAACACCCGGTCGGTCGCGCGGACCTGCTCGGCCCACTCGAACACGTAGGTGAAGCCGGTGCAGCCGCCGCCGCGCACGCCGATCCGGATCATCGCGCCGGGGGTGCCGCGCTTGTCGCGCTGCCGGGCGATCTCGGCCGCCGCCGCGGCGGTGATGTCGATCTCGCGCCGGGACGGCGCGGCCGCGGGCGCGGCCGCTGCTGCCGCCGCCGCCGCCTGAGATGCGGTGGACGCGGTGGACGCGCCCGGCGGCGCCGCCGTGATGAGCTGGGTGGTCGCGGACATCGGGGTGCGTCCTCAGGCGTCCTGGGGCTTCGCGGCGGCAGCGCCGGCGCTGCCGGCGGCGGTGCGCGGCGCCTGCTTCTTCTTGTAGTCCTCGATCGCAGCCTTGATCGCGTCCTCGGCGAGCACCGAGCAGTGGATCTTGACCGGCGGGAAGTTAAGCTCCTGCACGATGTGGGTGTTCTTGATCTGCGCCGCCTGATCGAGCGTCATGCCCTTGATCATCTCGGTCGCGAGCGACGACGACGCGATCGCCGAGCCGCAGCCGAACGTCTTGAACCTGGCGTCGGCGATCAGCCCGTCCTTGACGCGGATCTCGAGCCGCATCACGTCGCCGCACGCCGGTGCGCCGACCAGGCCGGTCCCCACCTCGCTGGCATCGACGTCGGACTGCGACTTGAACGTGCCGACGTTCCGGGGGTTCTCGTAGTGTTCGATGACCTTGTCTGAGTACGCCATGGTGGTTCTTCTTGTTGGTTCAGTGGGGGGTCCACTGGATGGAGTTGAGATCGATCCCGTCCTGGTGCATCTCCCACAGCGGGGATAGCTGGCGCAGCCGAACGACCGCGGACACCACCAGCTCGATCACGTAGTCGATCTCGGCCTCGGTGTTGAACCGGCCGATGCCGAACCGGATCGACGTGTGGGCGAGCTCGTCGCCGACGCCGAGCGCGCGCAGCACGTAGCTGGGCTCGAGCGACGCCGAGGTGCACGCCGAGCCCGACGACACCGCGACGTCCTTGAGCGCCATCAGCAGCGATTCGCCCTCGACGAACGCGAACGAGATGTTGAGGTTGCCGGGCAGCCGGTGCTCGAGCGAGCCGTTGACGTAGATCTCGGTCAGCCGGGAGGTCAGCCCGCGGTACAGCCGGTCGCGCAGCGCCTTGAGCCGCACCGTCTCGGCGGGCATCTCCTCGCGGGCGAGCTCGGCGGCCTTGCCGAACCCGACGATCATCGGCACCGGCAGCGTGCCGGACCGCATGCCGCGCTCGTGGCCGCCGCCGTCGATGAGCGGGTCGATCCGCACCCGCGGCTTGCGGCGCACCCACAGCGCGCCGATGCCCTTGGGGCCGTACAGCTTGTGCGCGGTGACCGACGCGAGGTCGACCCTGGCCTTCTCGACGTCGAACGGCACCTTGCCAAAGCCCTGCACCGCGTCGGTGTGAAACAGGGTCTTGGGGTTCTTCGCCTTGATCGCCGCGCCGATCGCCTCGATCGGCTGGACCACGCCGATCTCGTTGTTCGCCAGCATGATGGTGACGAGGATCGTCTTGTCGGTCATCGCGGCGGTCACCTGCTCGGGGGTGACCAGGCCGTCCTTGGCCGGCGTCAGGTAGGTGACCTCGAAGCCCTCGCGCTGCAGCCGCTTGCAGGTGTCGAGCACGGCCTTGTGCTCGGTCTCCACCGTGATGATGTGGCCGCCCTGCCGGCGCAGGTACGACGCGGCGCCCTTGATCGCGAGGTTGTTGGCCTCGGTCGCTCCCGACGTCCAGACGATCTCCTTGGCGTCGCCGCCGAGCAGCGCCGCGACCTGCGCCCGCGCGTGCTCGACCGCGGCCTCCGCGGTCCAGCCGAACGAGTGGTTGCGGCTGGCGGCGTTGCCGTAGTGCTGCGTGAAGAACGGCAGCATCGCCTGGACGACCCGCAGATCGACCGCGGTCGTCGAGTGGTTGTCCATGAAGATCGGCAGCTTCACGCCTTCGGGGACCGCGATCGCGATCGACTTCGGCGAGGCCGGCGTATGTGTTGCCTCTGCGACCATTTAGTTATTGCCCTCTCGATAAAGCACGGTGACCGGGACGTCGAAGTCCCGGGGCTTGTCGCGGGGGTCGTCGCTGCTTGCCGGACCCGGACCCGCCGCGGCGTTGCCCGGCACGCGGGACAGCCCGGCGAACAGCCGCGGCGCCTCGCCCTTCTGGTGACCGTGGTGATCGCACACGCCGCACGCGGTCGGCGCGTAGTCGTCGCTGCAGGTCTGGCACGAGTCGAGGTACGCGAGCGCCTCGCTGAGGTCGTTCTCGATCACCTGCAGCTGCACGATCTGCTCGCGGATCCTGGCCTGCTTCTCGGTGAACAGCGCGCGGACCCGCGAGGTCGCCTCGCGCCCCGAGTCCGCGTCCTGGAAGTCTCCGACGAAGCCCTGGATCTCGGCGAGCGTGAAGCCGATGGCCTGCAGCTTCACGATCCAGTGGATGCGGTCGACCGCCTCGGGACCGTACAGGCGGAAGCCACCCTCCGACCGGGCGCGCGGCTCCAGCAAGCCGAGCTCCTCATAGAGGTGCATCGCGCGGACGGTCTTGCCGACCGCCTTGGCAAGCTCCCCGACTCGCATCAACTTGTTGGAATCGTCCTTCGTCATGGTGACGCTACCTGTAGAACCTGACGCGTACGTAAGGTTTAGTGCATCTGACCGGACTATGCTGGCTTACGAGCCAGCTGTCAAGGTGAACCCTCACCTTTACGTGGGGGTCATGCGGGGAACCTCGCAGCGGACACCCACCTCGTCGATTCGACACGGGGCCGTCAAACCACGTGGCGGTGGTGGCGCTCGTCGTCGTTGCGGGCCGGGGTCGCCTCGCCGGCCTCGGCAGGGTTGGTCTGCTTCTTGAGGATCCACACGGGATGCGGCGTCTTGGGATCGTCTTCGTCGTGGTCGCACATGGCGAGCCGGATCGGTGCAGTTCTGGTGCCCGAAAAAGCGGCCAGGCAAGGCGCCGTCACTCGCCTTGCCTGACCCACACCCCGGGCGACGTCGCCCGAGGTGCACCGCCGTTGCCGCTGGCGTTGCGCCACGAGTCCCTGCCGGTGTGATCCGGCCAGGATCCGATGCCGGCATCGCGGCCGAGCTCGCGGTGGCGATCCTCGAAGCTGCCCGGCGATCAGTTCGCCGTCGCGGCCGCCTCGAACGCGCGGATCACCGTGACCTTGATCTGACCGGGGAACGTCATCTCCTCGGCGATCTGGTTCGCGATGTCGGTCGACATCTCCACCACCGTGAGGTCATCGACCTCGCGCTCGCGGACGTAGACCCGGAGCTCGCGGCCGCCGTGGACCGCGTGCGCATACGCCACGCCGCGCCGCGCCAGTCCGATGCGCTCCAGATCCTCGATCTTGGCGGTGAAGCCCTCGGCGAGCTCGCGGCGAGCCCCCGGGCGGGCGCCGCTCATCGCATCGGACGCCGCGACCAGGTACGCGTACACCGAGTTGCAAGGCTCGTCGGCATGGTGCGCGCCGATCGCGTTGGCCACGACCTCGGGCTCGCCGAGCCGGCGCGCGATGTCGGCGCCGATCACCGCGTGCGAGCCCTCGATCTTGTGGTCAGCGCCTTGCCGATGTCGTGCATCAGCGTCGCTCGCCGCGCGAACTTTTCATCGAGGCCGAGCTCGGCCGCCATCATCCCGGCGAGGTACGATGCCTCGACCGCGTGCCACCACTGGTTCTGCGTGTAGCTGGTGCGGAAGTTGAGCGCGCCGACCAGCTCGACGATCTCCGGGTGCGCCCTGGGCAGTCCCAGGGTCTGGAACGCCCGCTTGCCGAGCGCGCGGATCTCCTGCTGCAGGTGATCGCGCGCCTTCGCGGCCCACGCGTCCGGGTCCCGGCGAGCGTCGTCGAGCGTCTCCGGCTTCTTGATCAGCTTGCCGATCGCGCGCCGGACCATCTCCTTGCCGACGCCGTCGAGGCCGTCGAGCCGGACCGCGTCGCGGTCGTCGTTGACCTAAAGCTGGACCCCCGCGACCCGCTCCAGCGCGGCGTGCAGCGCGCCACCGCTGTCGAGCAGCGCCGCGACCAGCTCGGCGCCGATCCGCAGGTTCGACGCCGAGCGCTCGGTCAGGTAGTGGTGCTGGTAGCGCGCCGCGGCGACCTCCATCACGCGGCGCGCCTCGCGCTCGTGCGCCGGATCTGCGGCGGTGGCGTCGACCGCGCGGACCGCGGCGGCCGCCCGGGCGCGGGCGTCATCGACCCATGCCTTCGCCAGCTGGGCGATCAGCTCGGATGTGGTGATCCCGGCGCGGGTCTCGAGCTCGCTGCGGGCGCCGGCGCCCTTGCGCTCGGCGTCGCGCTCGATGCCCTGCGCGCGATCGCGCCGCGACTGCAGCTCGCGCTGCCCGGTGGCGAGCTGCGCGTCGCGCTGGTCGAGCGTGTCGCCCTGGGCGGCGAGCTCGGCCTCGGCGCGCGCCAGCGCCTCGTCGCGCCGCTCGACCGCCGCCTCGGCGCGCCCGAGCGCCTCGTCGGCCGCGGTCCGCGCATCGAGCACCTCGGCGCGCGCCGCCGTCTCCATCGCGCGACCGTGGGCCGCCGCCTCGAGCCGCGCGGCCTCGAGCGACGCCGCCGACTGCGCGCTGGCGTCGTCGACCGCCCGGCGCGCCGCCCGCGCCGCCTCCACCGCCGCCGCCCGCCTCGCGAGCAGCGCGGCGATCACCGCGACGGCCGCACCGGCCAGGATGGCGATCCACATGACGCCAGCATAGCCCAGCCCGTGCCCGCCGGGGTGCGCGCCGCCCGCGACCGATGCACCCCGGGGTCCGGGTGCGTCACTCGCCGGGCCGCATCAGGCCGTTGCCACCGCCCGGCCGGGCCGAGCTCGCCCGCGTCCCGCGGCGGCGGACCACGACGTGCTCCAGCTCGATCACGAGGCGGGTGTTGCCGTTGATCACCGTCTGCTTGAGCTTCGACTTGTAGCCGGCGAGCCGGAGCTCGAACCGCACCGGCGCGTCGCTGATCGGCCAGTCCAGCACCAGCGGCGTCCGGCCGAGCGCCGCGCCATCGGGCCCCTTGACCGCTGCCCCGATCGGCACGCTCTCGATCGTCAGGTGCGCGCGGCGCGCCGCCGGCGGAGTCACCGGGCGGACCGCGATCGCGGGGCTGGCCCCGCCCCCGGGCGGAGGTGTCGACGTGCCACCCGCCGGCGGTGTCCCGTTCCCTGCCGTGCCCGGCCCTGCGTCCCCCGTCTTGCCCGCGCGGCCGGTCCCCGCCGCGGCCGGCGATCCGGGCGCCGTCGCAACGACCGGACTCACCGCTCCCGATCCCGCCTGGCCTGCCGTCGCCTGGCCTGCCGTCCCCTGCCCCGCGGTGCTCGCCGGCGCACCGCTCCCGGCCGCGCTCGCCGGGGGTGCGCCGGAGCCGGCCGCGGCGCCTGACTCCGCGCTCCCCGTCGACGTCGTCGCGGCGGCCTGCGCCTCGCCGCCCTCGCCATCGCGACCAGCGCTCGCCCGGACCTCGGCGGGCTCCGACCGCGCCGCGTTGTCGTGCCCGAAGCACGTCACCGACACCACGCCGCCGCTGACTCCGAGCAGCGTCGCCAGCCCCAGCACCACCGGCCACACCCGGCGCGGAGGCCGCGACGAGTAGCCCGGCGGCGTCGCGATCCGCATCGTGTTCATCTTCGGTTCCTGCGGCGGCGCCAGCGCGGGCATCGCGGACGACGCCCGCCGCGCCGGCACGTGATCCGCGATCATCGTGTGTGCCGCCGCCGCGCCGGGCAGCGACAGGCCGGGCGCCGGCAGCGGCAGGTTCGCGGCCGCCAGCCGCGTCTTGTGCAGCGCCGCCGGTACGGCCGCCGGCACCGGCATCGCGAGCGCCGTCGGCGCGTTCGACGGCGACGGCGCCGCCGGCAGCATCGCCGTCCGGGCCTCGCCCAGCGCCAGCGCCGACGTCACCGAGCGCGCCGGCGCGATCGGCGGCGAGCCCCGCAGGTACGCCTCGGGATCGAGCAGCGCGTCGCGCAGGTCCAGCATCGTCGCGAACCGCGCGTCGACCCGCTTGGCCAGGCAGCGCAGCAGGATCTGCTCGACGCTCGGCGGGATCGCGGGGTTCATCGCGCGCGGCGCCGGCGGCAGCATCGTGACCTGCTTGACCAGCACCTCACCCATGGTCTCGCCCTGGAACGGCAGCGAGCCGGTCATCATCTGGAACAGCAGCACGCCGAGCGCGTAGATGTCGGTGCGGTGATCGATGTCGCGCTTGCTCTCGCACGCCTCGGGCGACATGTACTGCGGCGTGCCGAGCAGCACGCCGGCCGCGGTCTTCACCGCGTTCTCCGCCGAGAACATCTTCGCGAGCCCGAAGTCGAGCACCTTGACGAAGTCCGGATCGCCCAGCCGGGCCATCAGCATGATGTTGTCGGGCTTGAGATCGCGATGGATGATCCCGGCGGCGTGCGCCGCGGCGAGCGCACTGGCGATCTGCGCCCCGATGTGCAGCGATCGCATCACGTCGAGCACCTGGTCGTCCGACAGCGCCGACGCCAGCGTCTGGCCCTCCAGATACTCCATGATGTAGAAGTGATCGCCCTCGGGGGTCACTCCGAAGTCATGGATCTCGACGATGTGCTCGTTGCCGATCTTGTTGACCGCGCGCGCCTCCTGGAAGAACCGCGATACCACCTCGCGGTTGCCCGCGAGCTCGCGGTGGATCACCTTGAGCGCGACCCGCTTGCCGATCAGCGGGTGCTCGGCCAGGTACACCGCACCCATCCCCCCCGTCCCGATCTTCTTCAGGATCCGATAGTTCCCGATCGTCTGACCGGACGCGATCACGCCTTCGGGAATTGTATCAGCTGCGTGCGCCGCCCGCGCCACCAACCGCCCCTCCTCGCCGTCGGGCGAGCACCGCGTCGGGTCCAGGTATCCCGGCCGGGTGCAGCGCGAACCACAACCGCGCACGTTCCGGGTCGGCGAGGGCGGCGACCGCGGCGCTTGCGCGCTCCACCGGTGGCACCCGGCACGCCGCTCGGCACGCCGGGTGCACTCGGGGTCGGGTACGCGCGGTTACCGCGGCGTGGAGACATCGAGTATCAGGAGGACGTCATGACGATGATCGGGATGATCATGGGATTTGCAGGTAGTCAGGACAGGATTCCGGAGGACTGGTTACCGTGTGATGGTCGTGCGCTGCCGCGGACCGGCACCTATGCGGCGCTGTTCGCCGCGATCGGCACGCTGCACGGCCGAGGCGACGGTGCGACGACCTTCAACCTCCCCGACTTCCGCGGATACTTCCTCCGCGGAGTCTCCGGTAGCTCCGGCGTGGACAAGGGCTTCGCAACGCGCGTGCCGCCGCCCGGAGGCCCGGCGAGCGAAGCCGGCAGTCTGCAACACGCGGCGACCGCTCGGCCCGCGACGGCATTTCGCACCTCGGCGGTCGACGATCACCAGCACGGCGATCCGACGTGGAACGGACTATCGGGACCGTACGAGCTCGCGACCGAGAACCGCGGGCCGGGCGGCTGCGACTACGGTGCGCAATCAGCACCGACCACGGGGGCCGGCGGCCACTCGCACAGCATCATCGAGGGAGGCGACGAGGAGACCCGGCCGATCAACAAGTACGTGCACTGGGTGATCCAGGTGCTGTGAGCGCCGCGCCCCGCGCCCCGCGAGCTTCGCGTCAGTGCCGGGCCGGGCCGGCGCAGAACTGCTCGTAGTCGATCAGCGGGATCTGGCTGCGATCCACACCGTCGCCGCAGGTCGGGCACGCCGGATCGCGGCGCAGCCGGAGCTCGCGGAACCGGGTCTTGATCGCGTCGTAACACAGCAGCCGGCCGGCCAGCGTGTCGCCCAGGCCGAGGATCAGCTTGATCGCCTCGGTCGCCTGCAGGACGCCCATGATACCGGGCAACACGCCGAGCACGCCGGCCTCGGCGCACGACGGCGCGTCCTCGGCGGGCGGCGGCTGCGGGTACAGGCAGCGGTAGCACGGCGAGCCGCTCGCCGGGAACACGGTGATCTGGCCCTCGAACCGGAAGATCGAGGCGTGGATCACCGGCTTGCCGAGCCGGAGCGCGGCGTCGTTGACCAGGTAGCGGGTCGCGAAGTTGTCGGCGCCATCGACGACGACGTCGTACGGCGCGATCAGCGCGAGCGCGTTGTCCGACGTGATCCGGGTCCGGTGCTTGTCGACCTTGACGTCGGGGTTGAGCCCGCGCAGCGTGGTCTCGGCGCTGTCGACCTTGGCGACGCCGACGCGGTCGGTGCCGTGCAGGATCTGGCGCTGCAGGTTGGACGCATCGACCACGTCGTCGTCGATCATGCCGATCGTGCCGATCCCGGCGGCGGCGAGGTACATGCTCGACGGCGAGCCGAGGCCGCCCGCGCCGATGCACAGCACCTTGGCGCCGAGCAGCTTGATCTGCCCGGCGATCCCGACCTCGGGGAGCAGGGTGTGCCGCGAGTAGCGGCTCTCCTGGTCGGGGCGCAGCGAGATCGGCTGCTCCCAGGGCAGCCCGGCGCGCTTCCAGCCCGTGAACCCGCCCGCGAGCGAGCTGACGTTGGTGTAGCCGAGCTCGCCCAGGCTGCGCGCCGCGAGCACCGAGCGCGTCCCGCTCGCGCAGTAGATCACCACCGGCGTGCCGCGATCGGGCACGTTGCGCTCGATGCGCAGCTCGAGGAAGCCGCGCGGGATGTGCAGCGTGCCCGGGATCATGCCCTGGGCATGCTCGTCGGGCTCGCGCACGTCGATCAGCGCCGGCCGCGCGGTGCCGTGCAGCGCGGCATCGAGTGCCGCTGGGTCGATCTCGGGGGTCTTGCCGCGAAGCTCGCGGAGCAGCGTGTCAAAGGTCACCACGGCCGGTAGATTGCCATGACCCTCACGTGAGGGTAAGGTGTTCCGTCCCCTGAGATTCCCAGGAGCCCTCGAAGATGTCTGATCTCGCGACTGCAACCACCCCAACCACCCCTACCATCCACAACCTGCCACCCGAGGCCCCCGGCCCGGAGTCGATGGTGATGATCACGCATGTGGCCGCATCCAAGGTCAACGAGATCCGCGACGCCGAGGCGATCGAGGCCCACCTGGCGCTGCGGCTGCGCGTGGTCGGCGGCGGCTGCGCGGGCTTCTCGTACGACCTCTACTTCGACGAGCCGGTCGAGGTCGATCGCCAGTTCGAGGTCCAGGGCGTCAAGGTCGTCGTCGACGAGATGAGCCTGATGTACCTGGTCGGCACCGAGATCGACTACGTCGAGGGCCTGCAGGGGGCGGGCTTCAAGTTCAACAACCCCAACGTCAAGACCACCTGCGGCTGCGGCTCGTCGTTCAGCGTCTGATCCGGCGTCTGGTCTGATCGATCTCCGCCCCGGCGCACGGCCGGTCTCATCTCAGCTACCCCGGAGCGCCCCGGCGCGACGATCGATGGCTTGCGCTCGGCGTCCGCGCGGAGCGGGCCAGGCGCTACGCTGTCGTGGTGCATGACATCGCAGGCGTGCTCCAGCGCGAGCTGGGTTCCTCCGCCGTGATCGGCCCCGGCCACGACAAGCTCGAAGACTACGGCCGGGACGAGAGCCCGCTGGCCGACCTCATGCTGCCGGACTGCGCGGTGCTCGTCGAGTCGACCGAGCAGGCCGCCGCGGTGCTGCGGATCTGCCACGAGCGCAAGGTCCCGGTCACCCCGCGCGGGGCAGGCAGCGGCATGTGCGGCGGCGCGCTGCCGGTCCACGGCGGCGTCGTGCTGTCGACCGAGCGGATGACGCGGATCAAGGAGATCGACGCCGGCGATCTGCTGTGCGTGACCGAGCCCGGCGTCGTCACCGGCCGGTTGCAGGAGGCGGTCGAGGCCCAGCAGCTGTTCTACCCGCCCGACCCAGCCTCGCTCGAGTTCTGCTCGATCGGCGGCAACGCGTCGACCAACGCCGGCGGGCTGCGCGCGTTCAAGTACGGCGTCACCCGCGAGTACGTCCTCGGCCTCGAGGTCGCGCTGATGGGCGGCGAGGTGCTGCGCTGCGGCCGGCGCACGTCCAAGGGCGTCACCAGCTACGACCTGGTCGCCGGCTTCGTCGGCACCGAGGGCACGTTCGGCGTGATCACCGAGCTCACGCTCAAGCTGGTCCCGCTGCCGATGGCCGCCGCCGCCGTGCTCGGCGTGTTCGCCGACGCCGCCACCGCCGGCGCCGCGATCTCGGCGCTGCTGCGCGGCGGCCTGCGCCCGCGCGTGCTCGAGTTCGCCGATCGCGCCTCGATCGCCGCGATCCGCCCCAAGAGCCGCTACCGGTTCCCCGACAACGCGGGCGCGATCGTGCTGCTCGAGGTCGACGGCGAGCCCGAGTCGATGCCGATGATGATGGAGAAGATCGGCCTGCGCTGCGACGAGCTCGGCGCGCTCGACGTGCTGGCCGCGACCGAGCCCGCCGAGCGCCGCGCGGTGTGGGAGGCGCGCCGGCTGATCTCGCCGGCGCTCAAGGAGAACTTCCGGATCAAGCTCAACGAGGACCTGTGCGTCCCGCGCAGCCGGATCGTCGAGATGCTCGCCCGGGTCGACCGCGTCGCCGCGGACACCGGCGTCGAGTGCGCCGTGTTCGGCCACGCCGGCGACGGCAACCTCCACGTCAACCTGCTGTCCAACGACGACCCCAGCGACCCCGCCGTGCGCAAGCACCTGTGGGGCGCCGCCCGCCAGCTGTTCGCCCACACCGTCGAGCTCGGCGGCACGCTGTCCGGCGAGCACGGCGTCGGCCTGACCAAGCGCGACTACGTCGCGATGGAGTCCTCCGAGCAGGTCCTCGAGTGGCAGCGGCGGTGGAAGGCGATGTGGGATCCGTCGGGCCTGCTCAACCCGGGCAAGCGGCTCCCCGCGCGGCCCCGCGGCTGCAGCGAGTGATTGCCGCGGTGTCGTGCGGCCATCGCGACAAGGATGACGTGAGCCTGTCCGCGTTCGCAGCCTCGATCACCGATGGACCATCGATGCTCATCAAAAGCGCATCATTCCGCTTTTGAAGCGCGTCATTCCTTTCGATGATCCGATGTCCTGCATAGAGTCACGCGTATCCCATGCCGCCGTCTCTGAATCACGAGGGCGTGATCGCGTTGGTCCGGGATCGGCCGGCATTCGCCGCCAGCTTGCTCCGCGACCTGTTGGACGTCGAGGTTCCTCCGTTCACCGAGGCTCGGCTCACCGAAGCGACGCTCAATCAGCTCGTACCGGTCGAGTACCACGCCGACGCGGTGGTGCTGTTCATCGATTTCGTGGACGACAGGAACAAGCCGGTGTTCGGGACCATCTGCGAAGTCCAGCTCCAGCCCGACGCTCGCAAGCTGTTCACCTGGCCGCTCTACTCCGTCGCCGCGCGCGCCCGCCACGAGTGTCCGTTCGTCGTCACCGTCGTGACTGCCGACCTGGCGACCGCAACGTGGGCCAGCCAGCTGATCGATCTCGGCGGCGGCAATTGCTTTCGACCGCATGTGATCGGCCCGGCGGGCATCCCCCGGGTCACCGATCACGACCTGGCATCGCGCGAGCCGCAACTCGCCGTGCTGTCGGTGCTGGCACACGGCGGCGGCGATGTCGAGACGGCCGTGCCGATCGCGCGCGCCGCGGTCCATGCCGCCTCCTCGCTCCCCGAGGAGCAGCGGGTGCTATACTCCATGCTGATCGAGCAAGCCCTGAGCGAAGCCGCGCGAAAGGCGTTGAATATGGACCCCCAGATCGAGAAGTTCTTCAGCGAAGCGCACCGCCGGTCCTACGACCGAGGGAAAGCCGAGGGGGAAGCCAGGGGCAAAGCAGAGGCCCTCCTGATGTTCTTGCGCCGGCGCGATCTGGCGATGACCAGTGACCAGCAGCATCGCATCCTCACCAGCACCGACCTTGCCACCCTCGATCGCTGGCTGGATCGCGCATTCTCGGTCGCCTCGGTCGATGAGCTCCTCGCCTGACGGCGATATCGTCACCGGGGCTGTCCGCGCACAGATTGCGGAGCAACGGCGCCGAGAGGCGGCCCGGCAAGTGCTCGCGACGTTCGAGCCCGAGGACTTCGCGACCCCCGAAGATCAGCGCGCATTGCTCGACGTGGGAGGCGACGTGGAATCTGTCGGCCCTGCTCGACCTTGGCGAGCGGCTCCCGGCGGGGCCGCGCGGCTGCAGCGCGTGACGGCGCGCCGCGCAGGGCGCCAACTCACAGGCGAGGCAGGCCGGCGAAGCCGCGCATGTCGTGGGCGGGCACCAGCGTGATCTGCGGGAAGCGCTCGGCGACGGCGGCCACGCGCAGCAGGTTGTCGCGCACCTGCGCCGGATCGTCGTCGGCCGAGCGCCGCATCAGCCAGGGGCGCTCCTCGCGCTCGGTGATGCCCTCTTGCTGCCAGGCGAGGTCGCCGACGAACGCGAACCGCCGGCCGTCGGGAAGCGCCACGAACACGATCACGGAGCCCGGGGTGTGGCCGGGGGCGGGGACCACGACCACCGACCCGTCGCCGAACACGTCGTGGCTGCGCGGGAAGCCGAGATACGGGCCGGCTTCGAAGTCGTACACCTCGTAGCGAGCGCCGGTGACGCTGCGCGCGATGGCGGTGACCCAGTCCCCCTGATCGATGAAGCGACGCTCGTCGGCCGTGACCAGCACGGGGACGCCGGGGAAGTCCGCCGTGCCGCTGACGTGATCCCAGTGGGCATGCGTGAGCAGGATGCCGCGCAGCCGGGTCCGATCGTAGCCCGCCGCATCGAGCTGGGCCGCGGCGGGCTGGCCGCGGTCGAGGTCGGTGAGCGCGCGAAACGCCGTGGGCATCAGCCGGAGCTGGGTCGCGATGTCGCGGCCCAGGCCGGTATCGATGAGCAGATCGCCGCGCGGATGCTTCACCAGGGCGGCCGTCATCGCGAAGTCGCGTCGATCGGAGAACGCTCCGCCGCGGTAGCCGAATGCCGCCGTCCGGTGGATCACGCCGGTGGGAAGCTGGAACAGTGCCATCCCGGCCGGCGGCGACGCGGGTGGCAGGGAACCGCCGCGCGGCGCGGGTCGAGGCAGCGGCGACGAGCCGTACGTGGTGAGGAACACCGCGACGGCGAGATTCATGACGAGCGCGGCGGCACCGATGCGACGGCTGCGCCTGGCGAACACGGCCACCGCAGCGACCGGGGCGAGGCACGCGAGGCCGGCCGCGAGCGGGAGCGGCAGCGCGGTGCCGCGCGCGGCGATGAAGGTCGCCCCGATCGCGACCAGCGGCGCCCCGATCAGACCGATCAGCGTCGTGGCCATCCAGAGCAGGCGGCGCGGCGCCGCTCGACCGGTCGTCACGCAGGCATCCTGACATGCCCTCGATCTCGACCACCAGCTCGACCACCAGCGGCGCCGCGCCATCGGCCACGCGCAGGCGTGCACGAAATGCAGCCGCGCTGAAAGGCGATGTCGGACCGCCGCCGCGCCTGCCCCGCCCTTGCGTTGCGAGCGGGAAGCGGCGATAGCATGGACGCGTGGGGGCCTCCGAGGAGCTGTTGCGCGTGCTGTCGTCTGCGACCACCGGCGAGCTCGCGGCGTGGCGAAGGCTCATGGCGCGGGTCGGCCCGGAGACGCTGGCGGCGTGGCTGTCGCCGGCGGCGATGACGGCCGTGGCGCTGGCCGACACCGGGTTCGCGGCGGCGATGCTCGAGACCCTGCGCAGCGATGGCCCGGCGGCGGCGTGCGTGATCGCCGCGTTCCCCGAGGTCGCCGCGCTCGCCGCACCGATGCCGCCGCAGGTCGAGCACGATCCGGGGACCGAGCTGCCGCTGCTCGATCACATCGCGACCCGGCTGCTCGGCAAGAAGCTGCTCGGACTGGAGACCCGCGACCTGACGCGGTTCCAGGGGGTCGGCGTGCCCGAGAGCGTGACCGGCGGGCCGCTGCCGCCGACCGGGCTCGACGTCGGGCTGTCGCCGACCGCGTTCGAGGCGCTCGCGGCGGTCGCGGCGCGCGTGCTGGCCGCGGGGATGGGGCCCGCGCTGCGCGCGGCGATCTTCCACCTCGACATCGCCAAGACCCACCGCGCGGCGTTGCGCGCGACGTGGACCGCCCAGGGCCTCGCGCTCGACGTCCACAACGAGGCGGCGGCGGCGATCCTGCGCCACACCGATCGCGCGCGGAGCTGGCCGCTGCCCGAGGTGCTCGGCAAGCTCGCGATCGCCTGGGTCGAGGCCCACGGGCTCGCCGGCCAGCACGTGCGCGGCGAGGGGCCGCTGGCGATGTTCGCGCCGCTGGTCGGCACGCTGCGCGACCTCGCGCCGGCGCTCGCCCGCACGCTCGGCGTGCCGCCGTCCGGCGCGGTGGCGCTGGCGCTCGACGCGCTGCACGTGCTCGACGCGTGCGACACCGCGGCGGTGCGCGACGGCCTGCTCGACGACGCGCTGCTCGACCGGCTCGCGCGGGTCCGCGATCAGCTCGGCGCGGTGTGCAAGCCGGCGGCGTGGGCCCAGCCGCAGCGCGCGCTGTCCGAGCTCGCGCCGCCGATCGACGGTCCGGAAGGCCGCGCCGCGCTCGCCACCCGGCTCCGTGCGCTGCGCGCGGGGCGCCAGGCCGCGGGAGAGCCGGCGGACGCGGTCGATGACGCGGTGGCGGCGCTCGGAGACGCCGAGCTCGCGGTGCTCGGGCCGGCGCTGGCGACCTGCCAGCTGTGGTACTGCGAGGCCGCGACCAGCGGGCTGTCGCCGTCGGCGCAGCTCGGTGTGCTGGCCGCCGCGGTCGGCGCCGCCCGCGCGATCGGCGTCGACGTCCAGCGGCCGTGGCACGCCCAGCTGTTCCCGCTGGTCACGCGGCTGCGCGGCGCGAGCGCGGCGGTGCGCTACCGGCTGCGCCTGGTCGAGGCCGCGCTCGCCGCCACGCCGATCCGCGAGCTGCTGATCGGCCCGGGCCGGCTCGGCCCGCTCGGCACGCTGTCGGCGCGGCTCGCGCACCCGACCGACCCCGACGCGATCGTCGTCGATTACCTGGAGACCGAGGAGGCGACCGCGCTGGTCACCCTGCTCGCGCTGTACGAGACCCGGTCGCAGGCGACGTTCCACACCATGCTGAAGGCGCTGTGCGACCTCTACGGGCTGCGCAAGGACGACTTCGACCGGGTCGCCAACGAGGCGAGCTACCTCGGGGCGATGAACGCGGCGCGGTCCGACAAGCAGCGCATGATCGAGTGGGTCAAGCCGGGCCGGATCGTCGAGATCGGGCCGGGCGGCGGCGTGGTGCTCGACCTCCTCGCGCAGCGGTTTCCGACCAGCGAGATCGTCGGTGTCGACCTGTCGCGCGAGGTGGTCGAGGCGCTGACCCAGCGCGCCCGCGTGCACGGCAGCCGCTGGCGCGTGATCCACGGCGCGGCGGAGCTGCTCGGCGAGCTGATCGAGCCGCCGGTCGACAGCATCGTGTTCTGCTCGATCCTGCACGAGATCTACTCGTACACCGAGCCGCGGTTCTCGCCGGCCTCGGTCCAGCGCGTGGTCCACGCGGCGTTCTCGGCGCTCGCGGCCGGCGGCCGGATCGTGATCCGCGACGGTGTCCAGCCGCCGCCCGGACGCCGCCGGCTCCGGCTGGTCGCGCCCGACGCGCGCGCGACGTTCGACCTCTACGTCGCGCAGTTCGAGGGCCGGCGGATCCACGTCACCGAGCTCGGCGGCGATCGCGTCGAGCTGTCGAGCGCCGACGCGATGGAGTTCCTCTACACGTACACCTGGGGGCCCGCGAGCTTCCCGTACGAGGTCCGCGAGCTCTACGGCATCCTGCCCTACGACGACTACGTCGCCCAGCTCGTCGCGTGGTGCGGTGGGTCGCGCGCCGTGCGCGTGGTCGAGCTACCGCCCGAGATCCGCTCGTACCTCCAGCCCGGCTACCGCGAGCACCTCGCCAGCAGGATCGCGCTGACCGACGAGCGCGATCGCCCGGTCGAGCTGCCGGATTCGAATTGCCTGATCGTCCTCGAGAAGCAGTGAGCACTCGCCGCGGCCCGCCCGGCCGCCGGCGCGGTCATGGCCGCCCGAGCTTGATCGCCAGCGACTGCAGCTCGGGCTCGTGGCTGCCGTCGCCGGTCATCTCGACGCGGAGCTGCAGGTAGCGCGCGGGATCGATCGCGAACCGCATGCCGCTGGTCACCGGACTCGAGAATGCGGGGCCGTCACTGCAGTCCGCCTGCTGGCAGCCGCGCAGCCGGACCTGGACGCTCGCGCCGTCGGGGACGCGCGCGCTCCAGGTGATGGCCTCGATCGCGATCACCGACGTCGTCGCGTCGATCACCCTGGACGTCCACGACGCGATGCGCGCGACCTTGTCCGGGCCGCCGGTCGTGTGCAGGGTGAGCCGCGCGCTCTCCAGCGCGCTGTTGCCGCCGCCCCCGACGTCGTCGTAGACGTGCAGCTTCCAGTCGCCGTTCGCGGCCGCACCGAGCAACGCGCCGAGGTTGGCGCCCGTGACGGTCTGCCCGGCGATCGCGCGACCCTGCACGTTGTTGGGCGGGCCGACGTGGTCGCGGATGATGACGGGAGCGCCGCCGGGGGCCTGGAGGTCGACCTTGAGCTGCTCCCAGTGCGGGGAGTTGATCTGGTACGTGACGTCGATCGAGCTCACGGTCTCGGTGCCGAGCTGGGCGCCGGCGAATGCGGCCACGGTCAGCGTGGCGGTCCCGGGGTTGCCCGCGCCTCCGTTGTCCTGCACCGGGTGGTTGCCATCGTCGACGCCGAGCGCGATCCGGTCGTCGGACGAGTCGACCGGACGCAGCTGGTCGCGCGGGACCTCGATCGCCGTGGGGAAGTCAGGGCCCTGGAGCTGTACGTGCAGATCTCGTCCGCCATTGACCTGGTTGTAGTCGACGCTCAGGTCGTTCCAGCCGGAGACCAGCATCGCCTGGACGGTGGTGACGGCGTCGTTCGAACCCACGCCGACGTCGCGCGTCCACACCATGTCAGCGCGGCTGGCCCCGAGCCGGCCGCGATTGCCGTCATCGCTGCTGACCGTGAGCGTGTACGGGCCGATCTGGTCGACGTGGACCTGACCGACATAGCGCGCGGACCAGTCGGTGTTGCCGGGGTCCGCGCCCTGCGGTGGGCCGGGGAACGTCGTGTCCGGCAGCAGGTTGCTCTGCTCGAAGTGCGCGATCGGCGGCGGAGAGCCAGCCACCGACTGACCTCCGCCGAGGATCTGGTGGCCGTAGACCGTGCGCAGCGCGCCGGTCAGCTCGCTGGTGCGCGCGCGCAGCCGATCGCGGGTCCATGGCACGGGCGTCGGAGCGGCCGCGGAGTCGCTGTGCAGGAACTGGAGGTCGTTGCCGCCGGAGCTGTTGCCGTTGCCGACGTGGATCGGGTACCAGCCGCTGACCGGGGTCGGCACCGAGACCGTGGTGTTCTGATCGGTCAGCGGCGAGTAGCTCGTCGAACCCGGCTGGGCGATCTCGACGAACGTGACGTCATCGCCGTTGATCTTGAATGTCTCGGTCGAGCCCGCATCGAGCCACACCTCGCCCTCGAACCAGATCGTCATCAGGCCGTCGTTCAGGATCCCCAGGTAGCTCAGGTTGGCACCGTTCGTCAGGTGCTCGCCGGTCCACCACCCGGCCCCCGACGGTGTCACGCCGGCGAGCTTGCTCCAGGCCGTGTCACCGCGCGACCACAGCCGCATGTTCTGCAGCCCATGCGCGACCAGCCCGCCGTAGCTGTAGGCGTTCGGGGTCAGCGCGTTCCTGGCCGCGTCGACCGTCATGTCGACGAGCGTGCCGGCCTTGAGGCCCGCCGCGTCGAACCCGAGCGTACCCGGATCGCTCCCGTCGGGCCTCGGCACCGACCCATCCAGTGCACCCCCGGGCGAGGAGTGGAACCCACAACCGGCGAGGATGAGGAAGAGGAAGAGGATGAGGTGGACACACCGCATGCGGCGATCCTACCGAGAGTTCACCCACGTCCGACAATTCTCCGGAGGACAACGAACTGTTCGCGATGGGGGTCACATCCCCAGGGCTGCAGGAAACGTCACAGAAAACGGACGCAGCGTTTCGCGGCGTCGTCGCTGCACGTCGTCACTCGGTCTTGACGAACGACGTGATCCGCCAGCTCGTCCCGCGCGGCCCGATGCTGAGCTGGTAGGTGCCCGCCGCCGGTGCAGCCGCCGGGCACGTCACCTTCTTGGCGTCCCCGACGCAGCCCGCGGCCAGCGCCTTGGCCATCGCATCGAGCGGCTCGGGATCCGCCTGCCACAGCGCCATCGCGCCCTCGGGGCCGGACCCGCCGCCGAGCGACCACACGACGTCGTCGGCCAGGTGCGGGCGCAGCCCCGCGTAGTCGCGCGCGTCGAGCACGTCCTTGAGCGCAGCGAGCTCCTTGGCCGCGTCCGGCGGCACCGCCCCGAACGCCGCCGGATCGGCGTGCTTGACGTCGTCGGAGGCGGCCGCGTTGTCCGGCATCGGCACGGCGTACTTCTTGACCCGATCGTAGATCGCATAGACCAGCGCATCGGTGCGGGCCTCCAGCCACGACGGCCGCGCCGCGCCATGCAGCTCGGTCGGCAGCGCCGCGCCGGGCTCCCACTCGTAGGCGTGTCCGACGACCTTGAGCCGCCACGGCCGGCCGCCCGCGATCGAGATGTCGAACTGGATGTAGAAGCGCTTGAAGGCCAGGCGGGTCGGCATGCCCGCCGACGCAGCCCCGGGCGCGCCCGCCACCCCGGGGTTGATCCCCGGCGCGGTCGCGAGCCCCCGGGGGTTGCTGGTCATGTCGTCCTGGCTGTTCGCGGACGACACCTGGTGCAACCCGGTCTTGATCGCACCGCGCCCCGGCGCATCCTGAATGTTCGGATAGCTCTCGCGCGTCGCCTCCAGCGCCGCGGTGTACACCACGGTGAACTCGGCGTCGTAGAGCGACTTCTTCGCGGTCTCGACCTCGGTCTTGTGGGTCGCGCAGGCGGTTGCCCAGCCGGTTGCCCAGATGATCGCCGCGAGGAAGGTGATACGGTGCCGTTGCATGGGATCCCGGACTCGGAATAGCACACCGAAGCCCTCGCAAGGTGCGACAACCGTGTCCGGCGTATCCGGCGTATCCGGCGTATCCGGCGCATCCGGCGTATCCGGCGCATCCGGCGCATCCGGCGCATCCGGCGCATCCGGCGCAGATCTCGCCGCGCAGCGCGAGCGGACCACCGAGATCGCGGCCGGCCTCGCCGAGCTGTGGCCAGACGCGGTGGTCGAGCTCGACCACGACAGCGCCTACCAGCTGCTGGTCGCGACGATCCTCGCCGCGCAGTCCACCGACAAGCTGATCAACACCGTGACGCCCCGGCTGTTCGCGACGTATGCGGACCCGGCCGCGCTGGCGCGCGCCGACCAGGCCGAGCTCGAGTCGATGATCTTCTCGACCGGATTCTACCGGATGAAGGCGCGGCACCTGATCGGCATGGCGCGGGCGATCGTCGAGCGCCACGGCGGCCAGGTGCCCGACACGATGGCGGGTCTGACCGACCTGCCCGGCGTGGCGCGCAAGACCGCCAACGTCGTGCTCGGGAGCGCGCTCGGCAAGCACGAGGGCATCGTGGTCGACACCCACGTCACCCGCCTCGCGCAGCGGCTCGGTCTGTCGGCGCACAGCGATCCGGTCAAGATCGAGCAGGACCTCATGCCGCTGGTGCCGCGCGACCAGTGGTCGATCTTCGCCCACCGCCTGATCTGGCACGGCCGGCGCGTGTGCCATGCCAAGCAGCCCGACTGCAACCACTGCGCGCTGGCGCCGCTGTGCCCCAGCGCCGTCCTGGTCGCCACCCCCCAGCTCATGCCGCCGCGCAACGGCCGACCTGCCCCGCCGTCGCGCGGCCAGCGCGCCGCAGCCGCCAAGGCGCGTGCGAGTCAGCGCGCCAGGCCGGCAACCGGGAGGCCGGCAACCCGCAAGCCCGCAACCGCCAGATCGGCAACCACCCGGCCGGCCGCCGCCAGGCCGGCCACCGCCAGGCCGGCCGCCGCGAAGTCGGTGACCACGAGATCGGCGCCCCTCGCCCCCGGGCGGACCAAGGCCGCCAAGGCCGCGGGCGGCGCGCGATCGCGGTCGAACCGGGAGAAGCGCCCATGACCCCCATCGTCGGCGTCGGCGCGATCGTGTTCGACGACGAGGGCCGCGTGCTCCTCGTCGAGCGCGGCAAGCCACCCAGCCTCGGCCTGTGGAGCATCCCCGGCGGCAGGCTCGAGCCGCGCGAGACCCTGGCCCAGGCCGTCGCGCGCGAGGTGCTCGAGGAGACCGGCCTGGTCGTCGAGGTCGGCGCCCTGGCCTGCGTGCTGGAGCGGTTCGGCGACGACCACCACTTCGTCCTGCTCGACTACCACGCCCGCGTGTGCGGCGGTCAGCTCGCCGCGGCCAGCGACGCCCGCGCCGCCCGGTTCGTCCGGTTCGAAGAGCTGCGCGATCTGCCGCTCACCGAGGGCCTCGCCGAGGTGCTGGTGCGCGCCCGTGCTACACAGCCGGCGTGGTCCACCTCCCGCTAGCCCCCGAGCCGCTCGCGCCCGGGTCATCGTCCCGTCCGTCCGGCCCGCCCGGCGCGCCGCCGTCCCTGCGCCGCGGCGACGTCCCCGACGGCCAGTGGCTCGACTGGCGCTGGCAGCTCGGCCACATGCTGACCTCGGCCGACGAGCTCGCGCACGTCGTCGCGCTGTCCGCCGAGGAGCGCGCCGGCCTCGCCGGGTCCGCCCACCTGTTCCGCATCGGTATCACCCCGTACTACGCGAGCCTGATGGACCCGGTCCACGCCAGCTGCCCGATCCGCCTCCAGGCGATCCCGCGGCCCGCCGAGGCCGACGTCCGCGCCGAGGAGCTGCGCGATCCGCTCGGCGAGGACAGCCACAACCCGGCCCCGTCGGTGATCCACAAGTACCCCGACCGCGCGCTGTTCCTCGTGGTCGACCGCTGCGGCATCTACTGCCGGCACTGCAACCGCCGCCGCCTGGTCGGCGGTGACGAGCCGCCCACCACCGCCGACCTCGAGGCCGGCCTCGACTACCTGGCGCGCACGCCGCGGATCCGCGACGTCCTGCTCTCGGGCGGCGATCCCCTGCTGCTCTCGACCCGCTGGCTCGCCTACCTGCTCGGCCGGCTGCGCGCGATCCGCCACATCGAGACCCTCCGGATCGGGACTCGCCTCCCCGTCGTGTGCCCGATGCGGATCGACGCCGAGCTGACCTGCGCCCTGCGCGCCCACCACCCGCTGTTCGTCAACACCCACTTCAACCATGCCAGGGAGCTCACCCCCGAGGCCCGCGCGGCGTGCGAGCGCCTGGTCGACGCCGGCATCCCGGTCGGCAACCAGACCGTGCTCCTGCGCGGCGTCAACTCCTCGGTCCGCTCGCTGCGCGCCCTGATGCGCGGCCTCGTCCGCTCGCGCGTCCGTCCCTACTACCTGTTCCAGGGCGACACCGTGCTCGGCACCGACCACCTGCGCACCCCGGTCGACACCGCGATGGAGCTCTACCGCGGCCTGCGCGGCTGGATCAGCGGCATGTGCGTCCCCGAGCTCGTGCTCGATGCCCCCGGCGGCGGCGGCAAGGTGCCGATCGTGCCGAGCTACCTCGAGCACCTCGACCCCGAGCGCGCCATCGTCCGGACCTACCGCGGCGCCCGCGTCGACTACCCCCAGCCCCGCGAACGCGACTGCACGGTCGCCTACGACGCCGTCTACTTCGCGGGCGTCCCCGACGACGACGACCGCGAGGGCTCGGCCGAGGCCGGCTGACCCGCCGAGGTCATCGGGTCGTCATGGAACCCGCGAACCCGCGAACCCGCGAACCCGCGAGCGAACCGCGCCGGGATCGGGTATGAGGCCGCCATGACCGCCGCGACCGGCGCCTCGCTGATCGCCGAGCTCGGCCGCGAGCTCGGCTTCGCGCGCGCCGCGGTGGTGCCGATCGAGCCGCCGCGCCGGCACGCGCTGTACCGGAGCTGGCTGGCGAGCGGTCACGCGGGGACGATGGCGTACCTCGCGGCGCCCGAGCACGTCGCCCAGCGCGGCGATCTGCGGGCGCTGCTCGCCACGGCGCGCTCGCTGATCGTGGTCGCGCTCGCCTACGATCGCGCGGATCCGATCCCGCCGGATGCGCTGCTGCGCGGCAAGATCGCCCGCTACGCCCGCGGCGAGGACTACCACCTGGTGATGCGCGATCGGCTGGTCGCGCTCGCCGACCGGATCGCGGCCGCGCTCGGGTGCCCGGTGGCGAGCCGGCCGTGCGTCGACTCGGCGCCGGTGCTCGAGCGCGAGTGGGCCGAGCGCGCCGGGGTCGGGTTCGTCGCGAAGAACACGATGCTGATCGCGCCCGGGCTGGGCAGCTACGTGGTGCTCGGCGAGCTGCTGATCGACGCCGAGCTCGCGCCGACCGCGCCGCACGAGCCGCCCCGGCCGCGCTGCGGAGCGTGCCGGTCGTGCCTCGATGCCTGTCCGACCGGGGCGTTCGTCGACGCCTACGTGCTGGACGCGCGGCGCTGCATCTCGTACCTGACGATCGAGCACCGGGGCGCGATCCCCAGGGAGCTGAGGCCGGCGATCGGGACGTGGGTGTTCGGCTGCGACGTCTGCCAGGAGGTCTGCCCGTTCAATGCCGGATCCGGAGCCGGAGCGGGAGCCGGCGACCCCGGGCTGCGGCCGCGCTCGCTCGACCACGCGCTGCCGGATCTGGCCGCGCTCGCCGCCAAGGGCGCCAACCAGCTGCGCCGGCTGGTCAAGCGCACGGCGCTGCGCCGCGTGCCGCGCGACGCGCTGCTGCGCAACGTCGCCGTGGCGCTCGGCAACACCGGCGATCCGCGGGCGATCCCGGCGCTGGTCGGGTTGCTCGGTCACCCCGCGGCGGTGGTTCGCTCCCACGCGGTGTGGGCGCTCGGCGAGCTCGGCGCGGCCGAGGTGCTGGCGGCGTACGAGGACGGCGACCCGGCGGTGGCCGACGAGCTCACCGGGGCGCGGCAGCGGAGCCAGCGCCCCCGCCCGTGAACCCGGTCGACGCGACGTACGCCGCCACCGCCCGGATCTGCGCATCGCTGATCGCGCCCTCGAACGCCGGCATCAGCTTGTTCTGGGAGCCGTGGCGCACCTGCTGCTCGACCAGGCCGGCCCCGGACGCGGCGATCCGGGCGCGGAGCTCGGGGGCGGTGAGATCGCGGACGCCGAGCCGGGCAACCATGGCCGCCGGTGGCCGGCCGTCGGGGCCATGGCAGGTCGCGCACAGCGTGGCGTAGACGGTGGCACCGTCCGCAGACCCACCGACCAGGTCGCGGTTGCAAGCGCCGGCTCCCAGCACCATGACGGCCACGACCGCGTCGAGCAGCCAGGACTTCATGCGGGCGATGTGCCACCGCCCACAGGAGCCGGCAACCCCATGCTAGTGTTCGTGCCATGCGGTGGATTGTCTCGCTGTCGATCGTCCTGGTGTGCGCCGTGACGGCCTGTGGTGGTCCGCAGATCCCCACCCACAACGGCTACAAGCCCAAGGAGGCCAAGCCGTGGAAGAAGCCCAAGGCGCTCAGGTTCGACGACAAGGGGGAGGCCAAGGCGGAGGGTGACCTGTCGTACGCCGACATGCGGCGCGCCCGGTGGTTCGAGCTCAGCCTGCCGTCCAGCGGTCAGCTGGCGCTCGCGCTGGAGGTCACGCCGCCGGGCGACGCGGTCAACGACGAGTTCGACCTCGGGATGGAGGTGCTCGACCCGGCGTCGCGCGTGATCAGCAAGTCGGATCTCGAGGACGAGGACGCGCACGAGCTCAACAAGAAGAAGACGCTGGTCGAGCTCGCGGCCGGCAAGTACCTGGTCCACCTCTACCTGCAGGGCCGGATGGACACCGCGGACTTCGTGCTGCGCGCCACCTTCAAGGCGACCGCCGCCGCCGAGGCCAAGAGCAACTTCCCCGCCGACGTGCTGTTCGTGCCGGTGCTGGCGCAGGTCCCGCTCCAGGACGACACGCCGCGCAACTACCACCCCGTGGTCGTCGAGAAGCACGGACCCAAGCACGTGCGGCCGACGCCGCCCCCGGCCGTGCCCGCGGCCGCGACGGTCACCGCGCGGA
Organism: Kofleriaceae bacterium; assembly: GCA_041495365.1. Classification (GTDB taxonomy): domain Bacteria; phylum Myxococcota_A; class Polyangia; order Haliangiales; family Haliangiaceae; genus JABFXX01. The sequence goes on along the minus strand of JBGQCL010000045.1, from coordinate 2,413 downwards.
TCATCAACGTCCAGGTCGTCGGGGGTGGCACGCAGATCACCCTGGCGCGCGGCACGAGCACCGGCGCGACCGACGGCATGCACGGCTCGATTCGCGGCGTGCCGGGCGCGTTCCCGATCGGCGGTTGCAACGAGCGCACCTGCACGGCGACGCTCAAGGCCACGCCGGACCAGATCAAGTCATCGGACAACATGGTGACGCTCACCCCGTAGGGGGCAAGCGACGCCCCCCCGGCGCGGCGACCTACAAGCCCTTGCGATCACGCGTCAATTAGCGTAACACGAGGGCTATGCTCGGGAACTTGGTGGGTTCGAGGGGCTGTCTCGCAGCGCTCCTCGTGCTCGCATCGTCGTGTGCTCACAATGTTCCGCAGGACTCCAACACCGGCGCCGACGGCAAGGAGAAGGGAGCCAAGCCGATCACGCTGGAGAACGGCGGGGGCAAGGCCAGCGGCGTCGTGACCTACCCCGGCGGCGATCGCGTCGACTGGAAGCTGGTCGAGCTGCCGGACAAGCAGCGCGGCAAGCTCGACATCCAGCTCGCGTGGACGCCACCGCGGGGCGGGCTGCAGCTCGCGTTCGACGTGTTCGACGAGTGGAACCGGCCGGTCGTCCAGTCGCAGAAGAGCAGCAAGAAGACCAAGGGCCGCTCGCGGTCGGCGATCGTCGAGGATGCCAGGGGCAAGTACCTGATCCGGGTCTATGCGGTCGGCCGCGGCGACGCCGGCAAGTACCGGCTCACCGTCGACTTCAAGGAGGCGACCGCCGGCCCGGGGTTCGATCCGCTCAAGCTCGAGATCCCCGACCCGCCCAAGCTCGCCGCGGTCCCCGAGGCCGAGATCCCGTGCGACGAGTTCCAGTTCGATCCGAAGAACCCGGCGTGCAAGGCGGTGTGCCCGCAGGCCGGCGCGCCCCCCAACTGGCCGGGCTGCGCCGGCAAGTGCCCCAACCCGCCCGACGTCAACCTCCCGGTGTGCCAGAAGACGATGGAGTGTCCCAACCCGCCGGACGCCCGGATCGCCAAGTGCCTCGCCGACAAGGAGCACAAGTGGCCCAAGTGCCCCGATCCGAGGCAGCCGGATCTGAGCAACCCCAACTGCGTGGGCATCAAGATCCCGCCGGTGGTCGGCCGCATCATCGGCAGTTCCATCCAGGGCTCGGAGGTCATCATCACGATCGGCGCCGGCAGCAACTCCGGGATCGCGCCGGACTGGACGGCGCACGTGCTGAGCGGCACGGGCAATAACCCGCTCGCGGGCGGCGACATCAAGGTCGTCCGCGTCGACAAGGCGGTGACCGTGGGCAAGACCCGGCTGACCGCGGACCAGCTGCTCGCCAATCCTCGCGTCAAGCTGAGCGCACCGTGAACCAGGATCCTTTCGTCGGCAAGGTCATCGACGGCCGCTACGAGATCCTGGCGCGGATCGGCGAGGGGGGCATGGGTGTGGTCTACAAGGCGCGGCAGACGCCGCTCGACCGCGTGATCGCACTGAAGATGCTGAACTCGCAGATGGCCACCGACCAGCAGTGGATCCAGCGCTTCTACAACGAGGCCAAGGCGTGCTCGCGCCTGCAGCACCCCAACACCATCCGCATGTTCGACTTCGGCCAGAGCCCGGACGGCCGGTTGTTCATGACGATGGAGTTCCTCGACGGCATGTCGCTGCGCGAGGCGCTGTCCAGGGGCCCGCTGGCGCCGCACCGCGTGGTGAAGATCCTGATCCAGTGCTGCGCCTCGCTCGCCGAGGCCCACTCGATCGGCATCATCCACCGCGACATCAAGCCCGACAACGTGTTCCTGCTCAACATGGCGGGGTCGCCGGACTTCGTGAAGCTGCTCGACTTCTCGGTCGCCAAGCTGCTCGAGGGCGATCGGCTGAAGACCCAGGCCGGCGTCGTGTTCGGAACCCCGCAGTACATGTCGCCCGAGCAGGGCCGCGGCATGCCGCTCGACGCGCGCTCGGACCTCTACGCGCTCGGCATCCTCGCGTTCGAGATGCTGACCGGCAACGTGCCGTTCCACGACGAGAACCCGATGACGGTGATCCAGATGCACCTGCAGGCGGGGGTCCCGCCGCTGCCGCAATCGATCCCGTACTCGGTGCAGCAGGTCGTGCGCCGCGCCCTGGAGAAGGAGCCGAACCGGCGCTACCAGAGCGCGGGCGAGATGATGCAGCACTGCCAGCAGGTGTTCGCCGAGGTGTCCGGCGGCGGCGCCTCGATCGGCGCGGCCGGCGTCCCGCGCACCATGTTCGCCGGGCCCGGCGGGGTGCCCCCGGGGATGGCGCCGCCCGCCGGCATGCAGGGCGGCATGCTGGGGCCGCCGGGCATGCCGATGGGTGGGCCGCCGGGCATGCCGATGGGTGGGCCGCCGGGCATGCCGATGGGTGGGCCGCCGGGCATGCCGATGGGTG
>JBGQCL010000044.1:0-42861 GCA_041495365.1 Kofleriaceae bacterium | reverse complement strand
GGCGGCGGGGCCGCGGCCTGCCATGCCGCCAGCTCGTCCCACGCGGCGCGCCGCGCGCCCTCGCGCCACAGCCACGCGCCGAACCGGCCGCGCTGCTCGACCGGCGCGCCCGGCCGCGCGCCGAGCCAGTCGCCCGCATCGAGGACGTCATCGATCGCCGCCGGGGCGAGCGAGGGCGCGGACGCCGCAGGTTCGGGTGCCGTGATCGCCCCGGACACCGCGGGCGCCGCCGGCACCGCTCGCCCTGCGGGCGCTGCGGCCGCGGATATCGCCGGCCCGGCGGCCGCCGTGGCCTCCGCCGCGAGGATGCGCCGTCCGCCGTCGCGGACCTCGCGATCGCTGTGGCGCAGCGCCACGATCGCGCTGGCGATCCGCGCCCGGTGCAGCTCGTCCTCGCCGGTCGCCGCGCCGAGCTGCCGGGCGCGCTGCAGATCGGCCAGCGCCGTCGCGGCTCCACGCGCCAGCCGCGCCCGTCCGCGCGCCGCGATCAGCCGCGCCAGCCGCGCCCGGTCGCCGGCGTCCCACCGCACGCCGCCCGGCCCGCCGAGCCGGACCACCGCCTCCAGCTCGTCGATCGCGTCGCTCGGGCGCCCGATCTGCTCGTCGAGCGCGGCCAGCGCCAGGTGGGCCGCGATGTCGCGCGGATCGCCGGTGACCCGGATCACCAGATCGCGGCGCGCCTCGACCGGCCCGCGCACGCGCAGCAGCGCATCGACGTCGATCGGCGCGGCCGCCCGGCCTCCACAGCCCGCCAGGCAGGCGAGCACGACCAGGCGGGCGCAGCGCACGCCTCATCTTGGCCGGCCGCCGCGTCACGATCAAACGCCGCATCCCGATTGATCGGGGCGATCAGCCCGGCGTGGTCCGCCCGGTACCGTCGGCAGGTTGCGGCTGGCGATGCAGCACCGCGCGGCGCCGTTGGCAGCAGCACGAGCGCACGTACTTGACCACAACATCTTCCAAGCCCACGTTGACGGTTGACTGGCTACCTTCAGTCATGGGGGGTCGACGATGAGCAGCGCGCAAGTCCAGCCGTGTGAAACATCCGGCAGCGCAATCCGTAGCCTCGTGACGATTCTGAGCGTCTCATGGTTGGTAGTCATCCTCCTGCTCACAGATCAAATAGCGCGGGTTTGACCTTCGTCACGCCTGCTCCCTCGTTGCCGCGAACGCTCGGCGCTTCCCACCATGATCCGGACGGACCTGGTCTGGATCGACGCGTGGCAACGAGTTCGAGACAGCTGTCGCGCGATGCCCCGCCCTTCTTATCTTAGGCCCCAGGCGATCCCAGGTGACTGTAACATAACGAGCCCTGGCATGTCCAAGGTTGCGACTGTGTCGTCTATTCTACGTGCTCGAGCGCGTGGTGGAGGTCATGGCGCGCGGTGATTCGAATCACCGTAGTCCCGGTCGGTCGCGAGGTGACGACCCAACAGGAGGCCGACTTGCTGAACGTCTCGCGGCAGTACCTCGTCCGTCTGGTCGACGAAGGCCGGATTCCATTCCGGAAGACGGGCAAGCACCGGCGACTTCGCATCGAGGATGTCTTGGCGTTCAAGGAGCAGCGCGACAAGGATCGCCGTGCCGGACTCCGCGAGCTCTCGCAGATGACGCAGGAGTTCGGCGGCTACGATTCCGAGCTGAAGTAATACCGGCCGAATACCCATGAGCTGGCGCAGTTCCGAGAGCCGGGTTGTCTTTGGATGGCTCTGGTCTTGATGCGGTTCACACCTCCGTCGAGTGGTGAAGGCTACGACGAGAAGCACATCGTGCTCATCGCGGGCCACCTGCGGGACGGGGCCGCATTCGCCGTGGCTGACCCACACCCTTGGAACCCACCGTATATTGCGTTCACGAGCACGAGTTCGACGCCGCGTGGCGGTCAGCCAGGACCAAGGGCCCACCTTGGGCGGCGGCGCTCTACGGGGTTCCGATAGCAAACGGGTGAAATCGGTCGATCTGCTCGCCGTCTCACAAACCTGGGACCCCAAACCCAGCGCGAGCGCTACGCGACCACTTCGAGCGCGCCGCTGCGCGTCACCCCGACGAGCCACGGGCCATCGTGTCCCGTGCGATCTGGATCTCGCGATGCACGCTCGCGCGATCGCGCGGCATCCGGGTGCCGAGCCGCTCCAGCAACGTCGCGGCTTTGGCAGTACCGATATCGCCGAGCGCGCAAGCAAGCCATGTGGCCTCGTCATCTGAAAGATCGCCCCCGTCGATCAGCGGCTCGAGCCAGCGCAACCCAGCGGGATCGCCGATCGCGCCGAGAATTTCGATAGCGGTCGCGCGCGCCCGCAGATCCTGAGTGAGCGCGCCCACTCGGTCGACGACCGGTTCCGGTGCGGACGCCCCGGCGAGGGAGAGCACGTGGACGAGCTGCCCCTGGAACGCTTCCTCCGAGACACGACCGCGTTCATTTTCCGTGGCGGGATAACGCATCAGGTCGAGCAACTCGACCAGGATTTCCGAGTCGCCCGCGGCACTAGTTGCCCATGCCACCTCTTCTTCCTCGCGGTGTGCCGGATCTCCCTCCGGTCCGAGCGGGCGGAGCATGCGAACGAGGACAGCGATGATCTCTTGTCGCGTCATGCTCGATCACTCCACGACGAGCTCGTAGATGTGCCGCGTGACCTCGCTACCGAACCAGTATCCGACACCTCCGGCGACGAGCGTGCCGACGCCATGAGCCAGCCAGGCCCACGGACCAGCCACGTCGGCGGGCGTCCAATACGCCGCGAACGCCGCGCCGGCGGCAGTAGCGCCCGTCCAGCCACCGACGGACGTCAGCGTCGCCTCGAGCTTGTCGTGAGCACGATAGATGCGGACGAGATCCGCGGTCACGCCGACAACGATCAGCACCCTCCCACCGTACCGGAACACCCCCCGCACGCGACCAGCCCACTTCATCTTCGTCGCCAGGGCCTCGGCGGCTTCCGCGACCACTTTCTCGGCCGTAACGCCCTCTTTCGCCAATGCGTCGACGAGTGGCGCGGTGCCACCCTTGAGCGAGATCTTGCTCGCGTCCGCGACGACCGCGAACTTTCCGGCGCTGTCCGAGAAGCGCCCTCCATTTTGGAGGACGACCTCGCCGACCTTCTGTGACGACGCGGCCACCGACTCGCCCAGGCGCTTCCACATCTGTTTTTCGATGAAGCGATCGAGGGTGCGGTTGATCGCCTTGAGCGCTCGTTTGCTCAGCGGCGTTCCTTCCGGGATCTGGAATTTTGCGCGGTACTGCAGCTCGGCCTGCGCGCGCGTGGGCTCGGTCAACTCCTCGAAGATCTTGACCAGATCCGCCTCGCGAAACACCAGCGGCGATTGCCCCTTGGCGATCTCGACCTGGACATTGATGTTTTTGTCGGTGGACACCGACGTATAAGGATTCCCCTCAGTGGTGAACCACGAGCATCCGCCGATTCCCAATTCGGGTTTGAACGGCGCCTTTCCCTCTGCCATGTTGTCGAGCAAGGACAGCGCGACGTCTGCCGTGACCGCGCCGCTACCGCTGGTGACCGGCTGCGGTCCTCGCGGAACGGCTGTTCCCATCCCGGTGCGGCGATCCATTTCTTCGTCGACCGCCTGCGCACGAGTCGAGTCGCCGCCTGTGAGCGCCCGCGCGTATGCTTGCCCGAGCTCCGCGTCCTGCATGGTGGCCGGCTCGGCGTCGAGCGGGTCGGTCGGCACGCCCGCGGGCAGAGGCACTACACCGGCGTCGACCGGGCCCGCCTGCCGCTGGATCGCTGTCGCCTGGCTGGCAGCACCTTGCCGGGCGTACCCCTGCGGCCCGGGAGGCCCCTGCTTGCCGTCCTTGCGGTGGGGCGCTCCGCCAGCGTCGGTCCGCTGCACCGCGGACCCTGGCGGCAATCCGCCGCCCGGCAGCAGATCGGCAGCGCTCTCGCCGCGCACGACGCGGTCGGCGACCTCGTCTGCGTTGCGCTCGTATGCGTCGCCGGTCTCGCCGACCCCGCCCTTGAGGTGCACGCCGGCGCGCTGCTGCACGACGTGCGCGGCCTCGTGCGCCGCGGTGTGCAGATCTGGGGTGCCCGCGAACGCGACGTGGTTGCCGGTAGCGAACGCCCGCGCGCCCATCGCGGCGGCGCCTGCGGCAGCGTTCGCGTCGGTGTGGGCCTGGATATCGTCGACGCTGTGGCGTCCGAAGGCGCGCTGGATCACATCTGCAAACGGCAGACGCGTCGAGCTCCCCGCGGTGCCCCGCTCCGCGGCGGCGTGCACGGCATCAGGGGACCCTGCTGGGCCCGCGTTGGACGCGCCGGGCTTGCGCTGGACCAGGAGCGATACCGCGCTGCCGGTCTGCGGCTCGGGGGTCAGCCGCTGTGTCAGGGAACGCTTTCCCGGACCGGGTCCATCGTCGTCGCGACGCTCGAACGTGTCGTGGACCAGGCTGCTAGAACTCGCCTTACTCTCCTTATTGCCGCCGCGCATCCTTCTCCTTGGTCGCTATGGACGTGGCGAACATGGCGAAGCACGCCCCGTCGTGCAAGGGCTGCGGTCGTGTTCGATGCTGCACCCTCATCGAGAACCGGATACTCGACCATCCCTCTCCTTCATCTTCCATGGACGGAGGCCGTGCGTCGGGTCGCACCGGGGGCAGTCAGAGCCATCGGCGAGGTCAGCAGCCTCACGGTTCTTGCGGTCCTTACCGTAAAAACCGCACTGCTGGGACCAGTACCCCGAGCCGACGCACGCCCGCGCGACGCGGCCACGGAGCGATGTTGGGATTCTCGGCGATGCGGGTGAACGCGCGATCGAGTTCCTCCCCAAGCAGAGCCGCGCTCCCGGTGTCGAGCCACGTCTCGCGCACGCTCACGACCTGCACGCCACACCGATCCAGCTCGAGAACGTCCCGAAGGTTGCCGACCATGCTGCGCCCAAAGCGATCGAGCGCCCACACGACAAGCACATCGAACGCGCCGCGATGCGCGTCGGCCATCATCAGCGGGCGAGCGCTTGGACGTCGAACGTGTTGAAGGGCGCGACAGTCGCATCAACGCGTTCCGCACACCGCCAGATCCAATTCTTCTTGGCCGCGTCCCATGGGATCGCGCGCCAGCGGGGGGCTTGCTGCGTCGTCCAGACACAACCGTCTATCCACCGCCTTGCAAGACACCAGGCGTTGGCGCCGGTATGCGTCAACGGCTCAATCTTGAACTTTCGCAAGATGCCCGGCGCGTTCGCGTGATCGGCCTTCCAGAAATGCCGACCCCGCGGAGTCATGTTGCCGCCCCATCGATGTTGTTCGCCGGCAGCGCCAGCCAGACGTAGACCTCATCGCCGGTTGCGACCGCTTGTCCGCTCTGCTGGGTGATCTCTGTGACGGTACGAACGAGGTCGGCCGTCGTCATGATTGCTTGAGGGGTTGCCATCGTGATCCTCGTCGGTTCGTTACGGCGCGAACGTGTCGCGAACATCGCACAGTCTGTTCGGCCGGGGTGTTTTCTTGGACGGGGTCCTGGCTGCAGCGGTGCGAAACCAAGCGCAGTGCCTCAACCTCGTCACCAACGCCGTGATGCTCTGGAACACCGTCTACATGAGCGCCGCGCTCGACGAACTCCGCGCCGCCGGCCATCGCTTCACCGATGATGATGTGGTCCACCCCTCGCCCGCTCGCTTCGAGCACATCAACCCCTACGGCCGCTACCACTTCGATCCCGAGCTCGCCAGGTCGAAGGGTCCGCTCCGTCGGTCCTGACCAAGATCGACCGATTTCACCCGTTTGCTATCGGAACCCCTCTACCGACGTAGCGGTGATCACTGACCATTGGCGGATGGCAGCACCCGGTCAGATCGCATATGCCATGGCGCCCAAGCGGTCGATCGGCGCCGACCACGCGGTGAGCGCAGTGGCCAGCGCGCCCGGCGGCGGCGACGCGCCGATCGCCTGCTCGATCGCATCGGCGAGCCACTCCGCGGCGACGTACGCCGCCTGCGCACCGGGGTCGTGCCACAGCGCCCACGGCGGGCGCTCGCTGATCGCCGGGGCCGGCGGCGGCGCGGGCAGCGCCTGCTCGATGCCGTCGAGGACGAGCGCGAGCCGGCGGCGGCGCGCCCGGGCGGCGCCGGCGAGCGGGCTGAACCACGGATCCGCGTCGCGCTCGACCGCGCGCGCGACGTACGCCGCGGCGGCCTCGTCGACCACGCGCGGCAGCCCGTCCGGCAGCGCGAGCGCCGCGACGGCGTGGCCGAGCTCGTGGAGCACCGCGAACCGCTCGGCCGGCGTGGCGACCCGGTCCGGGATGGCGAGCACGACCTCGCGGCCCGGCTCGACGACGAACGCGCGCGGGCGCGCCCCTGCGATGCGCTCGAGCTGCAGCGCACCGCCGACGCCGTGCCTGGCGCGCAGCGCTTCCCACCCCGCGGTGATCGCGCGCTCGTCGACCGCGACGCCGTCTGGCTCGAACCACCCGGGCACCGCGGGCGGAAGATCCCCGGCCTCGCCGTCACGTGCCCGCTCGGCACCGCCTCCCCCGGCGCGCTCGGCGTCGCGCTGCGTACCGGCCCCGGATGCGGCGCGCGGCGAGCCAGCGAGCCCAGGCGGCTCGAGCGGTTCACGGCCGGCGAGGCCCGCGAGGTCGACCGCGCTGCCGTGCAGACGATGCAGGACGTCGATCGCCCGGCGACCGAACCTCGCCATGGCCGCCGCATCGCGGGCCGCGGCCAGCGCCGACAGCCCCGCCCACGTCGGCGCGGCCGAGCGCGCCGCGGCGACCGCGGGGTCGGCCTCGATCGCCACCGGCGCGGCGAGCCGGAGCAGCGTCAGGCCCCGGTCGGCGAGCACGGGGTGGACGAGCGCCGCCCGCGCGGTCGCCAGCGTGGCGGGCTGCTGCAGCGCGTACGGGGCCGGTGGCACCGGCAGGCCGCGGGCGTGGGCGCGCGCGAATGCCCGCAGGTGGGGGGCCAGCTCGACGGCGAGCTCGGCGTCGATCCGGTCGAGCCGGGCCTCGATCGCGAGGAGCTCGCAGACCTCCATCAGCCGCGCGGGGCGGCGGGCGATGCGATGCCCAGCCGCTCGAGCTCCGCCATGACGAGCTTGAGGTCCTCCCACGCCGTGCGCTTCTTGCTCGGATCGCGCAGCAGGTACGCCGGGTGGAACGTCGGCATGATCTTCAGGCGAATGCCGTCGGAGGGCAGCGCGTAATCGTGGAACCGGCCGCGCAGGGCGCTGATCGGCGCGTCGGTGCCGAGCAGCTGGTTGGCGGCGGGCCGGCCCAGCGCGACGATGATCCGCGGCGCGATCGCCGCGATCTGGGCGTGGAGGAACGGCATGCACTGCGCGAGCTCGTCGGGCTGCGGGTTGCGGTTGCCCGGCGGCCGGCACTTGGTGGTGTTGGCGATGTAGACCGCGGCGCGGGTCCAGCCCATCGCCTCGATTATCTTGTCGAGCAGCTGGCCGGCCGGCCCGACGAACGGCTCGCCGCGCCGGTCCTCCTGCTCACCGGGAGCCTCGCCGACGAACATCAGCGGCGTGTCGGGCGCGCCGACCCCGAACACGATCGAGCGCCGCGTCGAGTGCAGCTTGCAGCGCGTGCAGTCGCCGAGCTCGGCGCGGACCTGCGGCAGCGTCCGGCGGCCCAGCGCGACCGGCGCCTCGCCAGCGAGATCGCCAGGCCTCTGCGCCCCCACGTCGGGGCCCGGCGCACCCGTGGTTCCGTGCCGGGGCTCGGCGGTCGTGGCGTACCCTCCCGACGGCGCATCGCCGACCCTCGCAGCCGCGAGATCGCCAGGCCTCTGCGCCCCCACGTGGGGGTCGCTCGGCGGCGCGGTCGCGGAGGTTGCGAGCGCGGCCCGCGGATGGGCGGCATCGCGCCCGCTGGCGGCTCCGTCCGCGTGGCGCCGCACACCGGCGGCAGTCGCCCCGTGCGCCGCGGCGAGCTCGGCGGGCGGTTCGGGTACGCCGGGCGGGGTGGTCTCGCTCCCCGCTCCGGGCGCCGGTCCGGCGTCCTGCGGCTCCGCGGCGCCGCCCATGGCCTCTGCGATCCGGGCGCTGGCGCCGCCGGGGGCGGCCCAGGCCCCCAGCGCGGCGTGGCGCGCCAGCTGGCCGCGCAGCCGGCGGGTCAGATCGAGCAACTCGCCGATCAGCTCGTCGGAAGCGGCGTCGTCCATGGCACGGGTATGCCCCAACCCGCCCCCCGACTCAACCCGCCCCGGCTGGCGGCGATCCCGCGCATCGGCGCAGCCCGCGAGCTACGGCTTCGGCGCGGGTGCGGGCTCCGGGTCCTGCAGGGTCGCCGGCGCGGCCGGCCGGGGCTCCGCGCCCTCCGGGAACGTCAGGTACGCGTAAGACATGCCGTCGGCCTCGGTCGCCGTGCGCACCGTGGCCTCCCGGGCGTCCCTGGCGTTCTTGAACGCGATCCGTACATCGATCCCGGCACCGTGCCCCGGATGCGCCCGGGTCGCGCGCACGGCGCCGACGGCGCGTGCGACGATTCCCGACAGCGGGTTGTCGAAGAACCGGGTGTCGACCTGGCGCCACGTGTTGGGTCCCAGATGGGTCAGGCCAAGGTGGACGATGAGTGCACCACCCTCGAGCCGCTGGCTGACCTCGAACGGTGCGACCGACTGGAAGAACACCTCGGCCCCGCCGTCCTTGGCGGCAAACCCGATCCAGGTCAGCGTGCCCCGGGGCGGCGGCCGCCTGGGCCGCGCGGGCTTGCTGGACGGATCACGGGGCTGGACCTCACCGGGGGTGACCCCGCTGTACTGGCCCTCCCGATGCAGCTCGTCGGCATACACCGGTGCTGCAAGGAGCAGGATCGCCAGGGCACCGCGCATGACCGGATCGTACGGGCTCGGCGCTCCCGGTGCAAATTCGCGGGTTATGATGCCGGCGAATGCGCCAGGTCCGCGGCGTGCTGTTCGTCGACTACGTCCGCATGCTGCGGTCGCAGAAGGCGGTCGACTGGAGCCGGCACCTCGCGGCCGAGGACCTGCCCTACCTGCAGATGCACATCGAGCCCGCGCAGTGGTACCCGATGGCGACGTTCGAGCGCATGGGCAACGCGATCCTCGCGATGGTGACGCGCGGCGAGCTGTTCCCGGTCCAGCTGTGGGGCCGCTACTCGGCGGCGCAGCTCCGCGCCGCGAACCCGATGCTGCTCGCGCCCAACGATCCGCCCGAGACGCTGTCGCGGTTCCGGGTGCTGCGCCAGACGTTCTTCGACTTCGACGCGCTGGAGGTCCCGCTGCTCCACGACGACGAGGCGCACATCATCGTGCGCTATCACATGGGGATGCCGGCCGAGGAGGCGGCGGCGTACCAGACCATGGGGTTCTTCGAGGGCCTGCTCGAGCTCGCCGGCGGCACCGACGTCCGCGCTGCGTTCCAGGACCGGTCGTGGGACGGCGACCCGCGCACGCTGCTCGTGTTCCGCTGGACCCCGCCGCGCCCGGCGTGACCCGCCCTAGCGCGGCGGCGCCACCGGATCGCTCAACCGCACGGGATCGGTGGGCGCGCCGAGCAGCGCCGTGCGGGCCTCGCCGACGAGGAACAGCGAGCCGGCGATGACGATCGGCGCCTGGTACGCCGCAGCGACGGCCAGCGCGGCGGCGAGATCGGGGGCGGCCGCGATCGCGGTCGGTGCGCCGGCTGCCGCGGCGAACGCCGCCGCGAGCCGCGCGGGATCCATCGCGCGGTCCTGCTGGTAGCGGGTCGCCACCACCGCGCGCACCGCGGGGGCGAGCGCGGCCGCGATCGCGGCGACGTCCTTGTCGGCGGAGGCCGCGGCGATCAGCACCGGGTGCTCGCCCCGCGCACGCAGCGCCTCGGCCAGCGCCGCCGCGCCGTGCGGGTTGTGGGCGCCGTCGAGGATGATCCGCGGCACGCCGGCCAGCGCCGCCGGGGACTCGACGATCTCGAACCGCCCCGCGTGGCGTACGCCGGCCAGCGCCGACGCGACCACCGGCAGGCCGAGCGCCTGGACCGCCGCGATCGCCGCCGCCGCGTTGCGGCGCTGGTGCTCGCCCGGCAGGCCGACCCGCGGCACCGCCGCGATGTCGGCATCGCCGATCACGCGCGGCAGCGCGCCGACCGCCCGCGCGGCCTCGGCCAGCGGCGACACGGCCTCGGCCAGCCCCGACGCGCCGATGATCGCCGGCCGCCCGGGCTTCCAGATCCCGGCCTTCTCGCCGGCGATCTGGGCCACCGTGTCGCCGAGGATCGCCTCGTGGTCGAGCGCGACCCCGGTGACGACCGCGACCGCCGGATCGACGACGTTGGTCGCGTCGAGCCGGCCGCCCAGGCCGACCTCGAGCACGGTGACGTCGACCTCGGCCTCGGCGATCGCCAGCATCGCGATCGCGGTGATCTGCTCGAAGAACGTCAGCTCGTCGCCGCCCGCGTCGCGCACCCGCTCGGCCGCCGCGACCAGCGCGGGCTCGGTGATCATCGCACCGTCGATCACGATCCGCTCGCGCAGGCACGACAGGTGCGGCGAGGTGTAGGCGGCGACCCGCTGGCCGGCCGCCGCCGCGAGCGCGGCGATCATCGCGACGGTCGAGCCCTTGCCGTTGGTGCCGCCGACATGGACGATCGCGCCGAGCCGGCGGTGGGGCCCGCCAAGCCGGTCGAGGATCGCGCGCGTGCGGTCGAGGCCGAGCACGACGCCGAACCGGCGGGCCGGGAGCAGCCGGGCGAGCAGCTCGGCGTAGGTCATGCCTAGTCGGTCGCCGGGATCTCGACCTCGTCGGGGACCAAGCCGGTCCGGCGCTCCGGCGCGCGGCCGTGCTCGAACCAGCGCAGCGCGCGGGCCAGCGTCGCCTTGAGGTCCTTGCGCGGCACGACCATGTCGACCATGCCGTGCTCGAGCAGGAACTCCGAGCGCTGGAAGCCGGGCGGCAGCTGCTGGCGGATCGTCTGCTCGATCACGCGCGGTCCGGCGAACCCGATCAGCGCGTCGGGCTCGGCAATGATGATGTCACCGAGCATCGCGACCGACGCGGCCACACCGCCGGTGGTCGGGTGCAGCAGCACCGAGATGTACGGCACCTTGGCCTCGCGCAGCCGGCTGCGCGCCGCGGAGGTCTTGGCCATCTGCATCAGCGACAGCACGCCCTCCTGCATGCGGGCGCCGCCGGACGCGCAGAACATGACGGCGGGCCTCCGGTGGGCCAGTGCGCGCTCGAACTGCCGGGTGATCTTCTCACCCACCACGGAGCCCATGGAGCCACCTATGAACTCGAACGCGAAGAACCCGGCTTCCACCGCGATGCCGCCGACGGTGGCCGTGCCCGCGCGATAGGCGTCCCCGGCGCCGACCTTGCGGGTGGTCGCCTTCACCTGGTCGGCGTACCGCTTGCCATCGACCCGGAACCCCAGGGGATCGCTGCTCTCCAGGCCGCGGTCGAGCTCCTGCCATTTGCCGTCATCGACGACCACCTGGATCCGGTGCTCGGTCGACATGCGGAAGTGGTGCTGACAGTTCGTGCACACCCGGAAGTTGGCGTCCAGATCTGCCTCGTAGAGCGTTGTGCTGCACCGCTCACATTTTGTCCAAATGCCTTTTGGGACTGATTTTTTGGGCTCAGCAGCCAGTCCTTGCGTCCGTGACCACCACGCCATGGCGCGCTAGATACCAGAGCGTCAACCCCCCGTAAAGCCGCGTTTGCCCGCGAAGCGATGAATTCCCGATGACTTTCTCTCGCGAGGCGAGCTTGAACCTGGTAAGCAGCATGGGGAAAAATGCAGCCCATTCAGGGGGCATAGAGGATCCGTCTCTGTGCCTCCTTGGTCGTGAGGTCTCCGATGTCTTCGGTCCTAGTCGTCAATGAAATCAGCACCGAGCGCGAAGAGATTACGCGCGCACTCGAAGCCGAGGGGTTCTCGGTGGTCCAGGCGGCTTCGGCTGCCGAGGCGGTCCGCGAGATCTGGGGCGGATCCTTCCTCGTCGCCATCATTCCGACGCTGCTCACCGGGACCACGAGCACGTCGTTGCAGCAGCAGCTCGTCCAGATGGCCCCGGAGATCGAGACGCTGATTCACGGCAAGAACGACGAGCTTCCGGCGCTCGTCCGCAAGGTGATCCAGATCCGGGACGGCGAAGCCGCCGCCTGACCCGGGCGAGCCCCGCAACAGGGCCCTCGACCGCGGAGGATGTCTGTCCACTCGCGGGGTTGCAGCACCGGCCCGGCTCGGGGCAGGCCGCGCCCTGCCCCGAGCTCCGCGCTAGCCGCGCACGGCGCCGTCGGAGAACCGGTCCTCCAGGCTGACGAGCTCGAGGAACTCCAGGAGCCGGCCGACCTCGGGGACGATGAAGCCGTCGCCCGCGATCCCGGCATCGCGGGCCAGCAGGACCAGCCGCGCCGCGCGCAGCCGGTTGATGACGTCGTCGACCTCGGCCACCGGCAGCCCGACGCGCTGGGCGATGTCCGCCGGCCCTCGGGGTACGAAGATCGCTGTGCCGGCCGCGAGCGGCGGCGCCATCGGCTGGCTCGCCGCGAGCCCGAGCTGCTCGTCGGCCATGTGCCGCAGGCACTGCACGACCCGGTGGTTCGCGGTTGGCAGCAGCAGAAGCTCGACGTGGTGGTTGGTGGCGTCGAGCCGCGCCGCGAGCGCCTTGATCAGCCGGAGCGCGATCTCGGGCCGCGCCCGCAGCATCGCCTCGAACGTCGTGCCGTCGATCACCAGCAAGCGCGCGGCGCTGCGCACGGCGGCGGTCGCCGAGCGCGGCCGGCCGCTCAGGATCGCCATCTCTCCGAAGAACTCGCCGTCGCTCAGCACCGCGAGCACGCGCTCGACCCCGCTGACCCGGCGCCGGATCTCGATCTCGCCGGCGACCACGATGTACATCACGTGGCCGGGCTGACCCTCGTCGAACAGCACGGTGCCCGCCGGGAAGTCCCGGGCAAAGCGCTCCAGCGCGTCGTTCACCGCGCCATCATCGCATGGTTGCGTGGCGCAGGATGTGGAACAGGCCGCGGCCGAGCGCGCGCGGCGCGTGGTGGGCGTCGGCGGGCAGCACGACCTCGTCGCAGTTGAGCCCGAGCTTGACCGCGCGGACCAGCATCTCGACGTCCCAGCCGTCGCCGCGGTCGCTCATCCCGAGCGCGATCAGCGCCGGGAACCGGATCGCGCGGACCGGGCCGACCCCGGACCAGCGATGGCGGTACACGGTGTCGATCAGGCCGGTGACCAGCTTCTCGCCCAGCCGCGGCCGGCCGGACTCGATGCCGACGACCAGCTCGCTCGCACGCTCGGCGAGCGGCGCGACCAGCTCGGGGATCGCCGGGGCCGCCGCCGGTCGATCGCCCGGGACGAACACGACGGCGTCGGGCACGCGCGGCAGCGCCGAGAAGTGCGCCTGAGCGCGCAGGCACGCGGCGCCGTAACCGCCGGCCGGCTCGCGCAGCACCAGCGCCCCGGCGTCGCGCGCGATCTCGGCGGTGCGATCGGTCGACGCCCGATCGACCACGACCACCGATCGGATCACCCGGTGCGGCAGGTCGCGCAGCAGCACACCGAGGCTGGCCGCATGATCCCGCGCCGGGACCACGACATCGATCAGCGGAGCAGGCACTCGTCGCAGCATACCTGGGTCGCGGCCGCCGCGGGCGATCCCAGGGCCGCAGCCAGCGCACGCAGCGCCCGCCGGGTCCCTCCCCGCTCCGCGGCTCCGCGCCAGCGCGCCAGCCTTCCCGGGGGAGCCCGGGGGCAGCGCCCCCGGGTGTGTGGGTCCCTCCCTGCTCCGCGCGAGCGCCGAGCGCGGAGCAGGGAGCGCGGAGCGCGGAGCGCGGAGCGCGGACCGCGCGAGCGCGCCAGCCTTCCCGGGGGAGCCCGGGGGCAGCGCCCCCGGGTGTGTGGTACACGGTGCGGCGATGGCGATCACGTACAAGAGTGCCGGAGTCGACATCGACGCTGGCGAGGCCCTGGTCGAGCGGATCAAGCCAATGGCGCGGTCGACGCAGCGCCCCGAGGTGATCGGCGGGATCGGCGGGTTCGCCGCGCTGTGCGGGATCCCGGCCGGCTACACCGAGCCGGTGCTGGTCAGCGGCACCGACGGCGTGGGGACCAAGCTCAAGACGGCGCTCGCCACCGGCCGCCACGACACGATCGGCATCGACCTGGTCGCGATGTGCGTCAACGACGTCCTGGTCACCGGCGCCGAGCCGCTGTTCTTCCTCGACTACTTCGCGACCGGCGCGCTCGACGTCGACGCGGCGGCGAGCGTGATCTCCGGGATCGCCGAGGGCTGCCGCCAGGCCGGCTGCGCGCTGGTCGGCGGTGAGACCGCCGAGCTGCCGGGCCTGTACCGCGCGGGCGACTACGACCTCGCGGGGTTCTGCGTCGGCGTGGTCGAGCGCGCCGAGATCCGCCCGCGCCGCGATCTCGCCGCGGGCGACGTCGCGATCGGCCTGCCGTCGTGCGGGTTGCACTCCAACGGGCACTCGCTGGCCCGCAAGGTCGTGCTCGAGATCCTGCAGCTGCCGTTCGACGCCCGGCCCGCCGAGCTCGGCGGCGCAAGCGTGGCGGACGAGCTGCTCCGGCCGACGATCATCTACCGCCCGGCGTTCGCGGCGCTGCGCCGGGCGGGAGTGCCGTGGAAGGCGGCCGCGCACATCACCGGCGGCGGCCTGGTCGAGAACCCGCCGCGGATCTTCGCCGATGACACGCTCGCGATCGAGTTCGACCCGGCGACCTGGCAGGTCCCGCCGATCATGACCCTGATCGCGCGCGCCGGGGTCGCGCCGCGCGAGATGTACCGCACGTTCAACATGGGGCTCGGCATGATCGTCGTGGTGCCGCCCGACGCCGTCGCGGCCGCGCTCGCCGCGCTCGCCGGCGATCGGGCCCGCGTGGTCGGCGCGATCGTGCCGCGCGCCGGTGGCGAGCCGTCGCGGATCATCGGTCCCCGCGCACCATGAAGTTCGGCGTGCCATGAAGATCGGCGTACTGGTCTCCGGCAACGGCACCAACCTCCAGGCGCTGCTCGACGCCCAGGCCCGCGGCGAGCTCGCGCCCGCCGAGATCGCGGTGGTGATCTCCAACGTGCCGGGGGTCCCCGCGCTCGGGCGCGCCGCGGCGGCCGGCGTGCCTGCCGAGGTCATCGCGCACAATGGGCTCGCGCGCGGCGAGTTCGAGGCCCAGCTGCACGGCGCGCTGGCGCGCCACGGCGTCGAGGCGGTGGTGCTCGCCGGGTTCATGCGCGTGCTCACCGCCGGGTTCGTCGACCGCTACCCGCTGCGCATCGTCAACACCCACCCGTCGCTGTTGCCCGCGTTCCCCGGGCTCGACGCCGCGGCCCAGGCGATCGCGCACGGCGCGAAGCTGTCGGGCGTGACGATCCACTTCGTCGACGCCAGCCTCGACGGCGGGCCGATCATCGCGCAGGCCGCGGTCCCGGTGCTGGACGGTGACGATGCGCGCACATTGCATGCGCGGATCCAGCGTGAGGAGCATCGCCTGCTGCCGATCGTCGTCCGGTGCTTGGCGGCGGGTCAGCTGTCGTGCCAAGGTCGGCTCGTGAGGGGACGTGCCGAGTAACTCGTACGACCTGGTGGTGCTCGGTGATGACCTCGCGGCCGTCGTGTGCGCCACGCTGTGCGCGCGGCGCGGCCTGCGCACGCTGCTGCTCGGCGACGACCGCCCGGCGCGCTACACGCTCGGCCCGCACAAGCTGCCGGTCGAGCCCGCGGCGTGGCCGACCCTCCCGGGCACGGGCGGCGAGCGCGTGCTCAAGGAGCTGCACGCCGAGCTCGCGCTGCGCCGCAAGCTGCGCGAGCCCAAGATCGCCGCCCAGCTGGTCGCGCCCGATCTCCGGATCGATCTCGGCGCCGATCGCCTGGCGCCCGAGCTCGAGCGCGAGGTCGGCGGCGACGCCGCGGCGTGGCTCGCGCTGTGGGACCGCGCCGCCGAGGTCGCCCGGCTGCTCGATCCCGCGCTGTCCGGCGAGCACGCGTTCCCCGGCGTCGGGTTCTTCGAGAAGCGCGAGCTCGCCCGGATCGTCGAGCCGGCCGGCGAGGCCGCGCGCGCGTGGTGGGCCGATGCCGAGCGCGATCGCAACGCCGCGCGGTGGCGCCATCTCGCGGCGATCGCGCTCCGCCACCCGGCCCCGGCCCCGATCGCGATCGCGCGCGCGGTCACCGCGTGGCGCACCGGACCGCCCGCGCTGCGCGGAGACGGCGACGCGATCCACGACCTGCTGGTCGAGAAGCTGACCACCGCGGGCGGCGAGGTCCGCGCCGGCAAGGTCGCCGAGCTCGGCGTGTCGTGGGGCAAGCTGACCAGCCTCACGCTGCACAACGGCGACGAGATCGGGGCCGGCCAGGTCGTGTCGAGCCGCCCGCCGCGCGAGCTCGCCGAGCTGCTCGGCAAGAAGGCAACCAGGCGGCTCGCCGAGCTCGCCGATGGCGTCGCGCTCGCCGGCTACCGCTACACGCTCAACATCGTGCTCGACGAGGCCGGGCTGCCCGAGCACATGGCGCCGACCGTGGCGGTGATCGCCGCCGCCGACCGCCCGCCGGTCGGCGACGCCGCGTTCTCGATCCACCTCGGCGAGACCGACGAGGCCGGCCGTGTCGTGGTCACGGTCGCCGCGACGCTCGGCAGTGACGGCCCGCTCGATCCCGATCGCGTGCCCGGTGCGTGCGCCGCGCTGCGCACCGCGCTGTGGCAGCAGCTCGGCGAGGTGATGCCGTTCTTCGAGCGCCACCTGGTGCTCGCCCACTCGCCGTTCGAGGCCACGCCGCCCCAGGCTCCGGGCGGCCGCGGCAGCTACGACGTCCCGCGCCACCTGCCGCTCGCGATGACGCCGATCTGGCGCGGCCAGCTCGCGCAGACCGCCGATACCGGCGCGCTGCCGTACACGACCGGGCTCAAGAACCTCACGCTCACCGGCGATCAGGTGCTGCCCTGCCTCGGTGTCGAGGGCGCACTCACCGCCGGGTGGAGCGCCGCCAAGGTCGCGTGCGCGATCGCCGGCAAGAAGAAGGACTATCTGCGCGACGAGGTGGTCGGCGCCGCGTCGTGACGTTGCCGGGTCGGCCGGATCGGATCGAGAAACAAAAGCGGTCCGGCGAGGCGACCAGGCCGGCGGCGATGCGGTTCACACGAGGCGCGGCAGGCCCAGGCGCTCGGCGAGCTCCGGGTCGTCGATCACGAAGATCGCAGCGTCGCTCGGCGCCGCGGCGAGCACGGCGCGCAGCATCGGTGCGGCGCCGCGTGCCCGGGCCTCCAGCATGAGCTCGGCGCGCACGGGCTCGCCGGTGGCGGCGAGGACCGCACCGCCGATCTGCGGGGCGCAGCGCTCGGCGACGGCGACCAGCGGCTCGTCGCCGGCGATCACCACGCACGGGCCGAGTAGCGTGACCGAACCGGGCCGGCCGACCAGGACGCCGGTCGCCGGTGGCAGCTCGTCGAGCGTGCGCAGCACCAGCGGCGACAGCGCGACGCGCGAGCCGGCGTACTCCGCGACGCCGCGCTCGGCGAGCGCGCCGCGCCCCAGCGCCTCGTCCCATCGGCGATCGAGCACGCGCGCGACCTCGGCCGGGGCGACGCCGCGCTCGCCGCACAGGTGCGCGCCATAGAGCAGCACCAGCGCCGGATGGAGCGCGGGCGCGAGATCGAACCGGGCGATCAGCGCATCGATCGGCAGCGCGACGGGCGCGACGGGGTCGATTCCGCCCGCGGTGATCGCGCGGGTCCAGGCGACCACCTCGTCGCGCCACGACGCCCCGTCCTCGTCGCGCGCCGCGGCCACCTCGTCGCGCCACGACGCCCCGTCCTCGTCGCGCGCCGCGGCCACCTCGCCGGCCGGAGCGGCCGCCACCGCCGGAGCCGCCACCGCCGGAGCCGCCACTGCCTCGGCGGTCCCGGCCGGCGCCGCCGGACGAGGTGCGTCGCGCGCCACCGGCTCGTCCGGCGGCGACTCGCTCTGGCGCACGAGATCGCGCCATGCCGAGAACCGCGCGCTGGCCGACGGCACCGGCCGGGACCCGGTGGCCGATGCCGGGCGCGATGGCACGCCGGGCGGCGCGACCGATGCAGGCATCGGCGAATTCGCGAGCGCCGCGGCAGCGGGCGCCGCCGAGGGGCCCGGCGGCATGTCCGCGTCGGGGACCCCGGTGGAAACGTCCGGTGCGGCGGCGATGGGCGACGCGCGCTCGGCGGGGAACACCGCGGGCGCCGGAGCTGCCGGTGCGGACAGGTCCAGCGCCACCGGCGGCGCACCGGCGGGGTCGGCCCCCGCGGACGCAGGCGCGGGGCGCGCGGCCGGATCCCCCCCATCGCGACCGTCGAGCGGCGCGATCATCACCGCGCGCCCCGCCTGCGCGGCGAGCACGCCGGTCATCCGACCGAGCACGAGCGCGGCCGATTCGAACCGGCCGTCGCCATCGGGCGACAGGATGCGCAGCCGGTGGCGGCCGTCGAGGTCGAGCACGTAGACCCGGCCGGTCTCGGCGCCGATGCAGGCGACCAGATCGCTGCGCGGGTGGCCCGCGATCGACGCGATCGGCTCGGGTAGCTCGCACGCCCGGGGCTGGCCGCGTTTGATCAGCGGGATGACGTCGATCCGCGACGGCTCCTGCTGCGTGGTCATCCACACCATGCGCTCGCTGCCGCCGACCGCGGTGATCGCGGTGGCGCGCGGCAGCCGCAGGCGGCGCCGGGGCGTCCGGCTCTGCGGATCCCACTCCTCGATCGAGGTGGGCAGCGCGACGACGAACTGGCCCGCCGCCGCGCCGGCGGCGAGCGGCACCGAGCGAGTCGGGAACGCGTACGCGGTCAGGTAGGCCTCGCTCGCGGTCAGCACCGCCGCGCCGAGCCCGCCGACGACCAGCGCCGACGCGCCCACGGTCGCGTACAGCCGCATCGGGGCCTCGAGCCGGATCTCGGCGATCGGCCGCGGCCCCTGCGGGTCGAGCAGGTGCGCGGTGCTGTACGCCTCGTAGCGCGACAGCACCAGCAGGCGCGGCGGCGTGCCGAGCCAGCCGACCTCGCCGGCGAGCGCCTCGGGATCGGCGTCGATCTCGGCGAACGCGACGCCGTCGGGAAGCGCGAGCAGCGTGATCCGCGACGGCTCGCAGACCGCCGCGACCGTGCCGTCCGCCGCGACCGCCACGCGGGCGGACTCGGCCGGCGTGTAGTCCCCGGCGCGTGACGGTGAGCGCGCGACCATGGGCCGGATCTAACCCCGGTTCGGCCACCGCGACCACCAGGCGGTATCGCGAACCCCCAGAGATGGCCCGGATCGCAAAGCAGATTTCGCGAGGTCGAGGCGCCGCGACGAAGGGCTACCGGGCGTAACTCGAGGAGCGGCAACGAAGAGATCGCGGAATCTGCGCAGCGAGGCGGGTCAGATCAGGCGAGCTCTGGGGGTGGTTCATGGATTGAACCAGGCGTGGTGCTCGAGGTCGATGTGGACCCAGCTGACGTTGTTCTCGCCGGCGCCCGGGTAGATCTTCGGGTTGGCCTTGAGCTCCTTGCGCACGGCCTCGGCCGTGATGCCGTCCATGTGGAAGTCGGTCGCCGTGCCGCGCAGGTGCGCCGAGTTGCCGGCGCCGCCGATCTGCTTGTTGTACGCGGGCGGGCGCAACCAGCAGTGGACGTGGATCGACTTGCCGAAGTGGTCGCTGACCTTCTGCAGCGCCGCGGCCTGCTTCTCGATGTTGGCCAGCACGGTGTCCATCGACGCGTTGGTGACGTCGCTCGGCTTGGCGTGGCGCCCCCACGACGGCAGGAACAGCGCCTGGTGCCAGGTCAGCGACGAGCCGGGGATCGCCGTGTTGAAGTTCTTGGCGATCGCCTCGTACTGCGGGTGCGCCGCCTCCTTGGGCTCGCCCGGCTTGTCCTGGTGCTCGTCCTGGGCGTGGCCCGGGTCCTTGCTGCCCGCCGGGCCGGTCTCGGCCTTGGGCTTGGCCGGCGGGGCCGCGGAGATCTTGCCCGACTCGCCGAACAGGTGCTTCTCGGTGGTCTGGTTGTTCGAGATCAGCCCGTCGGGGTGCGGCAGGAACGTGGCCTGGAAGGTCTCGATGGCGTGGATCGTGTGCTGCCCGGCATCGCCGTCGATGCCCTGCGGGTCGACGCCGCGCTCCTTCAGGCGGGTCTGCGCCGCGATGACGTCGTGGCGCTCGTTGACGCCGCCGCGGCCGACCGACTGCTTGATGCCATCGGCCGCCGGGTGCGGCGTTTCGTGGGCCGCGCCGCCGCCGCTCGCCCCGCCGGGCGTCCCGCCGCCGCCCGTCGCCGGCCCGCCGGGCGCCTCCTTGCCGCCGGCCGCGAACGGATCGTGACCGTCGACGTAGTCCGTCTTCGCCGTGATCTCGGCGGTGTAGTCGTGGCTGACCGTCTTGCCCGACTTGTCCTTGAACGTGCTGATCATCGCCGCGTTGGGGCCGCCGCGGCGCAGCGCCGAGATCGCGCTGCCCTCGCCGGCGTTGTACGCGTACAGCACGGCGCGCCAGCGGTGGGGCTCGTCCATCTGCTCCCAGGTCGTCGCCACGCCGCCCTTGATCGAGCGCGCCTTGCCGAGCATGGTCTGGGCGCCGGCGGTCAAGTTGGCCTTGGCGCTGCGCCAGTTGCTGTGCTGGATGTTGGTCTCGACGTCCTTCGAGTTGTCCCAGTTGATCGCCTTGGCCACCGCCGGGTCGAGCTTGCCCTTGTACGGCGTGATCTGCATGATGCCGAGCCCGTTGTCGAAGCTGCGGGTGGTCAGCGGATCCTTGCTCGACGCCTCCTGCATCGCGGTGGCGAGCAGGATCTCGGGCCGGAAGTGCAGGCCGAGCGGCGTGAACTGCGGAGCGAGCTCGTGCGCGACCTCGACCATCTGGTCGTAGAACGGTGCGAGCACGTTCTCCTTGGTTCCCAGCGCGTCCTTGCCACCGGGGTGATGGTTGGTCACCCCGCCGGCGGCGTCCGCGGTCGGGGCCTGGGTCTGGTCCTGGTGGATGTCCTTGGGGGCCTGCTCGCGTTGATCCATCGTGCGCCTCGAGATTCGGAATCCGAATTACGTTTGTGAAGTCCGCGCGTTGCAGCGGACTCGGAGCTTCGTACGACAGATCCCGAACCGCCCTTCCCGGGAGTGCCTCCCCGGTGTGAGACATGTAACGTCGCGCGGGACACCCGTCGATTCCGCTCCGTCGATCGCGCTCCGTGAGGCGCGTCGCACGCTGGGCTAGAGCTTGCCCATCTCTTCCCATTCGAGCGCCGCGGCCCTCTCCAGCAGCGCCTGGGAGATGATCTTCTGCCGGGAGGTCGCCGCCAGGTACGCCGCGCGCATCGCGGCGTTCTTGATGTACCCGCCGGTCATCTCGAACCGCTCGGCGAGCCGGTGGAAGTCGACGTCGGCGCCGAGCGGCGCGGTCTCGGGGATCATCGACCGCCACAGCTGCTCGCGCTCGTGGAGCTCGGGCGTGGGGAACTCGATGCGGAACCGCAGGCGGCGGCGGAACGCCTCGTCGATCGACGTGTCGCGGTTGGTCGTGAGCAGCACGATGCCCTCGAACGCCTCGATCCGCTGCAGCAGGTAGTTGGTCTCCAGGTTGGCGTAGCGATCGTTCGACGACCGGACCTCGGTGCGCTTGCCGAACAGCGAGTCGGCCTCGTCGAACAGCAGGATCGCGCGCGCGTGCCTGGCCTCGTCGAACGCCAGCCCCAGGTTCTTCTCGGTCTCGCCGACCCACTTGGACACCACCCGCGACAGGTCGACCCGGAACAGCTCGAGGCCGAGCTCCTTGGCGATCAGCCCGGCGATCATCGTCTTGCCGGTGCCCGGCGCGCCGGAGAACAGCGCCGACAGCCCGCGGCCGTAGCTGAACCGGCGGCTGAACCCCCACTCGTCCATCACGACCTTCTCGTACTGGACCGTCGATAGCAGCTCGATGATCCGGTCGATGATGTCCTCGCGCAGGACGATGTCGTCCCAGTCGACCGTGGTGGTGATGACGTCGGCGATGTCCTTGAGCCGGTGGCGCAGCCGGCCGCGCACCGCGTCGGTCACGTGGGCGAGCGTCACCGGCGAGCCGTCCCGCATCGCCGCGACGGTCGCCGCGCTGGCCGCCTCGCCGATGTCGCCCGGCGTCAGGTGGTAGCGGCGGACCAGCAGCTCGGGGTGGAGGTCGGGCGCGCGCGGGACCCCCGGCGGCAGCGCGCGGTGCCACAGCCGGAGCTGCTCGGTCTCGGTCGGCATGTCGACCCGGAGCAGCTGGGTGCCCGGCGCCATCCGCAGCAGGTCGGCGACCTCGCCGCGCGCGGTCAGCACGACCCACAGCCGGCCATCGGCCATCGCGCCCGCGACCGCGTGGCGCAGGGCCGCGCGGCGGTCGTCGAGCAGGACCTCGGCGTGGCGGACCAGCAGCACCGCGTCGTGCAACGCGGCCTCGAGCACGATGTCCCGGAACGCGTCGAGCGGATCGGCGGCGAACACCAGGGCGTGGAGATCGAGCGCCAGCACCAGCACGCCGCGGGCGCCGGCGGCATGCACCACCGCGGTGGACTTGCCCGACAGCGACGGACCGGCGACCACGGTCGGCTGGCGCGCGCCGGTGTCGTCGGGGCCGAGCGTCCGGAACAGCACGCGGTCGATCAGCGACGCGGTCGCGTCCTCGAACGTCGCGCCCTCGGCGCCGCGCACCAGCCGCGCGCTGCGCTCGAACCGCGCGCCCTCGAAGTGGGTCTCGCCCCGCAGCCAGCGCACCACGCGATCGGGCACCGCGACCGGCGCGAGCAGCAGCGGCCCCTCGGGCTGCCAGCCGCGCGGCGCCGCGAGCCGGATCAGCCGGTAGCGGACCAGCGGCGCCAGCTCGCTCAGCTCGCCGAGCAAGATCCGCAGGTCGACCGGGCCGTCGGTCAGCACGCCGGCGAGGAAGCCTACGTCGCATTGCTCCCGGTCGGCGTTGAGCTCGGCGATCGCGCGGCCGATCGCGAGATCGAGCCCGGGCGCGGCGGCGCCGATCAGGAACGCGATCGCCAGATCGCCGAGCGCGAACCGCTGCTGGAGCTGGACGATCGGCAGCGCCGCGGGATCCGAGATCGCGACCCGGGCCGCGATCTCGGCCTCGAACGCGGCGAGCCGGCGCTCGATCGTGAACACCCGCCCGGCGTCGAGCTGGGCCGGATCGCGCCGCCGGCGATGGCGCTCCAGCCGGCCGGCGAACCGGCGGAGCAGCAGGTCGAGGTGCTCGGCGGGGTCGAACAGCGGCGCGAGCTCCGCGGGGTCGTTCGCGTCCGGCGCATCCGGGGGCGCGGGCACCTCCGCCTCCGGATCGATCGGTTCGAAGCGCGGCATGGTGTCGGCCTGCGCCCCGGCGGGCGCGCCTCCACCGGCAAACCCGTCCCCTGGCATCGGAGAGCATTGTAACCGGATCGCGCCGGTCCCGCTGCGGCTGCCGCTTCCAGTACCGCTGCCACTGCCGGTGCCGCTGCCGGTGCCGCTGCCGGTGCCGCTGCCGGTTGCCGGAACCGCTGCCCGCTGCCGCTGCCCGCTGCCGGAACCGCTGCCGCTGCCCGAGCCGGGCTTTGCCCAAGCATCGGCACCTTGAACCGAATCGCTGGGCAGGGGATCGAATCATCGGGCCGCAGTTCGAAGCGGCCTCCGGGCCCCGGTCGAGCTACTATGACGTCTCACCCTAACCGTAGCGTCCGCGCACGCTCATCTTGGCTCCACGAAAAACCCACAGTGAAGCGTCATCCACTGATGAGCCGTCCGTCTTCCGGCGGAGAGGTTGCTCTCTCGAGCCGGATGGTCAGCTCGCGGCGGTGCATCAGGTATTCGGACAAGGCCAGCTCGTGGCCTGGCGCTCCTTCCACAGAGGTTCGTGGCGCACGTCGATGAAGGCGATCGCGACTCGCCTCTGCGGCGCCTCGATGCTCCCGCGCGAAGGGGCGGGAAGGAGCATGTTCAACGTGCGCACTCGTACTAGAGTAACCCTGTGACGCCCATCTTCGACAGGAACGGGAGGACTGTCGGCTGGCTTAAGGACGGCGTCGTGATGGCGCGTAATACGCAACCAGTGGCGTTCATTCGGGACGGCGCCGTATTTTCGTACCGCCGAGAGTACCTCGGGCGTTTCGACGACGGATTCTTTCGTGATCGTGTAGGTGATGCGGTCGCATTCGTTGAGGGCGCCAGAGGGGGGCCGATGTTGCCGCTTCACGAGATCCCGCCGATTCCGCCGATTCCGCCGATTCCGCCGATTCCGCCAATCGCGCCGATCCCACCGATCCCGCGGCTACCGACGGTTTCCTGGTCTCGGCTGACCTTCGAGGGTTTCGCCCACGGGACGTAGATGCCTAGGCCCCGAATCAAAGACATCGGCGGAAGCGTCCTCGGCGGGCTGGTTGGCGGGATGATCGCAGGTGTGCCTGGGGCTCTACTCGGCGGAGTGCTCGGCAGCGACGCGAACACGAACCGTCCAATGCCGCTGGATACGGCGCTCTCGAAGGCCCTCGCCGATCGAAAGCTCGCTCTTGGGGGCGTGACTCGAGACGCCAGGAACAGCGTCACGGTCGTTTTCTATTCGAGCCCGCACGAATACTGGTGGATTGTGTCGGAGGTCTTCATCGATCCGAGCTGGACTGCCGACGACCTTGACGACGCTCTCTACGATGCGACCGTTGCGCAGTTCGACTCTTGGGCGGCAGCTCATGGACGGTAACGATCTTCTCAAAGCGTTTCCTCTTGCTAGCGACGCCGTCGCGTCCGTCTATGCGCTTGCCTATGCCGCCTTTTTCGACAAACGAACAGGTCTCCCAAACCATGCTGCCCTCCTCAGTCTTCAAGACACGTACGATCGCGATGTAAAGCTCAAATGGGCGGTGGTGTTTGTCGATCTGAGCGGCTTCAAGGAGATCAACGATACTTACGGGCATCCAACAGGGGACGCTGCACTAAAACTCGCGGGGACAATGACGGAGTCTGCAGCGCGTCGTCATGGTGGTCGTGCCTTTCGCTACGGCGGCGACGAGTTCGTCGTTGTGGTGGAGGACAAATCGCTTACGGAGTTCCTTGAGACGGCAGAGCAGCAGCTCAGCGAGATGACGCTCACCATGAACAAAGTGCGTGTGGAGGTGAAGGCAACGCTTGGCTATGCACGTGGTGCGGAGAACACAACGTTGGAGAAGTTGATCCAGCAAGCGGATACGGCTTGTCGGATCGCAAAGTCCCGGACCGACCGTCGACCCATCGAATGGACAGCAGAGCTGGCCGATGAGGCCCCGCTGAGCGAGCGGCGCAGATGTCCAGCTTGCAATGCGACCACAGCCGTCCTCGTTCTGCCATCCCGCAAGACGGAGTCGTGCCTGAAACACTGCGCCAATTGTGGCGGTGCGTTTTAGCGGACCGGATTCGAGCGGACTCCTCGCCTATGACGCGGGGTTTCGATGGAACGCGAGGAGAGGATCGTGTCGACGTTCCTCAGCAGGACCGTCGTCGACGCGAACGACGACACGTGGCTCGTGCTCGAGGTCAAGGACAAGGACGGCATGACGAACTACGACGATGTCGGCAGCCTGTCGGTCTCGTTGCGCGACGCGATCAGGTACGTCGGGCGGGCCCCCACGCCGGACGAGCACGCCATGTTCTGCAGCTTACGCGCGACGGTCACCGGACCTCCGCGAGCTTCGGCTCGACGCCCAGCTCGTACATCGCGGTGTAGACCTTCGTCGCCATGCCGTAGACGAGATCGGCGAGCAGGATCGGCTTCGGCCCGCGCCCGGGATGCGGCGGCGTGACGCTCGTGCGGCATACGTCGCGGAGCAGCAGCTCGACGTGCTCGCGCTCGTGGTCCTGCGCGGCGTTGTACGCCGACCAGTTCTGGCCGTAGGTGATCTTGACGGTCTCCGTCACGGCCACCGTCCCGTCGGATGCACGGACCTCGTGCCGCGCGTACCGCTGCCGCTGCCGCTGCCGCTGCCCGAGCCGCTGCCCGCTGCCGCTGCCGCTACCCGCTACCGCTACCGCTACCGCTACCGCTACCCGCTACCCGCTACCGGAACCGCTGCCGCTGCCGTGCCGCTGCCGCTGCCGCTGCCGCGCTGCCGCGCTGCCGCTGCCCGAGCCGCTGCCGGCTGCCGGTGCCGCTGCCCGCTGCCCGAGCCGCTGCCGCTACCGCTGCCGGTCCGTCGGCGAGATCTTGGCGTAGCAGGCGCGGGTCCGCGCCTCCGCGTCGTGCAGTGCCGCAACGCCGCGCCCCTTCGCCGGCTCGCTGCCCAGGCAGCCGTCGATCCGGTTCCACGCCTTGATCCGCGCGTCCTCGGTCTTCATCACGGCTGCACCGCGCGCGGCGATCCGGTCGCGGGCGGCGCGGTCGGAGATCGCCTGCTCGAGGCGGTTGCGCGCCTCGATCGTCTTCTGGTGGTCCTCGCACAGCGCCTGGGCCTCGCGGTCGGCGTCGGCGTCGGACAGCTTGGCGACCCGCGCGACCTGCGTGCGGTAGCTGCCGCGCACCGTGTCGGGCGCGCAGCCGGCGGGCTCGGCGGGGGGCGGCAGCAGCGCCGCGAGCACGCCGTCGGACTCGCGCGCGAAGCTGCAGCGGTCGAGATCGGCGGCGTAGTCCGGATCGCCGCCGCCCTCGGACGCGTGGCGGAGCAGCAGCTTCTTGTCGTCGAGCAGAAGGTCGATGAACAGCGCCGACGGCGCCGCGTCCTTGCCGCGCAGCGGCCGGCCCTCGACCGTGCGAACGCTCTCGACGGTGATCGTGCGGGTCTTCGCACCGAGCCGGGCCATGCCGACGCTCGCGGTGAAGCTCCAGCGGTCGCCGCCGGCCCCGGCGATGACGCCATGCAGCGTCGCGGTGCCGCCATCGGGTCCGGGCGTGACGTCGATCGCGCTGTCCCCGCACTTCGCGATCACCACCGGCGGGGGCGCCGCATGCGCGGTGGGGGCCAGCGCCGCCATCGCGGGAACCAGCGCCAGCGCCGCGGCGGCGAGCACCGGCCAGCGCAGATGCCGGCTCCGGGCTGGGCTCGCGGCCGAGCCGACCTCGGCTCCACGCCTCCGGACGTTCCCGGCCTTGCATCGACACCTCGTCACTCGGACCCTCGCTGCACGCATCGCTGCCATCGCGGCTGGTTCTAGCACCGCGATCGGGGCGATTCACATCGATCGGTCCCCTCTCCGGAGCTCCGGCCTGCAACCGGTCGCCCCGGTCGACATCGCGGCGAGGTTCCGGGCTAGTCTCCCCCCGCAACCCCATCCAGGAGATCTCGATGTCGATCAAGGTTGGAATCTGCGCTCTGCTCGAAGCCAAGCCCGGCAAGGAAGAGACGCTCGCGGAGCTGCTGCGCAGTGCCCAGGCGCTCGCCGTGCAGGAGACCGGCACGGTGGTCTGGTACGCGTTCCGCTCCGGGCCGCGCAGCTTCGGCATCTTCGACGCGTTCGCCGATGAAGCCGGCCGCAAGGCGCACCTCGAGGGCCGGATCGCGGCGGCCCTGCTGGGGCGCGCCGACGAGCTGCTCGCGTCGCCGCCCGACATCCGCCAGGTCGACATCCTCGCCGCGAAGTGATCGCGGCAGCGCACGGTGGTGCGCGCTGTCGACACACCGCGCGCTGTCGCACGCCGCAGCGCGCCGTCGACCCCGACCGATGCGGGCGCCGTCGACGCGCGGCGTACGAAGGATTCGGAGAGCCGTGCCGTCGATGAAGACTGTCGCGCTATCTGGACAATTGTAACGACGCACTTACAATTCCTCGATGCGTCGACAGCGCGAGGAGCCTCGCGACGGTTGGCTCGCGCTGAGTGGGCTGGTCAGCGCCGGGCTGGCACTACCCCTGGCACCGAGCGCCTGGCACGGACCGGAGGTCGCCGCCATCCTCGCGGTGGCCGCAATCGCCCTGCTGGCGGGGCAGCGCTGGGCGGTCGCGGTGATCGTGCTCGCAGAGCTCTGCCTGTTGCCCACCGTGTGGCCGCGCGCCGTGCTGGGGACCGGTGGCGGTCCCCGGCTGATCGCACTGGTGACGCTCACGGCGATCATCCCGGGCGTGCTGGCGATGCCGCGGGCCGCCGTGGCGCTGGCCGCGATGAGCGGCCGCGGCCAGACCGAGCGCATTTGTCGCTGCACCCACGTCGGCCTGCTCGCGATCGGCGTGTTTGCTGTGCTGCTCCCGCTACTGTGACTCTGTGTGTATCGCCGACGGATCTGTTTGTATGCGGGGTCGCGTGCGGGGTACATTGGGGGGTGGTGACGACCATGCGTCATTCTGTCCAGGTGAGGTGGAACTGCCGAGCAGGTCCGCTCGTTGGTGATTGCGTACTTTCGTGATGCGCGCCGAACAGTCCTGGCCGCGGTGTCCTGCCCGTCGTAGTCGTGGTGTTCAACCACTCAAGATCCGACGTGATCAGCCGATGGTGGGTATCATGGATCCTAGATCTCAGGGCGAAGAGGTACTGGCCGCGAGGGTTCCGCGGACGCGCTACGAACGCTACGTGAGCGCGCGGCGGCGCCGGCATCGCCGCGATGCGTGGCTCGCTGCGACCGCAATGGTCAGCGCGCTGCTCGCGCTGCCCCTCGCGCAGAACGCGTGGCATGGGCCGGAAGTCGCCGCGATCCTCGCGATCGCC
Source organism: Kofleriaceae bacterium (assembly GCA_041495365.1). Taxonomy (GTDB): domain Bacteria; phylum Myxococcota_A; class Polyangia; order Haliangiales; family Haliangiaceae; genus JABFXX01. The sequence goes on along the minus strand of JBGQCL010000044.1, from coordinate 14,352 downwards.
GCAACCGCGCAGTTCGCGGGTCACCGCTGGGCGATCGCGGTGATCGTGCTGTCCGAGCTCCTGCTGCTGCCTACGGTGTGGCCACGGGCGTTCCTGGACGGCGAGCTGAGCTCGCGGCTGCCGGCGCTGATCACGCTGGTGGCGATGGTGCCGGGGCTGCTCGCGATGCGGCGCGCAGCGTCCGCGCTGGTCGTGCTCACCGGCCAGCGCCATCCCCGCCAGATGCGGCGCGTCCTCCACGCCGGACTGCTGATCAGCTGCGCGATCGCGATCGCCGTACCCTGGCTGTAACCGGGTGCGACGCAGGCGCGGCCGCACCGGCGCCCGCGGTCATCCCGGGGTCGATTCAGCCGATCCAGGCGCGCGCGTTGTGGAACATGCGCATCCACGGGCTGTCCTCGCCCCACTCGGGCGGATGCCATGACAGCTGCGCGGTGCGAAACACCCGCTCGGGGTGCGGCATCATGATCATGATCCGGCCATCGGCGCTGGTCAGCGCGGCGATGCCGCCGGGCGAGCCGTTCGGATTCGCCGGGTAGCTCGCCGCGACCTCGCCGCGGCCATCGACGAACCGCGCCGCGACCAGACCGGCGCGCTCCACCGCCGCGAGCTGGCTGGCGTCGAGCTCCGCCCTGCCCTCGCCGTGCGCGATGGCGACCGGGATCCGTGAGCCGGCCATGCCGCGCAGCAGGATCGACGGGCCGGGCTCGATCCGCAGCAGCACGAGGCGGGCCTCGAACTGCTCGGAGCGATTGCGCACGAACCGCGGCCAGCCGGCCGCGCCGGGCAACAGGTCCGTGAGATCGGCGAGCATCTGACAGCCGTTGCACACGCCGAGCAGGAAGGTGTCGGTGCGGGCGGTGAACCGGGCGAGCGCGTCGCGCGCGCGCGGGTTGTAGCGGAACGTCGCCGCCCAGCCGCGGCCGCCGCCGAACACGTCGCCGAACGAGAACCCGCCGCACGCCACCGCGCCCCGGCAGTCGGACAGATCGGCGCGGCCGGCCACGAGATCGGTCATGTGGACGTCGATCGCTTCGAACCCGGCGCGCAGGAACGCGGCGGCCATCTCGATGTGGCCGTTGACGCCCTGCTCGCGCAGGATCGCGATCCGCGGCCGTGCGCCGCGCGCCACCATCGGCGCTGCATCGGAGGGGAGCGCGCGCGAGGGATCGACCGGGGGATCGACCGGGAGATCGATCGGGGGATCGACCGGGAGATCGATCGGGGGATCGATCGGGAGATCGATCGGGAGATCGATCGGGAGATCGATCGGGAACGTGAGCTCGGCGGTCAGCCCCGGGGCATCGGGCGCCAGCCGCGCCGCGTGTTCCTCGGCCGCGCACATCGGGTCATCGCGCAGCCGCGCGATCTGGTGGCTGACGTGCGACCACCGCGCCCGCAGATCGCGGCGCAACGCGTCGATCACGCGCCGGCCGGCGTGGGACACGATGATGCGCTCGCCGGCGACCGCGCGGCCGATCGCGTGGACCTGTGCGCCGGCCGACGCGAGCCGGATCCGCACGGACTCGACGTCGCCGGCCGCGACCTCGACGAGCGCGCCGAGCTCCTCGGCGAACAGCGCCGCGAACGGATCACCGGCGACCGCCGTGGTGTCGAGCTCCAGGCCGAGGCCGGCGGCGAACGCCATCTCCAGCGCGGTGACGATCAGCCCGCCGTCGGAGCGATCGTGGTACGCGGACAGCTTGCGCTCGGCGACCAGCTCCTGGAGCACGCCGTAGACACCGCTCAGGCGATGCGGATCGTCGAGATCGGGTGGGCGATTGCCGAGCTGGCCGTACACCTGGGCGAGGCACGAGCCGCCGAGCCGGTTGCGCCCGCCGCCGAGATCGACGAGCAACAGCGCGCGGCCGCCGCCGCGCAGCTCCGGGGTCACCGCCAGCCGCACGTCGTTGACCGGGCCGAACGCGGTGACCACGAGCGTGACCGGCGCGACCACGCTGCGGGTGCGCCAGGAGATTGGATCGCCGGCGGGGCCGTCGGGCGCCTGCCACACCGTGCGCATCGACATCGAGTCCTTGCCGACCGGGATCGCGAGGCCGAGCGCGATCGCGCAGTCGCTCGCGGCGCGCACCGCGGCGTACAGCCGGGCGTCCTCGCCGGGATGACCGGCCGCCGCCATCCAGTTGCACGACAGCTTGATCCGCGGCAGCGGGCCGATCGGCGCGGCGGCGAGGTTGGTGATCGCCTCGGCGATCGCCATCCGCGATGCGGCGGCGGCGTCGAGCAGCGCGATCGGCGGCCGCTCGCCGAGCGCCATGACCTCGCCGGCGGTGGTATCGAACCCGGCCAGCGTGAGCGCGCAGTCGGCGACCGGCACCTGGAACCGGCCGATCATCGGATCGCGCGCGATCAGGCCGCCGACCGTGCGATCGCCGATCGTGACCAGGAAGCTCTTGTCGGCGACCGTCGGCAGGCCGAGCACGCGATCCAGCGCGTCGGCCACGCTGGCGCCGCCAAGATCGAGCGCGGCGAGCCGCACCGGCACCGGCTCGGCGCGCCGCACCATGCGCGGCGGCTTGCCGAGCACGACCTCGAGCGGCAGATCGATCGGGTTCCGCGGCGGCTGCGCCGGCCTCGCCGCATCGGTGACCACCAGGTGGCCGTCGGCGGTGGCGGTGCCGAGCCGGGCCCACGGCGCGCGCTCCCGGGCGCACAGCGCCGCGAAGTCAGCGACGCGCTCGGGCGCGATGGCGAGCACGTAGCGCTCCTGGGCCTCGTTGCACCACAGCTCGAGCGGCGACAGATCGGGCTCGCCGGTCGGGATCGCGCGCAGGTCGATCGTCGCGCCGAGCCCGGCGTCGTGCACCAGCTCGGGGAGCGCGTTCGACAGCCCGCCGGCGCCGACGTCGTGGATCGACAGGATCGGGTTGGCGTCGCCCAGCGCCCCGCAGCGATCGATCACCTCCTGACAGCGGCGCTGGATCTCGGGGTTGTCGCGCTGGACCGACGCGAAGTCGAGGTCCTCGGCCGAGGCGCCCTGGGCCAGCGACGACGCCGCGCCACCGCCCAGCCCGATCAAGAACGCCGGGCCGCCGAGCACGAGCAGCGCGGCGCCCGCCGGCACCGGGGCCTTGGCGATGTGGCCGGGTCGGATCGCGCCGATCCCGCCGGCGAGCATCACCGGCTTGTGATAGCCGCGCGCCACCCGCCCGCCCGCTTCGCCCCCCGCCCCGCCGGCAAAGCCGGCTGGGTCCCCACCCCCCATCTCGCTTCGCTCGATCCCACGGGGGGCTTCGCCCCCCGCCCCGCCGGCAAAGCCGGCTGGGTCCCCACCCCCCATCTCGCTTCGCTCGAACGTACGGAAGTAACCGAGCACGGCGGGCCGGCCGAACTCGGTGTTGAACGCGGCGGCGCCGAGCGGCCCGTCGGTCATGATCTCCAGCGCCGTCGCGATCCGGCCCGGCGAGCCGATCCAGCGCCCGGCAGGCGGCTCCCAGGGCTCGAGCGCGCCGGGCAGCCGGAGATCCGAGACCGTGAAGCCGACCAGCCCGGCCTTGGGCTTGGCGCCGCGCCCGGTCGCGCCCTCGTCGCGGATCTCGCCGCCGGACCCGGTGGCTGCCCCCGGGAACGGCGAGATCGCCGTGGGGTGGTTGTGGGTCTCGACCTTGCCGAGGATGTGGGACGGCTCGCGGTGGCTGCGGTACGCGCCGTCGGGGCCGAGCAGCAGCCGCTCGGCGACCACGCCCTCGACCACCGCCGCGTTGTCGCGGTAGGCCGACAGCACGCCGTCGGGCGCGCGCTCGGTCGACCGCTTGATCAGCTGGAACAGCGATTGCGTCTGCCGCTCGCCGGCGAGGTGAAACTCGGCGTTGAAGATCTTGTGGCGGCAGTGCTCGCTGTTGGCCTGCGCGAACATCATCAGCTCGACGTCGGTCGGATCGCGGCCGAGCTCGCGGTAGCGCTCGGTCAGGTAGGTGATCTCGTCGTCCGCGAGCGCCAGGCCGAGCCGATCGCTCGCGGCGCGCAGCGTCGCCCCCGGATCGGAGCCAAGCGAGATCGTTCCGAGCGGCCGCGGCGCGCCGCCATGCGCCACGATCCGCGCGAGATCGGCCTCGCGGACGATGACGCTCTCGGTCATCCGATCGGACAGCGCCGCCCCGAGCGCGCGCACCGACAGTCCGATGCCGGTCGCCGCGTACGCGATGCAGCGCTCGATCCGCTCGATCGCGGCGAGCCCGCACACGTGGGCGATGTCGATTGCCTTCGACGACCACGGCGAGGTCGTGCCGACCCGCGGGGCGACGTGGAACGTCAGGGTCTCGACCGAGCCCGCCGCGCTACTCGGCGGCCCATCGTCGTTCGGCCCGTAGGCGAGCATCGCGTCGAGCTGGGTTGCCTCGGCCGCGGTGAGCGGCCGCGCGGTGACCACGAGGTGGAGCCAGCGCGCCGTCAGCCCGCGCAACCCGGGGCACACCGCCCGTCCCTTCCCCAGTGCACGCGCCTGCCGGGCCGCGCTGAGCGCCGCGCGGCCGGAGACGATCAGCACGACGCACCTGGACGAGGCGGGACGGCGACTCGCATCACCCACAGCAGACACCACGAATGATGCGTCCGTGCAAGCGCTCCGTGAGGCTCGCAGATCTCGATGAGGAGGGCTCGATCAACCCCGGCTGGCCGCGCACCACCACGGTCCGGCCGAACAGCCCGCTCGGCTTGAACACCAGCACCACGACGATCACCAGCAGCGCAGCACGGCCGGGCGGCGCTGGAACGTGCCCCCCCCATGTCGGGTCGGGGCGTGGAGGATCGGCGCACCGGCTGCCCCCACCCGTGCGGCTCGCGCGTGCGATCGGGCGCCCGTCCGACGGCCGGACATCGCCGCCGAGCACATCGATGCGCGCCACGATCTGCCGTTGTTTGCTGCACGCGCACCCGGAGCTTCCCCGCGTGCCGGCGCTCCGGATCCCGGCGATTGACGGTCACCGCAGCGGAGGATTACGCTGATGGCGCTACGAGGGCCTACAGGTAAGCGCATGCAGGATCCGTTCGAAGAAGAACATACCGAGGTCCTCGCGCGCGCCGTGTGGATGCACCGCCGGCCGAGCATGCGGTGGCTCGGCGGTGCCGCGATGTGGTTCACGGCCGCCATTGCGATCACCCTGTGTGCGCCGCACTCGACCCACACGCTGGCGCCTGCGACGGTCGCCGCGCTGGACCACGAGGCCGCCGAGCTCGGCCTGACGATCGACGCCGCGGTCCGTGTGGCGCGCCAGCGCGCGCAGGGCGTGGCGAACACGCCGATGATGCGCGCCGCGATCCTCACCGATGCGGCGACCGTCGCCGACGTGATGAAGATCGAGTTCAAGTTCCAGCTCGCCCCCGGCGAGGTGGTCGAGCTGTTCCAGATCCACGATGGCCAGATGGACACGTTGATCCGGATGCCGTCCACCGCCCCCGGGCTGCCCAGGGTCCAGGAGCGCGACATCGCGAGGGTGGAGATCGACGGCGCCGGCCTGCGGGTCATCGCGGGCGCGCCCGTCGACCGGATCAAGGACGGCGAAGGCTACGACGCCCGTGTGACCGGCACGTTCATGCTGTCGACCCCGGTCGGCCTGGAGGCGATCCGCCAGCAGATCGCGCAGCACGCGGAGGACGCCGCGGTGGTCGATGCCAGCCACACGATCCGCCTCGTCCACCAGCCATCGGGGACGCCCGGCCGCACGCTGTCGCTCGCGGTGCCCACCGAGGCCGCGAAGCTGACGCTCGCCGTCGTGCCCGCACTGACCGGCCACCGCGCGCCGTGGCTCGATCTCGCGCGCAACATCTCGGTCGTGCTCGGCGCGCTGATGCTGATCATGTTCGCGCTGCGGCTCGCGCTGCACCGCCGCGAGCTCCGGCGCGGCTAGGCCGCGAGGCGTCGGTCGCATTCGCGGAACACACCGCGCGATGTCAAGCGGCAAACTTCGGCGCGCGCGACCCACGATGTGACCACGCGGCGCTCGCGTGCAGACATGGCGCTACCCGTGCGCTGTCCGGTCCACGGGGTCGAGGTGCGCCGCCGTAGAGATGATGGCGTCGGTGGTGGCTGCATTCTGCATCGTGAGGCGTGCGCGATCGCCACGCGCGAGATGCTAGCGTTTGCCAGCTGCAGCGAACGTCGTGAGAGAAAGCAACTTCTCACGGCACACGCGCGGCCCCCACGATGCCCTCCCCGCGATTCCGCTCCTCGTGCGCGCTGGCTGTCGTGCTGGTGCTCGCTGCGTGCAACGCACCGTCGCCGGGCACGCCGCCCGCGCCCGACACGGGCGCTGCCGATGCTGCGACGCCGGTCGACGCGAGCAGCGTGACCCATCTCGACGCGCACCACGCCGATGCGGCCACGCCGATCGATGCCCGCGGATCGACCGACGCCGCCCGGCCCGGTGGTGACGCGGGCGGATCCGGCGGCGACGCCGGCAGCTCCGGTCGCGATGCCGGCAGCTCCGGCGGCTCCGGCGGCGATGCCGGCAGCTCCGGTGGCGATGCCGGCGGCTCCGGCGGCGATGCCGGCGGCTCGTCCGGGGGCAGCGACGCCGGATCGGGCGGCGGCACCGGCGTCGTCAGCTGCTACACCGAGGGCAGCCCGGGCACGACGTGCACGCTGCCGGCCCATTGCTGCTTCAACAACTACAGCTCGGCGCACGACGGCGCCTGCACGACGGCCGCGTGCACCTGGGGGACCATCGAGTGCGACGGCCCCGAGGATTGCGCCGGCGGCCAGCACTGCTGCGCACACGCGATCGTGACTCCCGACAGCGGCGTGGTCGGCTACCAGCTGGCGTGTCAGGCGTCGGCGTGCGGCGCTGCTCCGGCCAACCAGGAGCTGTGCCACCCGACGGCGGCGGCGGCCGGCACGTGCTCCAACCCGAGCAACCGGTGCGTGACGGCGTTCGGCAACGACACCGATCTCCCGCCATCGCTGAACATCTGCCAGTAGTTGCAGGCTGCCGCGCCGCGCGATCGACAGCGAGCCTCACTGGACATGAACCGCATGTCCGGAATCCGGACAAGGTGCCCCGGCCGACCCACATTCGCCGCACGTGCTATTGATCAGGCCCACCATTCCCTTCAATCGCGCTGTCAGATACGAGTCGCCGCGTCCGTAGATCACCGGATCTCCGTCGACGAGGTGCAGCGACCTACACCGCCGGCTATTGCGAGGTAGGAATCGCGCGCCATCATTTCCGCATGATCTTTAATCCCGATTGCGAAGATTTCTCGCTCTCGATGTGTAACATCAAAACTCGTTTTGTTATCTGAAGATCATTCTTCACGAGAGAGGTCCACAACGTGATTTTTGACCAGCGGATCCGATCCACCCACGCGCTGGCCGTCGCGCTGGCGCTCGGTGCGTGCACCGCGCCATCGGCCGGCGACCCGAGCAGCGCCGATGCCGGCGTCGAGATCGACATCGTCAGTCGCGCCCGCCGCCCGCCACCGCCGCCGCCGCCGCGGGACGCCGGCACGACCACGCCCGACGCGAGCCTCCCGACCGGAGGCGGAGATCCGGGCCAGCCCGGCGTGTTCAGCTGCTACACGGAGGGCAATCCGGGCGCGACCTGCTCGTCGCCGAGCCACTGCTGCTTCAGCAACTACAGCTCGGCGCACGACGGCGCCTGTTCGACGTCCGCGTGCACCTGGGGGACCGAGAGCTGCGACGGCCCCGAGGACTGCGCGTCCGGCCAGCACTGCTGCGCCCACGTGCTGATCGATCCGGACTGGGGAATCTACGGCTACCAGATGGCCTGCCAGGCGTCGGCGTGCGGCTCCGCGCCCGCGAATCAGGAGATGTGCCACCCGACGGCCACGTCGGCCCGCGGCACGTGCTCGACCGGCACGACCTGCGTCACCGCGCTGGGCAACGACGCCGACCTGCCGCCCAACCTGCACATCTGCAAGTAGCGCGCGTCGCGCCGGCGGTCACAGGTCGACGACGAGGCCGCGCCGGTTGTCCGCCGGCAGCGCGACGTCGTAGTGATGTCGCCTGCGCAGCGCGGCGCTCGCCCAGGAATTGGTGTACTCCGAGTCGTAGTTGAAGAACACGTGCTTGTGGCCGGGGCGCGCCACGATGCGCGCGAGCGTCTCCGGGTCGGGATGACCGAATCGCTCGCCGCTGCTCGAGATCAGGAACCGCTCGCACGCGAGGTCGCCGAGCAGGTCGGTGCTGGTACGAGTTGAACCAGAAGTCGCCGGCCGTGGACGTCCACAGCAGCCCGAGCAGCGCCGCCGCCAGCTCGGGGTCCGGAATGCCTCGGCCGTAGTCGTGCAGTCGATCGCGTAGGGCCAGGATCCCCCCCCGCCACGCAGGCCAGCATACACGACCCGGCAGGCGCTCCTGCCCCAAACCGGCACGGCCGGGGGCGCTGCGCTCAGGCGGCGTCGAGCGCGGCGGCGATCCGGGGGATCGGATCGCGGGTGTCAGGGACGAAGCGCCGGCCGGTGACCAGCTCGTACGACGCGATGTAGCGCCGGGCGGCCTCGACCCGGATGTCGTCGGGCATGACCGGCGGCGGGCCGTCGCCCGACCACCGGGCATCGCCGGCGAGCCAGCGCCGGACGTACTCCTTGTCGAGGCTGCGCGGCTCCTCGCCGCGGGCCAGCCGGGCCTCGTAGTCGTCGGCGTACCAGTAGCGCGACGAGTCCGGCGTGTGGATCTCGTCGATGATCACCAGCTCGTCGCCGGCGGGCCGGCTGCGGTCGATGCCGATCTCGTACTTGGTGTCGGCGAGGATCAGGCCCTGGCTCGCCGCGTGGCGCTGGCCGGCGGCGAACAACGCAGCGGCGAGCTCGGCGGCGCGGTCGAACAGCTCCGGCGAGATCCGGCCCATCGCGAGCAGCTCGTCGCGCGACACCGAGACGTCGTGATCGCCCTTGGCCGCCTTGGTCGACGGCGTCAGGATCGCGTGCGGCAGCGGCTGGTTCTTGCGCATCCCGTCGGGCAGCGCGTGGCCGCAGAACGTCCGCGCGCCGGCCTCGTAGGCCTTCCAGATCGAGGTCGAGGTCACGCCCGTGAGGTACGCGCGCATGACCAGCTCGACCGGCAGCGCCTCGCACTCGCGCGCGATCATCACGTTGGGATCGGGCACGGCGAGCATGTGGTTGGGCGCGATCGACCGGGTGTGCTCGAACCAGAACTGCGCGAGCTGGTTCAGCACCTGACCCTTGAACGGGATCGTGCCGACCACGGCGTCGAACGCGCTCAGCCGGTCGGTGATGATGAGGATGCGCTCGCCGCGCGCGCGGTCGATGAAGCAGTCGCGGACCTTGCCGTCGTAGCGCGCGAGGGCCTGGCCGCGGATCGTGCGAAACGGCGTGGCGTCGAGCGTGCGGCCGAGCTGGGCGCGCAGGACGGCGTCGGCGGTCGCTCCAGTCGGGCCGGTCGGTCCGTCGGTCATGTCAGGCTCCCCAGCGCGCGCTCGAGGATCTCGGGCGCGTGGCGCAGGTGGTGCTCGAGGTCGAACAGCGCGTCGAGCTCGGTGGCGTCGAGCCGCGCCGCGATCTCGGGGTCGGCGCCGAGCAGCTCGCGGAACCGGCCGGGCCGGGCGCCGACCTCTCCGGCGTCCGCGGCCTCGCGGATCGCGGCGAGCGCGGCGCGCTGGACCATCTCGTAGGCCTGCTGGCGCGGCAGCCCGGTCTTGACCAGGGCGAGCAGCACCGCTTCGGAGAAGTACAGCCCGCCGGTGCGGTCGAGGTTGGCGCGCATCCGGCTCGGGTGGACGACCAGGCCCTCGACCAGGGAGGTCGCGCGCGCGGTCATGAAGTCGGCGAGGATGGTGGCGTCGGGCAGCGCGACGCGCTCGACGCTGGAGTGCGAGATGTCGCGCTCGTGCCACAGCGCGACGTCCTCCAGGCCGGCCTGGGCGTACGACCGGAGCAGCCGGGCGAGCCCGCACAGGTTCTCGCTGAGGATCGGGTTCTTCTTGTGCGGCATCGCCGAGCTGCCCTTCTGGCCGGCGCTGAACCCCTCCTCGGCCTCGCCGACCTCGGTGCGCTGCCAGTGCCGCACGCCGAGCGCGATCTGCTCGATCGCCGTCCCGAGCAAGGCGAGCGCGCACAGCACGTCGGCGTGGCGATCGCGCGCGACGACCTGGGTGGCGACGGTCTCGGGAGCCAGCCCGAGCTCGTCGAGCGCGTCGGCCTCGACCTGGGGGTCGAGGTTGCCGTACACCCCGACCGCCCCCGCGATCTTGCCGACCGCGATCGCGCGCGCCGCGCGGGCGACCCGCTCGGCCGCCCGGGCGACCTCGGCGTACCACCGCGCGAACGTCAGCCCGGCGGTGATCGGCTCGGCGTGGATGCCGTGCGACCGGCCGATCATCGGCGTCGCCGCGTGCTCGCGGGCGCGGCGGGCGAGCGCCGCCTGCAGCTTGCCGATCGCATCGAGGATGTGGTCCAGCGCCCGATGACTCTGGATCGCGAGCGCGGTGTCGAGCACGTCGGACGACGTCATGCCGAGGTGGAGCCAGCGCGCCGGCTCGCCCGCGAGCTCCTCGACGTGGGTCAGAAACGCGATCACGTCGTGCCGCGTGGTCGCCTCGATCTCGAGGATCCGGCGCGGGTCGAGCTTGCCGGCCGCCGCCGCGGCGACCTGATCGGCCGTGCCCTGGGGCACGCTGCCGACCCGCTCCATCGCGCGGCACGCGGCGAGCTCGACGCCGAGCCACAGCTCGAAGCGATGCTTGTCGTCCCACAGCGCGGCGAGCTCGGGTCGACTGTAGCGAGCGATCATCGTGAGCCGTCCGCGCCACTTGTACCGGACACCGGCGCCCCGGGCAAGCGCGGCGATACGCCGCGGCGCGGAACCGCAGGCCCCGATCCCGACCGGTGCCGGCGATGGATGCCAGCTGAGCCGCCTTCGCAGGTGATATCGTCCGCTCCATGTCGGTGATCATCTCCGGCCAGCGGCCGTACGGTCGGATCCACGCGCACGAGGGCGAGTATGGCCCACACGATGTTCGTGCACATCGACTTCATTCCGCCCGCTGTTTCCGGTCCAGTCGTTCTGGATCACGAGCGAGCTCGGCGCGAATGGTCAAGTGCGAGGGCAACGAGCACGTCGACGACGACCACGAACGAGCGCGACAACTACGCGTGCAAGAGCGGCTCGCGGCGAGCTCAGACTACTTCGCCTCCCACCCAAGCGTGAGCAGGAACGCGCTCTCGGCGATGGCCTCGACGTCGTGGAGAAGCCCGCGTTCCAGGACGAGCAGTCGGCCGGAAGGTAGGTCGGCGACCTGGTCCGGAAGGCGCAGGCGTATGTGGCCACTGACGGTGTGGATTGAAGCCGTGTCCTTGGCTCGATGCTCGGCGATCCGCGCGCCTGCCTTCATCACGACGAGGACGATCCGGAGATCGGGTTGGCGCACCAGCGTGCGCGCCGTGTGGCCTTCGCCAACGTAAGCTTCTTCGTGTCGCATTTCGGCGCCGGCGGCAGCGATGTCAAAGATGGCTCCCTTGGTCGTTGCTTCTGGCTTGCTCATCTCTCCTCTTCGTTTTCAGATCGATTGTCGGTACCCAAAGAACTCGTGGTCTTCGTTGTAGCCGCCGTAGCCGCCGCCGACCTCCGAGATGTCGGCGACGAATTCGATCCCAGCGACCCATTTGACCTGCTTGAAGCCGAGCTGGACCTCGTTGCGAAGGCGAAGCGGCGCTCCGTGCCCATACGAGAGCGGCTCGCCGTTCATGTCGTAGGCGAGCATGGTGAGGTGGTAGCGCATCTGTTCGATAGGATGGGCGTCGTAGTAGAGGCCTCCGTCGGCCCCTTCGCCGAGCGAGTAGAAGACCACCCACTTGGCCTCGGGCTTGGGCTTGACCAGGTCGAGGATGGTCCGCATCGACACGCCGCCCCACTTGGCGACGCCGGACCATCCCTGAATGCAGAAGTGCTGCGTGATCTGCTCGTGGTGCGGCAGGGCCCGAAGCTCTGCGATGCTGAGCTCGAACGGGTTGTCGACGAGGCCGCGGATGCGCAGCCGGTAATCCGCGAAGTTGTTCTCGAACAGCGCGCGATACTCAGGAGTCTCAGGGTACTTCCCGTTGTGCCAGAAGTACGGCGAGATGTCCTTCTCCGTGTGGCTGCCGGGCTTCGCGTCGATGTGCTCGAATAGCCGTTGCGCCGGGCCGATCAACGCGAAGCCCACGCGCTGCACCACGCGCGGGTGACGCAAGGTCAAAGGCGTGGCGGCCACCCATCCGGCGACGACAATCGCCATGGAGGCCGCGAAGATGCCGAAGCCGACCCAGTCGTTGGCGTCGGTCCCCGCGTAGACATGGTTCAGGTTCCGCAGCGCGCCCGTCGCGAAGACCAGCGTGACGTGAACGAAGATGAAGACGAGAAACCAGCACAGCACGAGGAAGTGCAGCGACCGCGCGGTCTGGATGTTGAGCCGCTTGCTGATGCCGTGGAACCGCGTCGAGAGCGCGGGCGACATGCCGAGCCCAGTCACGAGCGCCAGCGGCGCAGCAATGAAGACCGTGATAAAGTAGGCGAGATCGCATTCAAACTCCGGGGGGAATCTGTTTGGGTTTCGACTCTACGGATCCTCTGAATCTACTGGGCGAGCACGGCGTGCACGTCGCGCCCGGCGAGCCGCTCGCACGCTTCGTAGAAGCCGTGCTCTCCCTCTTCGAGCGGGTTGTGCTCGTCGAGGACGGTACGGACGGTTCGTAGCAGTGCGTGCGTTGGAGGCGGCACGAGCAGCGAGGCGAGCGCGGCGTGATCGGCGTGCAAGTGCTCCGCAACCGGCAGCGGCTCGCCGCCGCGTCGCGAGCGCGCATCGGCGAACAACACCTTTTCCTCTATCGCAATGTGGCGCAAGAGGCCGGCGCGGAAGTACTCGTACGCGGTGCGGTCGATCGAGTCCGCCGTGATCGCGTGCGCGAGCAGCTCGTCGAGGCGCGCGTGATCGGTGGCCAGGAACTCGTGGATCGCGCTGCCCATGACCGAGTCTACCCGGCTCCGCCCATCGCTGCGGCCATCGCCGACGACTGTGCAGTGGTCGAACCACCTACCGCAAGACTCCCGTGCCGTTGCGCCTGAGACCCCAACGAGATCAAGACCGCAGCGTCACCGGATGCGACCGATTGTCGCCGAGACAAGGCTTCGCTTGCCGACCGTGCCCGAAGCGCTCTGATGCGCCCATGGGTGGGGGCCGCGTTCAAGTCGGTCGCGTCCGCTAAGTTTCTCGTGGGCGTCATGGTCGCCGTGGTCGTGGCGTTCGTCGCCGCAACGGCCGTATCGCAGTATGTTGAGAGCAAGAGCGCGAAGCAGACCGAAGACATCATCGGTAACGCGATGCCAAGCATCCAGGAGCTGGCGCTGGTCCGCGGAGCGCTGCGGAATATCGATCGCCTGATCTCTCGACGCCATCCTGGCGACCACGTCTCGAGCGAGATCGTGGAGAACCGCCGCAACATCGACGCGGCGCTCGCGTCCTACGTCGCGCTGCCGTTCTTTCCCGGTGAACAGGACATGTACGCTCCGGTTCCGAACCTGTTGCGTCAGCTCGATCGCGAGATTGTCGTCGATGTTGGCCTCGACGATGCTGCGCTCGAGCAGTGCCGCGACACGATCGACACGATCGATCAGGTGATCCAGCGCATCGTGACGTACGACGCGGCACAAGGCCAGCGCCTCGGCCTGTCGATCGCGGAGGCGCGCGGTCGATCGCGCGTGGTATCCGCCCGACCGTCACCATCTGACGTGGTGCAGGGTGCTTGTGGTGGTCGAACCGCCTACCGCAACCCCCGGTGCCGTTGCTCCTGGGACCCCCAATGAGCTCGACGTGCGAGCGTACGACGTGTACCTCGACCGCGACGAGGGCTCTCGAGCGGCGATCGCCATCGCCGTCGTGCCCTGCCTCGCGATCATCGTGGGATGGCGGCTGTGGATCCGCGCGTTCCTGCGCCGCCGTCGAGCGGCGACCGCGTAGGCCGTCGCCCGGCCCCGCGCCGGATCACCGGCCGGCGACCAGCCGGATCGCGATCGAGATCCCGGCTGCGAGCGCGACCGCGACGCCGGCCCACGCGAGGTTGGCGCGCCGGCGCCGCCTGCGCGCCCGCTGCGGATCGTGCGGCGGCGCCAGCCGGCCCAGGCCGGCGGCCTCGTGGACCCCGACGACCTCGGCCATCGCGCGCAGCTGGACGTGCAGCGGGACGCGCGGCTCCACGGGCGCGCGCGTTCCGCCCTCGGCCTGATCCTTCATCGAGATCGCGCGGAGCGGCTCGCCCGGCGGGGCCGCCGCGATCGGCTCGCTGCGCTCGGGCCGCGCGGTCAGCTCGGTCGGCGTGGCCTGCTCGGCCGCCCCCGCGAGCGGCGCGAGCACCGCCGCCGGCGGGACCGGCACCGGCGTG